>JAPTWR010000210.1 GCA_028065135.1 Acidithiobacillus sp.
ACCCGCCGCGAACGTCACCGAAGTTCCCGGATGGCTCCGCTGCGGATGCTCCAGATTCGCCGTGGCCCAGCGGTCCTCGGCTACCCGCGTCACCAGATCCCGCCCCGCCAGCAAGTCCTCCCAGAAAGTGGCGTCGGACGTTTGCGGCAAGCGTGAGGCATAGCCGATGACGGCAATTTTTTGGTTTTTCATGGGCGGCTCACGAAGTTTTCAAATTCAGAGAGATGGCCAGTCCATCCATTGGATACACAATCTGCATGACTCAGCCCCGGGAACATCATCCATTCAACCAGTTTATCAAGAATACAGGAAACCGCTGGTCAAGTCAGCGCACGCCCGCGGCGCCCACCCGACAATGGCCGCAAACAGGCAGGAGTGCGTGATTTGCACATAACCGCCTAATAGACGCGGATTATGATGTCTATCCCTGTTTCACTCCCCGCAAAAACGCCTCCCACTGGGGCAGGATGCGTTCGGGCAGGTAGCGGGCGCTTTGGGCGGCGCCACTGGCGCGGAGTTGGCTTTGCAGGGCGTTGGCGTCGGGGCTGTAGATGATCTGACGCAAGGTTTCTACCAGGCTGGCGGTGTCGTAAGGGTCGAAGTACCGGGCCGCTTCGCCATAGACCTCGCGATGTACCGGAATGTCGGAGGCGGCCACCACACCACCGCAGCGCATGGCCTCCGCACCGGAGAAATCAAAGCCTTCGCCCACGCTGGGACAGACGGTCACCACCGCCTGCCGGTAGAGCAGGCGCAGGGCGTCGGCGGGGATACCATAAAGCAGGAAGAGGCTGCCCTGTTCGATCCACGGCAGGAAGCCCTCCAACGCGGTCTGGTAATCCCAGCCGATATGCCCCACCAGAATCAGCTTCAGCTCCGGATCCAGCATGCCGCGCAAGGTTTCCCATGCGGCCAGCAGACGGGCGTGGTTTTTGCGCGGCTCGATGGTGGAGACCATGAGCACGAAGCGCGTCCCCGGCCCCAGGGCGCGGGCATAAAAGGCGGTTTTCTCCTCTTCGTTATGGAAGACGCGGGCCAGCGGATAGATTCTGCTCTTACCCGTCACCGTACCCCCCACCTTCCCCTCATACTCGCCATGCAAATGACGGCGGACGATGTCGGGAATCCGTTCGGGCTCAGGCTCTGCGGGATAATAGTGGGCGGGCAGCATATTGTGGATGGTGTGGGCCCGCGCCTCCGCCTCGGGGAAGAGACTCAGCAGATCGCGCCGGGTGGCATCGGACACGCAAACGAAGTGCCCGCCGGAGCGCACGTTGGCGGCCATGGCCTGAAAGTGACTGCTTTGATGAAAGGCACGGTCGGAGATGGTATGGGGCATGAGCACCGGGATGGCATCGTGGTAATGCACCACCAAGGCCGTGCCCGCGCTCACCCGTCCGGGAAAAGGCGTCTGCGCCACAAAAACATCCAGCCCCCGCGTATCCAGCACCGGATAGCGGGAACGGGACAAGACCTGCGCCCGCTCAATACCCACCAGATGCATACGCCGCCACGGATAGGCACAAACCCGATAATCGCTTTGCAATACCTGTTCACGGTCAGCAGCGGGCAGGCTCCGGCCATAAAGCTCCTGCCAGACAAAATCGCGGAAATGCCGGGTCTCAAAGTGCCCTAAGGGAATCCTCCCCAGCCCGGTCCAGGCACTCCAGCGCAAGCGCCAGGTCTGCCAGAAGTTGTCGAGCCATTCGGCGACATCGCCTTTCCAGTCCAGCGCGCTGCGGCCCTTGAGGGATACCACCACCCGCGCAAAGCGATGCACCCGCTCTGCCTCGGAGAGCGACACACGGCCATACACCCCGCCGCGCACGCTGCGTTTGGACATCTGTAGCAGGCCGGATAGTTCCAAATCCGGCAAGGTGGAAAGCACCCCATAAAGCAGGCGGGTTTCCTGCGGGATACCATAAAAGCCATCCAGGGCAGGGCGCATTTCCATGAGCACACGGAGAGCATTGTTGGCGTTATGCATAGTGGGGAAGTTTACCAGCCCCTTCGGTGACCGTCACGAGCTTCTATTTTTGGGGGGCGGCGCCTGCCGCCCTTTTGCGCGGAGACTTTCGTTCGCGCGAGAACTCCGTCCTTAAGTCCGCCTCGTGGCACGTTGCCCAGGTTGCCAGCGTGTGGCCATGTTCCCGGCAGGTATTGCCACAGTCGCGCAAAAGGATAAGCCTGCAATGTGCCCAACAATGGATTCATGGGGTTTTCCATCATTGGATTTGATTCTGGGGCATGGACGGCGTTTATGCCAAGTCCTCGAACGGTTTCAGGTCAGATACTTCTGCCAGAACTGTGCTACACCCGCACTATCGTTGATGGTATATGGCGCAAAACCCATTTTGCGATAAGTTTCCTGGGCAGGAAGATTGCCCTCCAACACTTCCAGAGTCAGTTTACAGAATCCCATCTCACGTGCTTGGCGCTCAATAAAGGTAAAAAGTTTATGGGCAACTCCCTGTCTGCGAAAGCCCGGTTTGACGTAAACATCGTGAATATTCGCCAGTGGCGCGCTGTTAAAAGTGGAAAAGCCTTCCATACAAACAGCAATTCCAATCATTTCTTGCTTATTTGCGGCAAAATAAACACGAATCCACGGACGACGCATGAGGTCCTCTACCAGCTTTTCATAGACCTCCTGGCGGAGGGGCTTCCTTTGGCCCATGTTATCTCTTGCATACAGATCGAGGAGCTCGCGAATGGCTAGACAATGATCTGCGTTTTGGTAATCCGCTTGGTAGACTTCAATCATGGACGTTTCCTTGTGTTGGATGCTTCCACCATCTTGGCTAAACCCTGCAGTGCTGCCGCTTTTGGGTTGGCTACCTTATGAGTATTCTGGTGTCCAGATAGACCATCAATAACCTTCATCACGGATTGCACGAATCATTTCGGTACTGGAATGCCGCATTTTAGGCAATTGCGCCCGAAAATCAGCCAGGGATGGCAAGGGAACGATCGGCTGCTGCACAGGAACAACTCGGGCCACCGGTTTGCCGCACCGAGTGATCACCAACTCCTCACCCGCCTCCACCCGATCCAGAACGTGGCTCAAGTGTGCTTTGGCTTCGGCCAGTGCGATAGATACAAAGGATTCCATAGGACGCCTCCTTTGGTCATGTAGATCGGTAACCCCGATATCCCCAGGCCATTCTTCGTGTAATCCAGTTATTCACGGGGCAAAATCTCTTCATTCAGTTCAGGAATCGTGACACCCAGCTCTTTGGCCCAGCCAGCCAACAAGTGGACAGTTCCCGATGCCGTGGCATAGCCGTCTTCTGCATCTCGCCTGCCAAATAGCTGCCTTATGCTCGCACCTTCTGGCAGAGATTCCGGATAACGCGTCAGAATATAAAATTTATCCAGCCGGATCGGTTCCAGATCGTCGAGCTGATTATCCTGGGGCAGGTTAATCATCAACTTCGCAATGGAGTGCGTGGTTATTGCTTTGCCGTCGGCCGCCATAATACCTTTCATGGCTTTTTCCACGGACTGTTGCGCGTAAAAACAAGACTGAGCGTAATGTCCTGTATACAATAGTGTTTTAGAGGCTTTTAGCTCATCAAATGCCGCATCAAACCACTGCCTACTGCGATCCAGTCGTGCCTCATCGCTCATAAAGCACCTCGTTATTTCTGAGGCATTCCTGCTGTATCCCATTGCACCCTTGCATTTCCTTTTCCCATTCCGATCTTGTCCAAACGATGGCATCGCAACCGAAAGGCATCCTGGCCTGAATGACGGCCTCCATAGCCATCTGTTGTCTTTTTAGCCAGGGAACATCATCCAGACCAGGGCCACTGACAATCAACAGGTCTATGTCAGAATCTTCGGTAGCCGTCCGGCGCGCCACCGAACCAAAGACCCAGACAACATCGGGATCAAACAAATCGATGATAGAAGGTAAAAGCTTTTCTCTGGTGATCTGCAAGTAATCCTCAGACAGTTGTCGACAGGCAGCGAGACGATCCGCCTTCATCTTTTGAAGCACCACTTTAGTTATAGTACCCATGAGTATCCCCTTTCGAAAGGATATCCACGATATCCACTTCCGCCTGCCTTGCGACGCGCAGCGTCCAACTGGTCATTCATGATCCTGCAGTGCCTGATTGGTCAAGGTGCTGATGTGGGCGCGCAAATCAGCAGCCGAATTCATGGCGGTGTAACGGCCGGCCTCGATGTCTTCAATACCAAGCACCACGGCTTCACGCAATACTTTCAGGCGCACCGCATCATCGCGCTCACGTTGCTCGACCAGGCGCAGGCCCTCGCGCAGAACTTCGCTGGCGTTCTGGTAACGCCCAGAGTCAACCAACTGCTGGACAAAAGAAGCCTGGTGAGGGGTAAGTACAACATTGCGCGTGGGCATGACAGCCTCCATCATTTAGAATGAACTGGCATATTATGCCATCGTTGGATTGGCATGTGGAACACCGCCTGACTGGTTGCGGGCACCAGCCAGAGCAACGCAACAGAAGCATCCAAGACAAAATTCATGCCCGACCTTCGTTAATAAGCGCCTTGAGATCGACACCGTCCACAGGCTGACGAGCCTGCATGAAGGACAACATTTCATCGACGGCTGCAGCAGATGCCTGTCGAGATCGGGACGCACTTTCGCCTTTTCCGATGTTGCTGGACTCTATAGATACAGGGGCCTCGTCCGGGGAAGCCACTACGCGAACAGTTTCGCAATCTGCCCCATGGGCAGGAACAGACGCAACGGGGTTTGCTGGAACGGCAGGAAGTCGAAAGCCGATAGAAGCTCTCGGCCCGCTGATTCAAAATTCAGGATTTCTCCCTGGTAGGTTTCAGACGGCTGCGCTGCAAATCTGCTTCCAACACCATCCGCACATAGCGGGCGTAAGGGATGCCCTTGGCCTTGGCCTTGGCGCGTACTGCGTCCATCAGGGCGGCAGGCAGGCGCACGTTCAGTGCGGCTTCTTTCCTCGCCACCTCAAAGTGCATCGGCTTAAACTGCTTGAAGTCAAGGCCAGAAAGGTCTTGCTCCAAGAACAATTCGGCTTCTGCATCGGTCTTGAACTCAGGGACTCGTTTCATAGATGCTCGCCTCCTTCGCGTGCATATAGTCATAAGCGATTCATGAACTCGGTGAATTGCTCAAAGTGCTGCTCCCAGGTAGGGGGCGAAAAATGCCGCAGGCGCTCCAGTTGCCCCTGGCGCATGGAGCTATCGGGGCGGCTATAGTCGCTCAAAGCAGCAAGCCAGGCCGAAGCATCCGAGG
>JAPTWR010000211.1 GCA_028065135.1 Acidithiobacillus sp.
AATCCATGACGACATCATGGCTGCGGGTCCGGGCCTGCAACTCCGCCACCTCCGGCTCCACACAAAAAAGCCGGGCGATAAACCGCTCAAGATGCGGCGCAAGACATAACAAAAACTCACTCTGGGCCTTATCAGCAGGCTGAGCGCCTGCCGCACGGTAGATTTGCAAATTTTCCGCCAGGGTTTTGTCCTTTTCCGCCAGGGATCGAAGAAATTCTCCATCCAGACGCACAAGACCTTCAGCAGTAAAAAGTTCTTTGTATTCAAAATTAAACTGGTTAAGCACCATGATCTCCAGAGGCATACCGGCAACTACACTGCGGCCAGCTTTCATCAAACTGTCATATTTTGCTGGCAATATGGGGTTATGTCACCTTTTCAGGATGGCCCTATGGCCCATTATCGCAGCATATTTTTATCAGACGTCCATCTCGGCACCCGCGGCTGTCAGGCGGAGAGCCTTTTGGACTTTCTTCGCCACAACTCCTGCCAGCAGCTCTATCTGGTCGGCGACATCATCGATCTGTGGCGCCTCAAAGTGCGCTGGTACTGGCCTCGCAACCATAATACGGTGGTCCAGAAGGTGCTCCGTCTGGCCCGCTCCGGGGTAATAGTACGTTATGTCTGCGGCAATCACGATCCCGTCTACGAGTTGCTCTCCGACTACGTGCAAAACCAGGGCAACGCCCTTGCCCTTGGCGACATTGCCATCCTCCGGGAAGCAGTGCATGAGACCGCCGATGGCAAAAAGCTCTGGGTCATCCATGGTGATCAGTTCGATGCCGCCATGCGTTACGCCACCTGGCTCATTCGTCTGGGCGATCATGGCTATACCCTGTTGCTCTGGAGCAACCGGCTGCTGCAAAGTGCGTTCCGGCGCCTGGGCCTGCGCCGTCACTGGTCCCTGAGCGCTTACATCAAATACCGAGTAAAAAAAGCGGTGCAGTTTATCAACGACTACGAACACCTGCTGGCCGAAGAAACCTCACGCCGCGGTTACGCTGGCGTGATCTGCGGCCATATCCACCATGCCGAGCAAAAAACTATTGACGGCGTCCTCTATTACAACGACGGCGACTGGGTCGAGAGCTGTACCGCGCTGGTCGAACATACCGACGGGCGCATGGAAATCATCCATTGGCCCATACCCCCCCTGCGTTTTGATCAGCATATTGCCGCATAATCAGATATCGAGTCGCGATACGAAACGTGCGTTATCCTCAATAAAGCGGCGACGCGGTTCCACGGCATCGCCCATGAGCATGGAAAAGACCTCGTCGGCAGCGATGGAGTCTTCCACATCCACCCGCACCAGACGCCGGTTTTCGGCGTTCATGGTGGTCTCCCAAAGCTGTTCCGGATTCATTTCACCCAGGCCCTTGTAGCGCTGAATCTCGATACCCCGACGGGCGTCAGCCATAAGCCAGTCCATAGCCGCACGGAAACGGCTGACGGTAACCCCTCGCTCGCCGCGTTCCATCCGCGCGCCGGCACGGATATTACCTTCAATCACCCGCGCATAATCCGCCAGATGCCGGTATTCACCACCGGCAAAGAAATCCTGATCAAAGAAACGTAGTTCCTGACTGCCGTGATGTTCGCGGCGGACCACCAGGCGCAAGGCCTCTGCTTCGCCCACCCGCTCCACCGTGTAATGTTCGGCGGGCAGGGCGTTGAGCTCCAATGCCGCGCGGAGCCGTCGCGCGAAATCGTCCCAGGCGGCGCTATCCGCCGACTCCGTAACAACAGGCGGCAACGTGGCCAGCGCCCAAAGCAGGGTACCGGGATAGCGCCGCTCCAAGCGCTGCACCAAAGCCTCGATATTCTGGTATTGACGCATCATGCCGGCCAGTTGCTCCTCAGTTACCGGCTCAGCATCCGCCGCAGGACGGAATTGGGCGCCCTGCATAGCAATTTCGCGCAGGTAGGCGGCCAATTCGATGTCGTCCTTGATATAGCGCTCATCCTTGCCTTTCTTGACCTTGTAGAGAGGTGGCTGGGCGATATAAATATGGCCGCGCGCCACCAGTTCGGGCATCTGCCGGTAGAAGAAGGTCAGCAGCAGGGTGCGGATATGGCTGCCGTCGACATCCGCATCGGTCATGATGATGACGCGGTGATAACGCAACTTGGCCACATCAAAATCCCCAGCGCCAATACCGGTGCCCAAGGCCGTAATGAGGGTACCGATCTCATCCGACGAAAGCATTTTATCAAAACGCGCCCGTTCCACATTGAGGATTTTACCCTTCAAGGGCAGGATAGCCTGATGCCGACGATCACGGCCCTGTTTGGCGGAGCCGCCGGCGGAATCACCCTCCACCAGATAAATTTCGCACTTGGCTGGATCTTTCTCCTGGCAGTCGGCCAGTTTGCCGGGGAGGTTGGCGATATCCAGCGCACCCTTGCGGCGCGTCAGTTCCCGTGCCCGGCGAGCGGCTTCCCGCGCCCGTGCCGCTTCGACAATTTTGGCGGCAATCGCCTGCGCCTCTTTGGGGTGCTCATCCAAAAATATCGTCAGCGCCTCGGACATGGAAGACTCCACGATCGGCTTGACCTCGCTGGAAACCAGCTTTTCCTTGGTCTGCGAAGAAAATTTGGGATCCGGTACCTTGACGGAAAGCACCGCCGTCAGGCCTTCACGCGTATCTTCGCCGCTCACCACCACCTTAGCCTTGGCGATGATGCCTTCCCGTTCCATATATTGATTCAGAGTACGGGTCAGCGCGCCGCGAAAGCCCGCCAGATGTGTGCCCCCATCGGTTTGGGGAATATTGTTGGTGAAGCAAAGCACCGCCTCGCTATAGCCTTCATTCCATTGCAGGGCGGCTTCAACGACAATACCGTCGCGCTCGCCGTTAAGGGTGATCACAGTGGGATGAATGGCGGTTTTGCTGCGGTTGAGATGCTCCACAAAGGCGCGGATACCGCCTTCGTAATGGAAAACTTCTTCCCGTCCGCCCCGTTCATCCAGCAAGGTGATGTGCACGCCGGAATTGAGAAAAGCCAGTTCGCGCAAGCGCTTAGCGATAATCTCGAAGTGGAAATGCGTATCGGCAAAAACCTGAGGCGAGGGTTTGAAGCGGATGGTACTGCCATGCTTGCGTGACGCCTCACCGCGGGCAACGGGTGCCTGGGGTTCGCCATCATGATATTCCTGGGTCCAGACATAGCCATCGCGGAATATACGCAACTGGAGCGTTTCTGAAAGGGCGTTCACTACCGAGACACCGACCCCGTGCAGACCGCCGGAAACCTTGTAGGCATTGTCATTAAATTTACCACCGGCATGCAGTACGGTCATGATGACTTCGACAGCAGACCGCCCCTCTTCGGCGTGAATGTCGACAGGAATGCCGCGACCGTTATCGCTGACGCTGACCGATTCGTCATCATGGATGGTAACAACGATGGCGTCGCAATAACCGCCGAGCGCCTCGTCGATGGCGTTGTCCACCACCTCAAAAACCATGTGGTGCAGACCGCTGCCATCATCGGTATCACCGATATACATGCCGGGGCGTTTGCGTACTGCTTCCAGCCCTTTCAATACCTGGATACTGGTAGAATCGTATATTCCCGTCATGATGCTGTTTCCTTCTCAAGCTGGCCTGCCGCCAGACAAAAATGACCACCACGACTCACCGCCGCCGGAATCTGCCCGGCCGCGGTGACGGCGGCAAAGACCTGCACACCCAGCAGATCAAGCTCTTTCACCCACCAATCTCGCGCCGAAGCATCGAGCTCCGCCGCAAAATCGTCAATCAGTATGGTCGGCAGGGGCAAGCCTGCCTGCTTCAGGATCTTCACCTGCGCCAGGCGATAGGCCAGACCCAGTACCCGCAACTGGCCGCGCGAAAGAATATCCAGTGCCGCTTTGCCGCGCACCCGAAACGCCAGATTGGCGCGGTGCGGGCCGCTGTGGGTGTAACCCATTTCGCGATCCTGTTCCTGATCCCGCAGCAGGCAATCACCCAGCGCCAAGCCCTCTTTCCAGCCACTGTGCAGATGCAGGCTAAGTCCGGAAAGTGATCCGGACCAACGTTCCCAGAGGGTGGCAACTTCGGGCTGCACCGTGGCCAGATGCGCTTGCCGCCGCTGCTGGATTTCTTCACCGGTGGCAATGACGCCGTCATCCCAGGGTTGCTGACCATAACCGCTTTTCAGCCAGGCGTTGCGCTGTTGCAAAGCCCGCCGGTACTGGCGAAACACCGTGCCATAGTAGTGATCCGCGTAATAAATGCCCCAATCCAGTACACGTCGGCGGTCTTCCGCCGTTCCCGCAACAAAATGGCTATTGTCATCGTGCAGACTTTGCAGTGGCAGAATGTCGAGCAGCATCCAGGCTGAAGCGAGCGATTCACCATCATAGCGTATTTCCCGCGTTTCGCCACGTCGACGCAGGGCGAGAAAATGATCAGGCAGGTGGGCGCTGACCAAATATTCGTTGTCATCCTCCCGCTGCACATGGCGGGGATTGCGTCGCCAGGTTTGCCCCGTGCCGAGGATATGGATGGCCTCCAGCACGGAGCTTTTTCCCGCACCATTGGCGCCGATCAACCAGTTCCACCGTTGATCCGCTTTCAGATCCAGGGTTTTTATGCAACGCACCGATTGGATGTGCAGAGCCTCCAGGGGCATTTCAGAGGCGGACAGGCATAATGATATACAGGGGGTTATCTCCATCTACCGGAGTAAAAACAGCGCTGCTGTCGCTATCCTTGACGCGCATCCGCAAATTTTCCTGGGCGAATATCTGGGTGGTATCCGTGAGATAACGACTGTTGAAAGCGATAGTTAGAGTATCATTCTGGTACTCGACAGGGATTTGGATCTCGCCTTCCTCCTGTTCCTCATTGCAACTGCGCAGGGTCATCTGGTTGTTGCTGAGGTGTAGATGGGTGGTCGGATTACGGTCGCTCACCAGGACATCGCTTTGTTGCAAGGCGCTTTTGAAAGTCTGGCGATTAAGTATGGCGAAGCGAGGATGTCCTTGAGGAATCACCCGCCGGTAATCGGGATATTTGGCGTCGATGAGTTTGCAGGCGAATTGTTGCATGCCATCGTTGAGTAGGAAACCGGTGTCCGACATTTCCAATGCGATATCACCATCATCGAGAATCCGCAGCAGTTCGAGAACGGCTTTGCGCGGCAGAATGGCCTGGTAGTTTCCGCTTTCCAGACTGTTGGCAAAAGGCAGGGTCATCATGGCCAGGCGATGACCGTCTGTGGCTACGAGACGCAGTTCCTGGCCTTCGACCTCGATGAGGACGCCGTTCAGAAAGAGCCGCGCATCATTCTGTGCCATGGTGTTGGCGGTGACGGCAAGCGCTTCGCGAAAGGCTTTGGCATTGCAGTTACCCTGACAACGACTGCTGTGAGTACTGAGATAGGGAAATTGATCGGCGGGCAACACATGCAGGGTGAAACGACTTTTAGCGGCTTTCAGGAGCAGCTTTTCCCCGTCCTTGTGAAATTCTATGGGTGTGTGTTCGGGTAAAGCGCGGCAGATGTCATAGAGCTTGCGGGCCGGTACAGCACAGGTGCCTGGAGCATTTACCGGATGATCCAGGTCGGCGGAAAGCTGCACTTCCAGGTCTGTGGCGACGAATCGGCAATGTTGCCCTGCGGCTTCGATGAGGACATGGGCAAGAATAGGCTGTACCGGTCGCCGGTCGGCAATATTTGCCATATTCGCCAGAATAGGCAGGAGATCTTCGCGATCTATGGTGATTTTCATCAGGGTTTGCTCCTTGAGTGCCAGGTCTGAAAGGGGGCTGATCGGGCCGCTTTATATATAAAATTTATATTTTTCCTTTTAACTACTATTATTATTAATGGCCAGGTAGCTTGTGGAAAGGTGTTATAACCCATTACTCTTGATAGACTAATGGGCTTTGGCAAGTTGTCGGCAAGTTGTGGATAAGCCGGTATGCTTGGGGATAAAAAAGGGCCCTCTTTTTCATACAGAGTTGGCACATAAGTTATACAGGGCCTTATCCACAGTTTGTGCGCGTGCTGGATCATGCGCCAAGAATCCGTAGCAGATTGCGGTAATCTTCATCCATCTGGGTGTCTTCCTGACGTAATTTGTCGATCTGGCGGCAGGCGTGGAGGACGGTGGTATGATCGCGTCCGCCGAAGGCCTCGCCGATTTCCGGCAGGCTATGGTTGGTAAGTTCCTTGGTCAGGCACATGGCCATCTGGCGCGGTCGGGCGATGTTGCGACTGCGTCGTTTGGACTGCATGTCGGAGCCGCGAATATGAAAATACTCGGCCACGACTTTCTGGATGTTGTCGAGGCTGACCATGCGCTTCTGCACGTCGATCAGGTCACGCAGGGCCTCCCGGGCGGTATCCAGGTTATAAGGCTTGTGGGTGAAGTTGACATGGGCGATGATCCGACGCAGCGCCCCTTCCAGTTCGCGGACATGGGAGCGGATTTTCTCGGCGATGAAAAAGGCCACTTCTTCAGGCAGATCAATGCCGCTTTCTTCCGCTTTGCAGAGGACAATGGCCATGCGGGTTTCGAGGTCATGGGGTTGGATGGCGACCGTCAGCCCCCAGCCGAAGCGTGATTGCAGGCGCTCTTCCAGGCGATCCACCTCTTTTGGGTAGCGGTCGCAGGTGATAATAATCTGCCGACCGCCGTCAAAGAGGGCATTGAAGGTGTGGAAAAACTCTTCCTGGGTACGATCCTTGCCCGCAAAAAACTGGATGTCGTCGATGAGCAGGGCATCCAGCTTGCGGTAGCGCTGCTTGAAATCATTGATGGTGTTGTGTTGCAGAGAACGCACCATGTCCATGATGAAGCCTTCGGAAGTAACGTAGAGCACCTTGGCATCGGCATCGCGTTGGAGAATGGCATTTCCTACCGCTTGCATGAGATGCGTTTTGCCCAGCCCAACGCCGCCATAGATATACAGAGGGTTGTAGGATTTCCCCGGATTTTTGGCGACCTGCAGGGCCGCTGCCACGGCCAACTGATTGGATTTGCCTGCGACGTAGGACTTGAAGGAAAAGCCCGGGTTGAGCCGGTTGCCATTGCGAGGATCGGTGATCGCAGTAGTGACTGGAGTAGCCGCCGCCGGGGCTAGGGCCGCCGCGCCGTCGGTGCTGAGTTCCAGGCGAAGCATCATTCCGGGTGCAAGCTCGCCGAGTACCGTTTCCAGTAGATCTATCAGCCTTTCCCGCACCCATTCCATGACGAAGGTATTGGGTGCGAAAAGGTGCAGCTCGTTACCATGCAACTCGCCACGAAGGGGGCGCAGCCAGGTATTGAACTGCTGGGCGGTGGTTTGTTCTTGCAACTGCACACACAGCGCCGCCCATAAGGCATCGCCGTTGCGCAGCGCGGATGGCGCTGGATGACTACTCATGCGTAACCTGGTCAGAGGGTCTAAAGGTGAACAGTGCCGTGCCCTCTGTCGCTACCATGTTCTGTGCCATGCGGTAGCGGAGTGGGCTCACTCCCCGCAACGGGAAGGGCATTTCATCATAATTCTCCGTCGATGGAGTATATCCAAGAGTGGCGGTGCATGCCAGCATATCCTCCGCATGGGCGATTTTTCGGCGGAGACGAATTTTCTGATGAAATAGCGGCATTATCATGCCGTAAACTTGCTATATTTTTTGTAAAATATTGTTTATATAATAGTTTCATTATATTTTTTTGTTTAAAATTATTATGTAATATAATTTATTAGATGTTTTCTGTATGATTTGTATGATGATTTATACGAATACGATTTTTCTATTAATGAAACGAATTTTGGGCGCGGCACCATGCGCTAGCCGACGGCGAGACGGTTGTCGGCGGACCAGGTGGCGGCAAAGATGCGGCGAGCCATGACCGGGGCGCTGCTCCGGCGGTAGGAAAAACGCACAAAACAGGCATGGACCTGGACGAATCTTAACCGCGCTGACAGCCAAGATCCTGCCCGGCTTGATAAAGTTTTCCACAAAAAGATTAAACGGCAGTTACGTGAACTTGTTCTGAATCATGTTTCAGTAGATTGTTTAATTTATTGTATTATATAAATATTTTTTGTTACGTGAAGTGTTCCGTTCGGCGTTGGTACTCCACGGGCATGACGGAACGCCTTGGCCAATAAAATATCCACAAAGTTATCCACAGGCTGTTCAGGATCCTTGTTCCAGAAAATCCCCTGCCGGATGAGCGCTGGCAGCGACGGATACAGGCATTGACAAAGGCGCAATATCTGGTGGAAGATACTAAAAATATATACACATGCCGTTATATTTACATGTGCAGGCTAACCGTCTTTGCTGGATGGAGTTTTTCACCACATGCGGGGGTATCCTAATGCGCAATACAGACTGGTTTACAGCCGCCGGCGTGGGACCGTTGGTAATTAAGCGAAACGGTACAAGAACACCTTTCGACCCAAATCGGATTTGCGCAGCCATCACCAGGGCGGGACGTGCGGCGGGTGAATTTGATGCCAGTGTCGCTGGGCGAATTACGGAAGTGGTTTTGAACAAGTTGCAGCCCCTCGTTATCGACCGTGACCCCACGATTGAGCTGATTCAAGATCATGTCGAATTAACATTGATGGATGAAGGCTTTTACCGCACGGCCCGCGCCTATATCGCTTACCGTGAACAGCATCAACGCTTGCGCCGGGATCGTCTGACCGCGGTGAATGCCGTTTCCTCGGTAAATGAGTACCTGGATCGGGAGGATTGGCGAATCAACGCGAATGCCAATCAAGGTTATTCGTTGGGTGGCCTGATTCTGAACGTCGCGGGGAAGGTAACCGCCAATTACTGGCTGAGTCATGTCTATCCGGATGAAATTGGTGCCGCTCACCGTGAGGCGGACATTCATATCCATGATCTCGATATGCTGGCCGGTTATTGTGCCGGGTGGTCGCTGCGAACCTTGTTGCATGAGGGTTTTAACGGCGTGCCAGGGAAGGTGGAAGCGGCACCTCCCCGTCATTTGTCCAGTGCGGTGGGGCAAATGGTAAACTTTCTGGGCACCTTGCAGAATGAATGGGCAGGTGCGCAGGCTTTTAGTTCATTTGATACCTATCTGGCACCGTTTGTCCGCAAGGATGGGCTTTCCTATGACGCGGTACGCCAGAATATTCAAGAGTTTATTTATAACCTGAACGTGCCTTCCCGCTGGGGAAGCCAGACCCCCTTTACCAACGTAACGTTCGATTGGGTCTGTCCTGAAGATCTTCGGGAACAGGTTCCGGTCATCGGTGGAAAGGAGATGCCGTTTCACTATGGCGACTTGCAGGTGGAGATGGATTTGATCAACCGCGCCTATATCGAGGTGATGAGCGAAGGGGATGCCAAGGGTCGCGTTTTCACCTTCCCCATCCCAACCTACAACATAACCGCTGATTTTTCGTGGGATTCTGAAAACGCCGAAAGACTGTTTGCCATGACGGCAAAGTACGGTCTGCCCTACTTTCAGAATTTCATCAATTCTGAACTCCAGCCCAATATGGTGCGCTCTATGTGCTGTCGGCTCCAACTCGACCTGCGTGAATTGCTCAAACGCGGTAATGGGCTTTTCGGCTCAGCGGAGCAGACGGGTTCCATTGGCGTGGTGACGATTAATTGCGCCAGATTGGGTTACCTCCATAAAAACGATGGCAATGGTCTCTACCAGCGCATCGATGATCTGTTGGCGTTGGCGAAAAGCAGTCTGGAGATCAAACGTAAGATCATCCAGCGCCACATGGACACGGGATTGTTTCCCTACTCCAAACGTTATTTGGGCACGCTGCGCAATCATTTTTCTACCATTGGGATTAATGGGGTCAATGAAATGATCCGCAACCTTACGGAGGATCGGGAGGATATCACAACGACCTGGGGCCATGCGTTCGCCTTGGAATTTTTAGAGTATATCAGGAATCGCATGATCGCCTTTCAGGAGGAAACAGGTCATATGTACAATCTGGAGGCTACGCCTGCGGAGGGGACTACCTATCGTTTCGCCAAAGAAGATCGCAAGCGATTTTCCGATATCTTACAGGCCGGGACGGCGGATAAACCCTATTACACGAATTCTTCGCAACTGCCGGTTGGATTTACGGACGATCCATTTGAGGCATTGGAACGACAGGAGGCTTTGCAAGCCAAATACACGGGGGGGACCGTTCTTCACCTGTATATGGGCGAACGTCTCGCTAGTGCGGAAAGCTGCAAGCGTCTGGTGCGGCGCGCGCTGGAGCGATTTCGGTTGCCGTACATTACAGTTACCCCTATTTTTTCCATCTGTCCGGTGCATGGATACCTGGCGGGTGAGCATCCATTTTGTCCCATCTGTGATCAGGAACGCATCACAGAAAAGCGGCGGCGTTCTGCGTAACTTATAAAAGGAGAATATTATGTATCCTGAGATAGCCAACGAAAGATTAATAGAAGTTGAATTGAGTGATAGCGAAAGGCAACCCTGTGAGGTTTGGACAAGGGTTATGGGATATCATCGCCCGACCTCGTCGTTTAATATCGGTAAGCAGGGAGAGCATTTGGAACGTAAATATTTCATCGAGACCAAGCGTTTTGATGGGGGCGGCGCTCCATCGACTCATTATAATTGACAATAAATCAATGTCATTGCCGACGGTTGCTGGTCTCTCCCAGTTTAGTACGGTAGATTACCCGGGGTATTTATGTGCTGTAATATATACTCAAGGTTGTCCATGTCGCTGTCGTTATTGCCATAATACAAGCCTGCAGCCGGGGCAGGGATCGTCGGTTATGTCATGGTCTACCATCATGGGGTGGCTGACTACCCGCAAGGGATTACTGGATGCGGTAACTTTTTGTGGCGGCGAACCAACGGTCCATAAATCGTTGCTATTGGCAATTAAGCAAGTAAAGGCATTGGGATTCAATGTCGCTCTGCACACGTCGGGATTGTATCCACACAACTTTGCAAATCTGCTCCCCCATCTGGATTGGGTTGGGTTTGATGTCAAGGCGCCATTTGCGCGTTATCCCGATATCACCCGCATACCAGGAAGCGGTGGCAAGGTAAAAGAATCTCTCGAACGGATGCTATCCAGAAATGTTTCATACGAGATCAGAACAACGATACATAATACTATTTTAAGTGGCGCGGATCTTGTTCTTATGGCCCAGGAACTGCGAATGATTGGTGTATCTCGGTGGGTGTTGCAACGCTTTAACAAGGCAGGATGTGCAGATTTGGAGTTGATTGCCAGTCCCACCACAATAGATGGTGATCTGGTTGCTCGGTTGCGCGCCTATGTACCAAATATATTGGTTAGATAGCGAATGAGGTGGTTGACATGGATTTGCCATACCTAAAGATCAAAGGACGGTCCCTGCTCCCTGTGATACAGGGCGGTATGGGCATTGGTGTTTCAGCACATAGCTTAGCCGGGGCTGTGGCGGCGGAGGGGGCTGTTGGAACCATCGCAAGCGTGGAGCTACGGCGTTTACACGAGGATCTGATGCGACCCTTGCGGCGCCTAAGAGATCCAGCAGCTTCGGCCAAGGCAAACCTGATCGCGTTGGATCGCGAGATCCGGGAAGCGCGCCGGATCGCAGGAAAAGAGGGCTTTATCGCCGTTAATGTCATGCATGCCATTTCTGGTTATCGGGAGCATGTGCTTCAAGCTATCAAGAGCGGGGTTAACGCGGTGGTCGTGGGCGCTGGCCTGCCCATGGATTTGCCAACGCTGGCAGCGGAGTTCCCCAAGGTCGCGCTGATCCCGATTCTTTCCGAAGGTCGCGGCGTTCAGCTGGTTCTGCGCCGTTGGATGCGCCAGAAACGTCTTCCAGACGCGATCGTTATCGAGAATCCCCAATTCGCTGGCGGGCACTTGGGAGCTACCAGATTGGAGGATGTTTCAAATCCCAAGTATGGTTTTGCAAATGTCCTGCCCGCGATCCGCAAACTCTTTGCAGAATTGGGTCTGAAAGCCGACCAGATCCCGCTCGTCGCCGCTGGAGGAATCTCTTCGGTTCAGGAAATGCGCGAGATATTTTCCCTCGGCGGGAGCGGGGCCCAGTTGGGCACCCCGTTCGCTGTAACCACCGAGGGCGATGCGCACATCAATTTTAAGCGTGTCCTGGCCGATGCGACGCCTAAAGACCTCGTGACATTTATGAGCTCGGCAGGTCTGCCCGCGCGTGCAGTGCTTACTCCCTGGTTGCGCCGTTACTTGGGACGCGAGGAAAATCTGCGTGCTTGCGCGAGTCAAGACCATTCGCTGTGCCCAAGTCAGACGGAGTGCTTGGTACATTGCGGGTTCAAGGATGGTAATTCGTCCTCCGGGCAATTCTGCATTGAGGCCCAGTTGGCTGCCGCACAACGCGGTGATGTGCAGCATGGGCTGTTTTTTCGCGGCGCCGGACAGCTACCCTTTGGTCAACAAATTAGAAGCGTTCGCGACCTTGTGGCGACGCTGCTATGCGAAGCGGTGTGGACAAGCACAGAGAACCGTATGCCAGTGATGGCAGTATGACGGAATGGTCATGCCAAAAATGGCAGTCTTCGCTGGGCACAGCACTATTTTTTGCCAAAATACATCAGCTAATCATAATGTTAGTTTATGCCAAAACATCTATGGATCTGGCATAAAGCTTGCCCTGTCTCGGTGTGGGCAATCTGGCCTCCGCTGGGATCGACGCATAGATGAAAGTGTTCGCGTTTTTGCATGGAGAGGTGACGGGATTTGAATACGGTTGCAACTTCATCATGGTTGGTGGATGCGGTGCGCAACCACGGTCTTAAAAGAAGTTCTGGTATTAATTTTGTAATCGATAAAACGGATGTATGTATTCGCTAGAAATCTGAATGATACATAGGCAGATAATATTCATACAATATGATCACGCTGGCGTATTAACATGGGGTTTTATTTATAACCGGCCGATAACTATCGAGAGTCTGCAATAGGAGCTTGGTGGTTGCTGGCCCGATCAACTAAGGTGCCACATATGCTACAAAAAAAACCGTTTTTACCAGCTATTTCCGTGCTAACGATAGCTATGGCCGTGACGTCGGTAGCCTATGGATCCACTATTGCTAAAACGGCCTCAGTGAGCTCTCCCACCGCTGCCACTTCGTCGGTTACTTCAGGCGGTGTTCCCACAGTGGTGCAGAGCTCTTGTATGGCCTGCCATGGCCTGCAGGGTATTTCGCCAGATGGCGGTATGTTCCCCAATTTGGCAGGGCAATGGAAAACCTACATGTTGCGCGAATTAGACCATTTCAAGGCGCATACACGAGCGGATCCACAATCTCCCATTATGTGGGCCATGGTGGCCCCGTTGACTGCCGCGCAGACGCAACAGGTTGCCGAATACTTTTCTTCCCAGAAGCCCGCGTCAGGACATGTCTATGATCCCAAGCTCGTCGCCGAGGGGAAAAAGCTGTACTTCGGGGGGTTGCCCAAGATGCAAATGCCGGCGTGCATGGCATGTCATGGTACAACGCTGGCAGGTTTGCCTCCTTTCTTCCCGATGCTGGCAGGACAGAAGCGCACTTATGTGATCAATCAACTAACCTATTTCAAGTCCGGACAGCGGGTCGCCACGCATAAAGGCATTATGCAGTATATAGCCACCAGGTTGGATCAAAAACAAATCGTCGCGCTGGCCGCCTATATAAGGTCTCGGTGAGCGCCATGACTGAAAATGAATACACCAAAGCGAAGGGTGACGGTACTCTGGAAGGGAAAACCATACTCGTAACCGGTGCGGGAGATGGCATTGGTAAGGCAGTCTCCATTGAGTATGCCAGGCAGGGCGCCACGGTGGTTTTGTTGGGGAAAACGAAGCGTAATCTGGAGGGGGTTTACGATGAAATCACCGACTATGGGTACCCGGAGCCGGCTATTCTCGTGGTGGATCTCGCCGATCCGACAGCCGATGCATTTAAAACCATAGGCGCGGCTATTTCCAGCGAATTTAAACAGCTGCACGGCATAGTGCATAATGCGGCAGAGCTCGGGATGTTAACTCCACTGGAGAACTATGAAGGGGCCCTATGGGATCATGTATTTCAGGTCAACGTAAAGTCTCCCATTCTCGTGACGCAGCAGTGCCTTCCATTATTGAAAGAGGCCGCGTACGCCTCCATCATTTTCACAACGGATGAGTCTGGCGTAAAGCCCAAAGGCTATTGGGGCGCCTACGGGGTGAGCAAGGCCGCCATTTTGCATATGGCGCGCATGTGGGCGATAGAGTATGCCAAAACGAATATTCGGGTGAATATCGTAGATCCCGGACCCTGTAGAACAGGGCTTCGCCTGATGACGCATCCCGGCATGCCGATGAAGCGATATGCGCCTCCCGAAGCAATCACCAGTATCTATACGAGATTAATGGATTGTGACGTGTTGGGTCATAACGGAGAGTTGTTTTATGCCCAAGATTTTATCAATCCCGACTTGGATGACAGAACTGCAAGGGATCTGGCGATCTCAATAGAATCCACCAAATAGCACATAGGACCAATATCATGTCAGACGAAGCGCAAGACAACAAACAAGCTCCAAATATAACACGCCGTCGCTTTCTTACCGCGCTGGTGACGGTATCTGGTGTCGCGGTGGCGGGCACTATCGCGGTTCCCATGGTCAAGTCGCTGGATCCAACCGCCGCCGCCGCCGCATTAGCCACTACGACCATTGATCTGAGCCCCATAGAACCGGGCATGCAAATGGTGGCATTGTGGCAGGAGAAGCCCGTTATTGTGGTAAACAGAACCCCGGAAATGCTGGCCTCGCTGGATGAGGCGGAGCAGAAGGGCATATTGAAGGATCCCCACTGTAATATTCCGCAGCAACCCCCCTATTGCAAAAACAAGTATAGGTCACGGGTGGCGGAATGGTATGTCGGCATAAAGATATGCAACCACCTGTGCTGCATACCGCATTACCGGCCCAAAAAAGCCAGTGTCGCGCCGTGGTGGCTCGGCGGATTTCATTGTCCTTGCCATGGATCCATGTACGATCTTTCCGCCCGCGTAATCAAAGGATCACCCGCTCCTCACAATATGGCAGTTCCTGAATATGACATCGATGTGGAAAAGAAAAGCGTCGTTGTAACCAACATGTATCCGCTCGCGCATTTGTGCTGAGTGTGGTAGCCGATAAAGGAGGCTGAGATGAGTTTCAAAACCTGGTTTGTCAAACGTTCGCCATTGCCGGAGATGTGGCGGGAGCACATGGCTGAATACTACGCGCCAAAAAATTTCAACATCTTTTATTACGCCGGGTCCCTGCTCTTATTGATGGTGGTGCTGCAGTTCCTGTCAGGATTTTTGGTTCTGGCACACTACATACCATCTGTTCGTGATGCCTATGACTCCGTATACGGAATCATGTACGACGTGCATTATGGTTGGCTTATGCAGTATATGCATGTCGATGGCGTCTCCCTGATATTCGTGCTTCTGTATATACATATGGCAAGAGGCATGCTTTACGGCTCCTACCGTGCACCGCGAGAACTCGTATGGGTCATCGGCTATACGATCTATCTGGCTTTTATGGCGGAGGCATTTTTTGGATATATATTGCCTTATTCAAACCTGTCATATTGGGCTGGAACGGTAATTACCTCATTGTTCAAGTCTATTCCATTCATCGGGGAGTGGGTCACCACATTGGTGCGCGGTGGCTCCGGCATGAGCGGAGACACCTTGGATCGCTTCATGGCACTGCATGTGACGGTGGTGTTTATGGTCATTGTCGGATTGATCGTGTTCCATATTCTGTATCTACACAAAGTCGGTTCTAACAATCCGGATGGCCTTGAGATAAAGGCCAACAAAGGGCCAGACGGACATCCGGTAGATGCCATTCCCTTTCACCCCTACTATTCCGTGAAAGATCTCTTTGGATTCGGTGTATGGCTATTCATTTTTGCGGCGATTATTTTCTATGCGCCGACGGTGCATCATATTTTTCTGGAGCGCACCATGTCCACGCCGGCGAACCCATTGAAAAGCCTGCCTGATGTTACCCCGCCATGGTATTTGTCGCCATTTTACGCCATGTTGCGGGCTATACCGAATAAGAATGGTGGCATTATATTGATGGTGGTAGCCGTAGTGTTCCCGTTCATACTCCCATGGCTGGATAGAAATCCGGTGATATCGACGCGGTATCGCCCGATTACTCGTATTATGCTCATAATCTTTTTTGCCAACTTCCTCATGCTTGCCTATCTTGGAGAGCAGCCGCCGTTGCCTAAATATTTTATCCTGGAGCGAGTGGGGGCGGTTATATATGTGGCATTCTTCATTTTACTGCCATTCGTGAGCAAGTTTGAGCCGACCCGGACGCCACCAGCGCGAGTCCGTTTCCGTGCCCACTGATATTGCGCAGAGAGGAGGCGTTATGAAAAAATATGTTGTGTGGGCAGGCATGGCCTTGGGGCTGCTTGCCAGTGCGCCTGGAGCATTTGCAGATAACGGGCCCAAGATGATGGCACCGCATTATACCTACAACGCAAAGACTATAATTGCAGGGGCGAAGTTGTTCGCAACCGACTGTATGGCCTGTCATTCCATTAAATTTATGCGTTACGAGTTTCTGACGAATGACCTGGGAATGTCCAAGGCGGATGTGCATAAGTACATCATGTTGCCGACCGGTTCCAACTATAAAGGGAATATGGTGTCAGCGATGCCAACCGACATGGCGCACAAATGGTTTGGCCTTCCCCCGCCGGACTTGAGTCAAATAGTTCGCTATAAGAGTCAGAACTGGGTATATACCTATCTGCTCTCGTTCTACCTTGATCCCCAGCGCCCATCCGGCTGGAATAATCATGTATTTCCCAATGTGGCAATGCCAGATGTGCTTGCACTGCATAGTGGGTTCGTGAATGAACAAGGGAAGGTGCTTCGTGCGGGTGACGAGTCTCCTCAGCAATTCAAGGAGCAGGTTTCTGACATCGTCGCCTTTTTAAGGTTTGTATCTGATCCGTCTGTTGTACAACGGCACGACGCGGGGCCTTGGGTGCTCGGCTTGCTTGCGCTGTTTATTATATTTGCTTATTTCCTCAAAAAGGAGTACTGGAGAGACGTGAAATAAATCACCGTTATTTGGATCTATTACATCTTAATTTTTTCAATATATAAGGAGTAATATCATGAGCAAGGAACAAAATGGAACCGAAAAACCCCAGAACCCGAGTCGGCGCGATGTCTTAAAAGGCATCGCCATAACGGCCGGTGTAGTGGCTGCCGGGGCAGTGGTCGGGGTAAATCCCATCGGCGCGGCGCATGCGGCTGGAAAGTGTCCAGGAATCACACCGAAGGCCTCCCTGCAATATCAGCCACATCCCAAGGGCAAGGAGCAATGCTCTGCTTGCGCGAATTTTATCGCGCCGCACTGCTGCAAGGTCGTGGCTGGATCGGTGGTGCCTGAGGGGTACTGTATGGCATTTATTCTCAAGTCGGCATAAAAACTTATATTGTGTGGCTTCCCCTCCTTCCCCTCTCTGTTGAGAGGGGAGTATTCCATGTGTACCAATCATATAGGCGATGGCGTACGAACCATGCGGAGTGGATATTAGTGAGGTGCGGAGCTACACTTGGACCGGTGGGGTTTGGAGGGTGGAAGCAAGGTGCAGCGCCACCACCTGAAAGGCGCCGGAAGCCGTTATAACCGAAAGGTAGCTCTAGAAAGAAGGAGGTGCGGGGGAGGGCAGGTATTTTGCAATACTTGCGAGCTACCCAGCCTTGGCGCAGGCGCCAGGGACTCCGCGTAATATTATGACTTTACGAAAGACATCATGTATTGCGGTAGCGATGGCTGTATGCGCACTGGCTTTCACAGCCCCCGCTTTGGCGGCTGAACAGCCAATGCAAGCAGCTATTCATGAAGGGGGCCAGTTGTTCGCCGCGGCGTCCCTGGGAACTAAGGGTAATAGCTGTATGACGTGTCACCGTGGTGCCGGACGCGTAGAGGGTATGCTCCCAAATGGTAAAAAGATTCCAAGCCTTCTTGGTGCCGCGGCTACCTTCCCTAAATATAATAAACGCGCTGGGAAGGTAATCACGCTGGAGATGCAGATCAACTCCTGTATAGCAAATGGCCTCGGCGGGATGCCGTTATCCTCCAGTGGTCCAAAGATGGTGGCGCTCGTTAGTTACTTGACATCCTTGTCGCAAGGGAAGCCCGTTGATATCCAAGGCGTGAAGGAATGATCGAAGGTCAGCCCCCCCGTTCCGGGGTGATGGGATCATGAGGGGCTGCTGACACGGTAAGGCTTAAGGTGCGCCATCGTTGTACCATGCGATACTGATCATGTTACTAATGGTGGCGCCCCATGGCGTGTACAAAAACGACAACGAAACATCCAAAAAGGTGAGGACGACCTCCTACTGTTTGTAATTAATCTCTGCTCTATTTTACTTTGGAAAACCATGAGACGGGTTGAGGGAATAGCGTATGCCTGGGCAGCAGAATGGCTTGAAAAATACTTCAGCCGTGGTATTGAACGATGTGAACGTGGCGCCATCTGCTTTGTTAGGTTCACTGCTAATATTCTTTGTCAGTGTTCCGTTTGTGGTTTTTGGTAACGGGTTCTTGGTAATGGTTGGGGCGGTAATGATTGTCTTGTCATTCATTGATGCGGCAAATATTGCGACATTGATGTTAACCACAAAGTGTCTTGTTAACGATGGTAATCTGGTAATGAAATACGGTTTGTCACGGCGGCTGAATGTTTCCATGCCGGCGCCGTCCATTCGAGATATAAAAATCAAGCAAACGTGGTTTGGTTCGCTATTCAAGTACGGCTCAATAATCGTTATTGGTGATGATCTGGGGGTTATGCTGCAGTATATAAAAAACCCGTTGGCGGCAATGGAAGCGATTAAAAAATCCATCGGTATATGGCCATGAAAGGCTAAAATGGGCGATGATCCGTTCCGGATGGAATTCCGTTACCCGGAGGCAGGGGGGCCGCCGCCCGTCGTCCTCAGTATCGCCGGTTCTGATCCCAGTGCGGGGGCAGGCGCGCAGGCCGACCTGCTGACCCTGGCCAGCCTGGGCGTGCATGGCTGCACGGCAGTGACGGCGCTGACCGTTCAGGATTCGGTGGACGTCCGTGCCTATACGCCGGTGAGTCCAGAGAATACCGTAGCGCAGGCCCGTGCGGTGCTCGACGATATGTCCGTACGGGTCATCAAGATCGGGATGCTGGGAAGCGCGGCCATGGTGGCTGCGGTGAGCGCGCTGCTGGCGGATTATCCGCGGATTCCCGTGGTGCTTGATCCGGTGCTGGCGGCCGGAGGCGGTGCGGCCCTGGCCGGGGCGGGATTACGCGAAGCCTTGGCCGCTCAATTACTGCCACAGGTGACGGTGATGACGCCCAATGGGCCTGAGGCGCTGGCCTTGTCCGGCGCCAGCGATTTGCCCACGGCGGGTGCCTGGCTCAATCGCCAGGGGGCGGAGTGGGTACTGATCAGCGGGGGGCACGGCGAGGGGCCGGAGCTGGAGAATATGCTGTTTCATGGTGAGGTATCGCAGCGGACCTTCCGGCAGCCCCGGCTGCCCCACCACTATCACGGTTCGGGGTGTACCTTGGCCGCCGCGCTGGCGGCGGGTCTGGCGCGCGGTTTAGCCATGGAAGAGGCTGTGTCGCGGGCACTGGATTTTACCCATGCCTGCCTGCTCCATGCCCACCCGCTGGGGAAGGGACAGTATTTTCCGGACCGGTTCTTTTGGGCGCGCGGGTATCGGGAGGAATAGGATGACCGGGCAGAAGCCCCTTGTTTCCGGACTCTATGCGATCACCGAAGCGCGTCTGATGCCGGAGCCCGTTTTCCTGGCGCAGGCCGAAGCAGCGCTGCGCGGAGGCGCGCGTATTCTGCAATATCGGGACAAGGGCGACGTTGTGGCCGAGGCACCGAGACGGCGGCGGCAGGCGGGGGCGTTGCGGGAACTTTGCGCGCAGTACAACGCCCTTTTCGTCGTCAATGATGATCCTCTACTGGCGCAGGCCATCGGGGCACCGGCCCTCCATGTGGGCGCGGAAGACGCGCCGCTGCCAGCGTTGCGCGTGCAGTTGGGACGCGCCATACTTATCGGCGTTTCCTGTTATGGCTCGGTGCGGCAGGCGCAAGAGGCGGCGGCGCTGGGGGCGGACTATGTGGCCTTCGGGTCCTTTTTTGCCTCTCCCAGCAAGCCGCGGGCGCCGGTGATCAGCATGGATGTGCTGACGGCGGCGCGTGCGGTTGTGGATCTGCCGATAGTGGCCATCGGCGGCATCACGGAGGTCAGTGGGGGTGCCCTGATCGCGGCGGGTGCGGATGCCCTGGCGGTGATTTCCGGCATTTTTGGCGCGGACGACGTGGAAGGGGCGGCAAGGCGTTTTACCGCTCTGTTTGGTGACCGTAAGGAGTGATGATGACGCAGACTTCACATGCGCTGTTCAGTGCGGCGCAACAATGCATTCCGGGAGGGGTTAACTCGCCGGTCCGGGCCTTTCGCGGCGTGGGCGGTGACCCGATTTTCATCGACCATGCCGAAGGACCCTTCTTCTGGGATGTGGAAGGCAAGCGCTACATCGATTATGTGGGCTCCTGGGGGCCGATGATCCACGGCCACGGCCACCCGGAAGTATTGGCGGCGGTGCATGCGCAGGTGGACAAGGGTCTTGGCTTCGGCGCGCCTACCGCCATCGAGGTGGAAATGGCGGAACTGGTTTGCTCTCTGGTGCCGGGCATCGAGTCGGTGCGCATGACTTCCAGCGGCACCGAGGCGGTGATGACCGCCATTCGTCTGGCGCGTGGTTACACCGGGCGCGATAAGATCATCAAATTCGAGGGCAATTATCACGGCCACAGCGACAGCCTGCTGGTAAAGGCCGGTTCCGGGGCGCTGACCCTCGGCCAGCCTTCGAGCGCGGGGATCCCGCGCGAGGTAAGTCAGGATACCCTGGTGTTGCCGTATAACGATCTCTCCGCGGTGGAAGAAATGATGTCGCGCTTCGGCTTTGATGTCGCGACCATCATCGTCGAGCCGGTGGCCGGCAACATGGGTTGCGTGCCGCCGGAGCCCGGCTTTCTGGAAGGATTGCGCGCCGTATGTGATCAATATGAGTGCGTGTTGATTTTTGACGAAGTGATGAGCGGATTCCGGGTGGCCGTGGGCGGCGCGCAGGCACTCTACGGGGTGCGTCCCGATCTGACCACGCTGGGCAAGATCATCGGCGGCGGTCTGCCGGTGGGGGCCGTCGGTGGTCCGCGGGAAATGATGGAATACCTGGCACCCACCGGGCCGGTGTATCAGGCGGGGACGCTGTCCGGCAATCCTGTGGCCATGGCCGCCGGACTGACGACCCTGCGGCTGCTGACGGTGCCGGGTTTCCATGAGCGCCTGGCGGCGCAGACGGTGGCGCTCTGCAAGGGCCTGGCCGAGCGGGCGGAAGCCGCGGGCGTGCCGATGCAGATCAACCAGGTGCCGGGCATGTTCGGCTGGTTCTTCGCGGAGCAGCCGGTGCGCGGTTTTGATGCGGTGATGGCCGCCGACAGTAAACGCTACGCCCGCTTTTTCCATGGCCTGCTGGCGCGCGGGGTGTATCTCGCCCCCAGTGCCTATGAGGCGGGTTTCCTCTCGGCGGCCCACGGCGACGCCGAGATCGCCGCCACCCTGGATGCCGCGGAAGCCGTTCTGGCCACTCTCAAGGAGGACGCATGAGCACCCTGTTCACCCGCATCATCAACGGCGAAATTCCGGCGCAGAAAGTGCTGGAAGATGACCGTTATCTGGCTTTTCTCGATATTCGCCCGGTGCGACCGGGGCACACCCTGGTTATCCCCAAGATCGAGCATGATTATATTTTCACGCTGGATGACGAAACGCTGGCCGGTCTTCTGCCTTTTGCCCGGCGCGTCGTACCGGCGCTGGAGCAGGTGACCGGTTGCAAGCGGGTCGGGGTCATGGTGGCGGGGTTGGAAGTACCGCATGCCCATGTGCACCTGATTCCCATGAACGCCATCCCCGACCTGAATTTTGCCAACGCCAAAGATACGCCGACGGAGGTGTTGGCGGCGATGGGGGATAAGGTCCGCGCGGCGTTGCGGGATTAGGATTAGATTGTTGCGGTGGTGGCTTTTGCTAGGGGCTGCTTGCGCGCTTTCGGGGCCAAATGTGGCGTTCGCAGCGGCTAAAGATGGCCCGGCGCTCGTCGACATCAATCACGCCGATAGTGCCCGGTTGCGCGCTTTGCGCGGCATCGGCGAGAAACGGGCCGCGGCGATTGTCGCTTTCCGGGCGGCGCACGGCCCTTTTCCCGGCCCGGCCTCCCTGGCTGCGGTGGTGGGTCCCAAGATGGCGCTGTCGCTGCGCGAAAGGGTGGTGGTGAGCGCCATTTCGCAAAGGGTGTCGCCGCCTCGCCCTTGACAGAAAAAACCGCGCTGTTAAGGTGAATAACCTGATTCCATCCCCTGATCATCATTAGAGCCGCCGACCAGATATGCCGCACCCCCTTCGCATTGGTACCCGCGCCAGCCCGCTGGCCGTCTGGCAGGCAGAGCATGTCCGCGCCGCCCTGTTGCGGCAGCACCCGGAAATGACCGTCGAGATCATCGCCATGACCACCAGCGGGGATACGCTTCTGGACGCACCCCTGCATGCGCTGGGCGGTAAGGGCCTCTTCGTCAAGGAAATCGAGGACGCCCTGCAGCAGCAGCGGGTGGATATTGCCGTACACTCCATGAAGGATGTGCCGGCCCAACAGCCTGATGGTCTGGAGATCGTCGCCATCATGGCCCGGGAAGACGTCCGGGATGCCTTCGTCAGCAACGCCTTTCTCCACCCCGATGCCCTGCCGAAGGACGCACGGGTGGGCAGTTCCAGCCTGCGGCGGCGGGCGCAATTGCTGGAGCGCTACCCCCATCTGCGGGTCGATGATCTGCGCGGCAATGTCGCCACGCGCCTGCGCAAGCTGGATGAGGGGCATTATGAGGCGATCATCCTCGCCGCCGCGGGCCTTAAACGCCTGGGGTTGTCGGATCGTATCACCCACCTGCTGGATATTGACCACTCTCTGCCGGCAGTGGGACAAGGGGCCATAGGCATCGAGGCGCGCGGCGACGACCGGCGGACCCGGGAACTGCTGGCACCTCTGGCCGATGCCGACACCCACAATTGCGTGCTGGCAGAGCGCAGCATGAATCGGGTGCTGGGGGGGGACTGCCGGCTGCCGGTGGCGGCACTGGCGCAATGGCAGGGGCCGCAGATGCTCCTGCGCGGGCTGGTCGCCACTCCGGACGGCCGCCGGGTACTCCATGCCGAGGCGAAGGGCAGCGACCCCGTTGCCCTCGGCATGACCGTCGCCGCGGCACTCGTCGCCCAGGGGGCGGCAGAGATCATCGCGGATGTCCGAAACACATGAACAGCACCGCACTGCAAGGCAAAGGCATCGTGGTCACCCGGCCGCGCGCGCAGGCCGACGAGATGCTGACCCTGTTGCAGGCGCAAGGCGCGCGCCCCATTTTGTTCCCCGCCGTACAGATCGAGGCGCCGGAGAACTGGCAGTCTCTGGATGACGCTTTGCATCAACTGGTGGCGTATGACTGGGTGATTTTTTCCAGCCGCAACGCCGTCGCTTTTGCCCTCAGCCGCCTGCAGAGCCGCAACCTGTCCTGGCCGACGGGGCCGCGTATCGCGGCGGTGGGACGGGAAACCGCCAAGGCGCTGCGTGAGTTTGGTCTGCAGGTCGACCTGGTTCCCCGGAGGTTCAGCTCCGAGGGGTTGCTGGAAAGTCCGGAGCTGGTGGCCGTGCAGGGACAGCGCATCGCGCTGTTTGCCGGTGATCAGGGCCGGGAGTTGCTGGAGAAGACGCTGGGCGAGCGCGGTGCGGTCATCGACAAGGTATTATGCTACCGGCGCGGCCTTCCCGGCGCCAATCCGACGCCATTATTGCATGCCTGGGCGCGCGGCGAACTGGATGCCGTCACCGTGACCAGCCCGGAGATCTTCAATAATTTCTATCAGATGGTGGGGGGGCTGGGTCAACGCTGGCTGAAGAACACGCCCATTATCGCCATCAGCCCCCTCACCGCCGCCGCCGTCAGCACGGTCGGCCTGCCCGCCCCCTGGATTGCCCCGGAAGCCAGCGTGGCCGGCATGTTGGCCGCGCTGATGGCCTGGGCGCAAGGTCTGGAGCC
>JAPTWR010000007.1 GCA_028065135.1 Acidithiobacillus sp.
AGATTGATGAGGACTTGAGCACCGAGGGACTGCTGAGAGGCGCACCCGCACCGCGAGGGGTGGCATGATTCTACATATCACCGAAGCAAAAGCCCTCCCCGGCCATCGCCTGCACGTCCGATTCAGCGATGGGCAGGAGGGCGATGTGGACTTATCCAGAGAACTGACTGGCCCGGTATTCGACGCATTGCGGGATGATGACCTGTTCAGCCGGGTAGAGGTCCACAGTCTGTTCCGTACCGTGACATGGCCAAACGGCGCAGACTTGGCGCCCGAATATCTGCTGGACCTGTTACAGCACCAGCAAGGGCACGCGGCATGAAAACCGACTATGACGCCACCGACGACATTCTGGTGCTCCACTTCACCGATAAGCCGGTCAGCCGCGAAGTGTCACAAGACTGGAACCTGAATATTGCCTATGCCGATGACGGAAGCATTGTGGAGATCGTCATACTGGATGCCAAAGCGTCCGACGCTTGGCCTATACCGCAGCACGCCGCATAAGTTTCACCGCCATGCCCTAGGCTGATCCCCGAAAAGGTGGGCACCCTTCCCGCCCTGAGCATGGCACCTATTCCAAAGGGGCGCAGATAGGGAGCGCACGATGGGTGACGAGTACCGCATAAAGTGGAAAGGGTTGCTAGAGAGGTTTATTGCAGAATGTCCAGTAGAAAGACGGGCATTATTTACTAGTGTGGCTGAATCATTGGATAGGCTGCCCGCTGATATGGGGAATGTATTGGTTGATTCTCTTGCATACCGCTTAGGGGGACGCGAAAGAGCACGCGAAAGGGGCGACGGACAATCTACATATTTATCAGGCTTGGGTGAAGAACGTAATGACCGGGATGCAAAAAGCATTTTAAGAAATGCCGTACCCCTTGAGTACACACTAGCGACTATCGAAGGTAGGCAGGTATGGGAACGACTCAAAGAGAAAGCATTATCTAGGAAGGGGGCCATTGTTGATAGCCCGCATTATAGTAGCTTGTTCGTTGAATTAGTCCTGAGTGCTAATTCCAGCATCATGCGCGTCAAAAACCCCTATTTGCGTCGCGTGGAGGGAACACCAAAAGAGGCCGCATCAAGGTATAAGGCGAGGACCAAAGACCTTGAGCGCAGTATTTCCATGTTAGACGAGTTGCAGGAGACTGTGGGATCAGATCAGCCGCTTGTCAGCCGCCAGCTTGTCCATATTCTCAATGATGAGATGCAATGGCTACTCACTATTAACGGAGCGATTGCCGCCATAAGGAGCAATGTAGAATCTAATCTTGAGAGTCATAAAAAAAGGTTACTTTACGATAATGCAATCGCCGCCGGAATGATGTCCAGAAAGCAGAACGATAATAGACAAAATTATTTGCGGATTCTTTTGACAAAACTTAGTCGTGACGGCTTCCCAATCACAGGACACCTGGAAGGTGAAATATACCCCATAGCCCGCGTCATTGCTCATGATGACGATATGGAGCCGCACCACGTTATCCAAGCGGCGAAAAACGTTCGCCGATTCTGTCACCCCGTTCTTGCTGAACATGCAAACGTGAGTATAAGTAATGCCAGCCCGCAGAGGTGAGAGATTCAACCGACTAGCAGCCCTGAATCTCTAAGGCAACGCCCCACCGCTTCACCCACCATAAGCGCCATCATCCACAACCGATAGGCGCTTTCCAATGCAAACCGAACCCGAAGCACTCCACCGCGAAATCGTTAAAGAGATCGCAGGCACCCTTGGTTTTACCGAGAAGAACGTACCCACTCAGATCAACGAGGGGCAGGCATCCATTGTTCTGGACGTGAAGTCTGCAACCCTCTGTAATTGGCGCTGCACTGGCCGCTATAACCTGCCGTTTATCAAGACTGGCCGTCTGGTCCGTTACCGCGTCGCTGACCTTGCCGCATGGATCGCCAAACGTCGCACCGGCGCGGAGGGCTGACCCATGCAGACACAAAAAAGCCGCCCCGGATCAGGGGCGGCATACGCAACTTCTAACACTTTCCATAATATCACCATCGGCGTGGTGCGTAATGCTCATGATCCGCGTATCACCCTCCGCGCTTTGTCCTGGAGCGAGTTCTGCCAAGACCTGAGCAAGCCTGACATACGGGAGACGAAAGACGGCCCCGGCTTTGTGCTGGCGCAGTTCAATGTCATGCACCGCGCAGGCAAGAATGTTGCCGCAGTCTCGGCGCTGGGCTTCGATGTGGATGGCAAAGAGCAGGCACCGCTGCCGCCTCTTGTCGCGCATACCGAATTATCACGCCTGGGCTGGGCGCATGTGGTCTACACCACCTGGAGCCATAGCGCCGAGTCTCCCCGGTATCGGATCGTCGTTGCTCTGGATACCCCGCTGCACCCGGACGTGCTGAGGAGCGTCCAATCCTATCTCGTGGACCAGTTGCCGGGAGCCATCGCACAGGCCATTGATCGCGCCTGTCTGGGGGATCGCGCCCGCCTTTACTATGCACCAGCCACTTCACCAGATCGCGCAGGTGAGTATGAGTTCTACACTGGAGGATCAGCACCGCTGAGTGCCCGGACGTTGACCTTAATCGCCGCCGCCATGCAGCACCAAAGAGAGGCCCGAAAGGAAAAGGCCAAGGCGATGACTGCCCGGATCGCAGCGCGTGGTGGCGTCTCGGTTATCGCTCAATTCAATGAACAGCACACCATCGAGGAAGTGCTGGAAAACGGAGGCTACACCAGAAAGGGCAAACGCTGGGTGTCACCGCATAGCCATAGCGGGACGCCTGGGATCGTGGAGATCGAGGGGCGCATATTCTGCCACCATGCCGATGACCCCATGCACAACGGACATGCGCTGGATGCCTTTGACGCCTATGCAGCGATATACCACAGGGGCGACTTGCGAGCCGCTGCCGCTGCCGTCCGGGAGGTGCAACATGTTTGAGCTGACCAGAGTTATCGACCCACGGGAAGCGCTGGCCGCCGTCTCGGTTGCAGCTACAGAATGGCCTACCCCTGAGCGTATAGGATCAGACTTGCCACCAGTGCCGCAGATGGATGTGGAGGCGCTTCTGCCTGCACCGCTGGCCGGGTATGTCAGAGATGCAGCGCATCGTAAGGTGGCCCCGGCTGAGTTCGTCGCCGTCTCCCTGCTGGTCAGCCTTGGCGCATTGATTGGAGCGCGATGTGGAGTTAGGCCCAAGCTGCTGGACGACTGGATTGTGGTTCCGAATCTTTGGGGGGCAATCATCGCACCGCCGAGCAAGAAGAAATCTCCCTCTATGGCCGATGGTACAAAGCCGCTCAAATATCTTGCCGCAACCGCCCGCCAGAAACACGCCAAGGCGATGGAAACGTATCAGGAGGAACTAGAGCAGTTCGACGTAATGATGGGAGCCGCGAAGAAGGCATTGGCTAAAGTTGCCGATAATGGGGACGATGAAAAGCTGTCTGCTGCCAAGGCCCGTATAGCCGCCTTGAAGGACTCCAAACCGCAACCGCCTGTACTCAAGCGGTACACGACCAACGACGCCACCATCGAGAAGCTGGGCGACCTGCTGGTGGAAAATCCCCAAGGGCTACTGACCGAGCGGGACGAATTGGCCGGGCTGCTGACTTCCTTCGACAAGTCCGGGCATGAATCCGACCGCGCCTTTTACCTAGAGGCGTGGAACGGTACAGACGGCCATGAGGTCGACCGCATCGCCAGAGGTTCCCTGTATATCCCCAATCTGGCGTTATCGGTTCTCGGCGGTATCCAACCCGAACGGCTGGAGAAGTACCTGGACGGGGCATCCAAGGACGTGGGCAACGATGGGCTGCTGGCCCGCTTCCAGTTGATGGTATGGCCCGACTCCCTGGGCTTCGAGTGGCGGGACACGCTGCCCGACAAGGCGCTGAGGGATGCCGTGTACAAGGTGTTCGAGACGCTGGACGACGACGACTTTATGGCCGCGTGGGGTGCGGAGCCTGCCGACCAGTTCCGGCGCATCCCTTCATTCAAGCTTTCACCCGCAGCCGCTCAAGCCTTCATTGCGTGGGATACCAAGCTGCAAACGGAAATCATGCCAGCGTGTCAGCCGGTATTGCAGGAGCACTTCGGGAAATACGAAAAGCTGGTGGCTGGATTGGCCCTGATTCTGGACATGGCCGAGCGAGCAGATGCAGGTGGCATGATTGGCCCTATCCGCGAAGCCCCGCTGTTGAAGGCGATAGCCTGGGCGGATTTTCTCGGCGCTCATGCAAGGCGCGTCTACCACCTATGGATGCACCCGGAGGTCAGAGCCGCACAACGGTTGAGCGAGGCACTACTACAACGCAAGCTGCCGGACCCGTTCAGCACCGCCGACGTTCAGCGCAAAAATTGGGGAGGGCTGGGATCACCAAGAGAGATCACCGCCGCGCTGGAGTTTTTGGAGTCTACCGGATGGGTGCGGCCACTCCCGAAGCCGGAGGCACCCACCCCCGGACGGCCATCTAAGGGGTACGCCGTGAATCCAAAAATTCACTCTGTAAACGCAAAACAGGAACCTACTAAACCTATTTTATTGCCTGAATCCGAATTAAATAGGTTAAATAGTGTAGCACCTAGCGTTTGTGAGGATGTTTTTTTCGATGACGACGACCTGGTGGACCTATGAACACCGCCCGCGAGATCGTGCAAGAAATCATCGGCGCAGGTGGGCACCTCTGGTTCGATGGCGACCGGGTACGGGGGCGCAATATCCCCCGCCGCCTGGCGGTTCTGGTCAAAGCAGATGAGGGTGGCATATTGGCCGCGCTGTTATCAGCACCAGCACCGGCCAACTACGCTATCGAGGAACGTCTGGCGATTCAGGAAGAATCCGCCGAGGTCAGCGACCTACCGGATAAGCCTGTCCCTTCTCTGGAGGAGCAGGCCGAGGCGATTCTGGATAGCTACGGGGCAGACTGGCAACGCGGCGTTGATGATTTACGGATCATCGCTAAGAATCACGTTTTAGCCGCGCTGGTGGAAAAGATGGGCATTGATGCCACCCAACCCGCCCGCGTGGATTCTGAGCAAGATATGCCCACTCCTGAACGGGTTACTTGTGGGCAGTGTGTCCGATTCCAACCGGGCACCACGAAGATGGGGATAGGTGTCTGCCTGGCGACCGCGAACGGATTGCCACCAGCCGGAAGGAATGGCGATTACAAAGCGGCTTACCCAAACGCTCCGCGCTCTTGTCCTGAGTATCGA
>JAPTWR010000165.1 GCA_028065135.1 Acidithiobacillus sp.
CAGGATGTGGCGGAAGTGGCGGCCTTCCTGCAGTCGGACAAGGCAGCCTGGGTCACTGGCGCCGTCTGGGATGTCGATGGCAGTGTGATGACTGGCCGCAACTAATGTCTCGCATGCAGGCGCTTTGTTTGAACGCAGGTGCTGCGCTGACCTACTTCGGCACGTGTTGTCGAGGCCTACCAGCAACTGCCCGCCAAGTAAGCCGTATTGACAGGGGGCGGCCGCTATCGCCTGGACGGGCAATGCCGCTGTCCCTCCGTTTGGATAACCATCATGCTGATCAATGCTGATTTCACCCGCCGCGCCATCGTGGCGCCCGACGAGTACCAATGGGTCGCATCCCCCCAGGGAGGGGTCGAGCGGGTGATGCTGGATCGCGTGGGCGCGGAGAAAGCCCGTGCTACCAGCATAGTACGGTATGCGCCCGAGTCCTATTTTCCCGCGCACCCGCACCCGGGGGGCGAGGAGATCCTGGTACTGTCCGGAACATTCTCCGAAGGAGACCGGCATTACCCGGCAGGCTGGTATCTGCGCAACCCGCCCGGCTCCAGTCATCAGCCCTCCAGCGCCGAGGGCGCTGTCATTTTCGTCAAACTCCAGCAGATGCCGGATGGCGAGCAGCGCAGTGTTCGCATCGACACGCGAGACTTGGCCAATTGGCATCGCCAGGGTGCGCGTGAAGTGTGCCCGTTGTTCGCGGCTGCTGGCGAGCAGGTCAGCCTGCAGCGTCTGGCGGCTGGTGAAAGGATTCTCGATGAGTCGTCGGAGGGCGCTGAGATCCTGGTTGTGTCAGGCGCGGTGATGCTGGAGGGGAAGCTCTACGAGCGGGGCAGTTGGTTGCGACTGCCTGCATGTGAGCCTGCGACGCCTCATGCTGGCGATCAAGGTGCCACCGTGTACCTCAAGACGGGCCATTTGTCCGACGTGGCGGTAGCAGTATGAGCCGGCGTAGCGCACGCATCGTCATCGTCGGCGCCGGTTTGAGCGGCCTGTACGCGGCATACCTCCTCGCGCGCCAAGGCGTGACGGATTACGTGGTGCTGGAAGCACGGGAGGCGCTTGGTGGCCGTATTGCCTCTGCTGACGCCTCGGGACAGGTCGTTTCCCACGGGGTGATGCAGGCAAGCACCGCTGACCGCTTCGATCTGGGCCCCGCCTGGTTCTGGCCCGGCTATCAGCGCGAGCTCGGGCACCTGATCGAAGAACTGGGACTGGAAATCTTCGAGCAGTTCGAGGCCGGTGACATGGTGGTCGAGCGTTCGCCGCAGAAGGCCCCCGTGCGCGTGCGTGGCTACGTGAATTCGCCAGCGTCCATGCGCCTGACAGGCGGCATGGGCCGCTTGATCGAAACGCTGCACCGCATGTTGAACCCAGCCAGTGTCCTGACCGGCCATACGGTGCGTCGACTGCACAAAAACGATGACCATGTCGTCGTGGAAAGCGTCGCTGCCAGCGGCCATACCGTGACGTGGCATGCCGAGCACGTCCTGCTGGCGCTACCGCCTCGTCTGATCGAAAGCACCATCGCCTTCGAGCCAGCCTTGCCGGAAACGCTCGCCCGGCAATGGCGCGACACGGCCACCTGGATGGCGCCGCACGCCAAGTACATCGCCATCTATGACACCCCGTTCTGGCGGGAACAGGGATTGTCAGGAGAGGGCCGCAGTGCACGCGGGCCGATGGGCGAGATCCACGACGCCTCCATGCCCAACGGCAGTGCTGCGCTGTTTGGTTTCCTGGGCGTGCCGGCGCGCGTGCGCAGCACCGTCTCTGACGAGGTCATGCGCACGCATTGCCGTGCGCAGTTCGTCCGGATGTTCGGACCCGACGCGGCGACGCCCAAGGCCGAAATCATCAAGGACTGGGCGCAAGACCCGCGCACCGCCACGGCCACGGATCGCGATGCGAGTGGCCAGCATGCTCACGCGCCTGCGTCCAAAGCCATATCAGGACCGTGGCAGGGGTGCCTCACGGGCATCGCCAGCGAGTGGTCGCCGCAGTTTCCTGGCTATCTCGCTGGGGCTGTCGAAGCGGCAGGCCTGGGTGTGCAGGCACTGGCATTTGGGACGTCCCGCGCTGAATTCAATGAGGAGTTGACATGAGATTGCAAGGCAAGACAGCACTGATCACCGGAGCCACCAGCGGCATCGGTCTGGCGACTGCCGAATTGTTTCTGCGAGAAGGAGCGGGAGCATGGGCAGCAGTTTCTTATGCCTGAGCAGCGTGCCGCCGATCTGTTGCCGATGTGGGTCGCCGATATGGATTTCCGTGTTGCACCGCCGATTATTGATGCATTGCGCACCGAGGCGGAGATGGGGGTTCTAGGCTACGGTGGCACACCGGTCAGGTGTTCTCGCAACCCGGTGATATCCTGTGCTGGTACAGACGCCGGTGTACTTTCATTTTTTAAACGACGTTATTGCCAACGGGCGCCGACTGGGTCTTTGGTAAAGGCGCACGGCATCTACCGCGAGCAGCCTTATGTCGGGTTATTCGCGTAACCAACGGATTCTATTGCACAAGCCATTTTCTGAAAAGTTACTAACATGCCTAGTAATCAATGTGTTGCGTTTTTTCAAAACCGAAATCCCGACAAAAGGCTGCTAGTAAAAAACCCACGACGCAGGAAAGGAACCTTGGGAATATCCGGCGCATCTGCCGGGATTACGGGGAAATGGCTTTAGCAAAAATGGATGGTCCCGCTTTGTCCGGCATCGTCCGGCAATGGCAAGGGGCGGGCCTCAGCGCCAATACCATCCGCATTTATTTGGCGAATATTTCCCATCTCTACAACATCTCCCGCAAGGAATGGGGCATGACAGATTTAGTCAACCCCGTAGAACTGGTCCGCAGACCTCGGCTGTCCCAGGGGCGGGACAGGCGGCTGGTAGGGGATGAGGAAGCCCGGTTACTGGCGGCCTGTTCAGACACGAACCCGGAACTGGCGGACATTGTGACCTTCGCCATCGAGACCGCCATGCGTCAGGGGGAAATTCTGGGGCTGGAATAGCGGCACGTATACTGGCTGGACCACACCGTGTACCTGCCCGATACCAAGAACGGCACGTCCAGAGTGGTGCCCTTGTCGGAACGTGCGGAACAGGTTTTACAGCGGCAGCGGCAACGGGGAACAGGCCAGAACGGTAAAGTCTGGAAGTACACCAACGACGGCATGCGGGCCAGCTACACGAAAGCCATTGCGTGTGGTCCGTGTCATTGGGCCGGTCTATGGGACTGGTGTCCGGTCCCGCAATCTCATCGGCAATCTTCTGGGTGGTGTCCGCGCCCTCTTTGGCGGCAAGCAGGCGGGCGGGCTATCTCAACATGATTGCTCAGACCCGCGATGATGCCCTGGAACAACTGGCCGAGCATGCCCGGTCCCTTGGGGCCAATGCGGTACTGGGGATGCGCTTTGATTCCGGCGAATTTGACGCCGGGCAGGGGCAGGCCATGAATGAGGTCACGGCGTATGGGACGGCGGTAGTGGTGGAAGTGCTATGAGTAATCACGCAGAGCTACTGCAGACGTGGTTATTGCCGGGGGTAACGGTATTGCTGGCCATTGCTACAGGGCGCATTGGCGTGCTTCACTTATAAAACGGCGAAATCGACCGAGAAGGCGCTTGAACAAAATGCTCGTCTCGTGGCTGAAACGCATGAACTGGTTGAGAGCAACAAAATTTTTGTCGAAAGCGAAGGACCAGTCGATGCGGGCGTTTTAACGCACCGTATCGGCCTGATGGCCGCGTGGCCTTTAGGCTACTTATTATGGTACGCTTAACCGGTCTTTTAGAGGCTATGAGGGACTTTCCATGACCCACGTCATTCTTGCCGATGTTGCTGCCAGTGTTTCCGAACTCAAAAAGAACCCTATGGGAACCGTGGCCGCAGGAGAAGGGGCTACTGTGGCCATTCTCAACCGCAACGAACCGGCTTTTTACTGTGTCCCAGCCGCTACCTATGCTGCGCTTCTGGAACATCTGGAAAATTTGGAGCTGAACGCTTTGGCGGAAAGCCGTCTGAAGGATGGCCAAACCCCGATCAAGGTGTCGCTGGATGCCTTATGAGCTCGCTTTCCATCCCTCTGCCCTCAAAGAATGGCAGGCCTTGGACCATAGCGTCCGTGCCCCATTCAAAAAGAAACTGGCAGAACGCTTAGTGCACCCACGCGTCCCTTCCGCTCAACTGCATGGCCACTCGGATCGCTACAAGATCAAACTCCGCAGCATAGCCTATCGCTTGATCTACCAAGTGATGGAAACGGAAGTCCAAGTGTTGGTCCTGGCGGTAGGCAAGCGGGAAGGCTCTGTCGCCTATCACAAAGCCAAAGGACGTTAACCCATGCCAGCCCCCATCGGTGGCCGAGAACGACACACCCAAGACCGGATCACTCACCTCTTCCAGCACACCCAGGCCATCCTTGGTCCATTCCATGTCCTTGGGCCGACTCTCACCCACCTTTTGGCTATTCAAACAGCGATTTTTACAGCGGCATAGACTGGTGGGCAACCAAAGGTGGCACCAGCACTCCGTAAAAATCTTTCCGCTTCGGATCATCTGAGTGGGGACCAGCCAGAAACGAAGTGTCCTCCGTTAATGCAAAATCGACAGGCGGTGGACAATCCCCCAGATCCTCTTCGGTAATTGGGCTGGCTCGACTTGTAACGCTGATGGAATCGGCATGTCACAAATTCGTCACACAAAGAAAAAAATAATAGGAATAATAAATATAACTCTTTGTTTTTATGGTGCCGGCAAGAGGAGTCGAACCTCCGACCTACCGATTACGAATCGGTTGCTCTACCAACTGAGCTACGCCGGCGTGGGCGCGATTGTACCTGTCACTGGGCCTGGCGACAAGAATCCTCCGCGCTTGGTGGTCAGGCGGTCTTCTCTGCCTCTTCGGGTAACTCTTCTCGACGGTGGATGAAGAAGCCCTTGAGGTAGTTGCTTTCCGGTACCGCCGGGTGAACGGGGTGATCCATATCCTGACTGCCTTCGCCGATGATCTGGTAGTCCCCACGCCGGGCGGCAAAAGCGATCTGGCTGAGCAGCGTTTCCCGGCTCAGGTGATGCGAGCAGGATGCCGAGAACAGGATGCCGCCGGGGGTCAGCAGGCGCATGGCCATGTCGTTGAAACGGCGATAGGCGAT
>JAPTWR010000105.1 GCA_028065135.1 Acidithiobacillus sp.
TGTGCCATTATCAACCTCTAATATAAGCGGTGTACTCTAGCACAGAGCGGGCGCCTGATCACCATGGCGGAAAGTCCACTGACGGTTCAGGAAGTGGGTGTATCCAGAAACAGGGTAAGTACTCCTGCTGAAGTTTAGACATACAGCCTCCTCGCCAGCCCCTCTGGGTGGCGTTATGGCTTGGTAAATTTGGGTCAGAAGTGAGTCAGGCGGCCTTTTTGCAGGGCGGGTCATCGGCGTCGGCCCAAAAGGCGGGGGTGGGGCACTGGAATTTCCCGGACTTCGGGTCGAAACCCTTCCAGAAGGGAACCCGCAGAAATTGCAGATGGAGCCATTGGGCCATGAGACCTGCGGTGACGGGGGTGGCGATGCGCCAGGGCGCTATGGCGGCCATGGGGAAGTCCTCAGCTAGGGTTTCGGCGAGGAGCTGCACCATGGACCAGGCGATGCAGCGGATTTGCATCCAGCGTTCCAAAACCGTGCGTTTTTGCTGCCAGAGATTATTGATGCCCCACCAGCGTTTGAGGTTATGGAAGATTGGTTCGATCTGCCAGCGGTTGCTGTAGAGGGAGACGATTTCGCTGGCGGTCAAGTGGGTCTCGGAAGCGAGATAGAGGCGGGTGGGAGACCATCGACGATGCTTTTCGTCGTAGATTGCACTCCAGACAGCCCGGACCGGATGGCCTTTCATGAATCGTGCATTGGCGATGATGGATTGGAGACGGACCTTTTGCCATTTCCCATAGACATGCAGAGAGACGGTTTCGGTGGGCAGTGCGGCCATCTCTTCCGGTGTGTACTTATCTCCATATATCCGGGGACGTCCGCGTTTGGATGTTTTCGGCGGCGGGTCCTGGAGCAGCACGGTATCTTTGCGCACCTGGCCAATGAACTGGCCGTGCTGACGCAACAGGGGCAAGAGCAGGCGCCGCCGCATGAACCAAGCATCCGTCAGCAGACGGACGGGTACAGGAATGTGGGGTATAAAAGCCCGCAGTAATGCCCCAGCGATTTTCAGCTTGTGGATGTTGCCGGTGCTGGGTACCAAGCGCAAGCGGATGGGAAAGGAAATGGCTTTGCCGGATCGGGTACGCAGGGTCAACGCCAGGCCCACCCAATTCTGGGCGAGGACATAACTGGGGCGATTGTGTTTATGGCTGTGATCGAAGCGGATGGCCGCCCCGGGGGCCTTGGTAGAGTGTCGCAGGACCATCGTATCGTCAATGACCATCTCGACGATCAGTAGCCTGGGCAAGGACTGCAGGATCCATCGTACCTGGGCAATGGCCAACGCCTGGGTGCGCAATGACTCGCGCTCCAGAAGTTTGTAATAGGTGGTCCAGTGGCAGCGGAGGGAGATGCTGCTGAGGGCGCGGGTGACCCAGCCTTCGGGCGAGACCAGGCAGCCACAGAGCAGTTCGAGGAAGCTGCGCCGCGAGCGGGGCGGCACGACCGTCAGAAAGTAGGAAATCCACTCTGAGAGGCGGAGGGCAACGAGACGATGAAAGGGCATGGGTGTGATTCCGAGAAGCCTAAAACGCTTCTCATTGGCCGACCCTTTTTAACAAGGGTCGGCCGCACGGCCCCATCACCGTGTCAAGCACTTTCGCCGGAAGAAAGGCGACAAAAAACCCGGCGGAGCCGGGTCGAATAATGGGATGAACCTCTCCTTCCCTAAGGCGTGGTCCAATGCCATTCTGAGGGATTCATTCTGCAAAGGAGATTTACATCATGAAAGAGATCAAGATATTGGGTATTGACCTTGCCAAGAATATTTTTCAGCTTCATGGCGTAGACGCCGCTGGCAAACCTGTGCTGCGCAAGGCAGTTAGTCGGCGCAAATTGATGGAGGCATTGGTGAATTTGCCACCCTGCTTGATTGGCATGGAAGCCTGCGGTTGTGCTCATAACTGGGCACGCGAAATGATCAAGCTGGGCCACGATGTGCGCATTATGGCTCCACACTTCGTGGCTCCTTATCGCAAGAGCGGCAAGAACGATCTCAACAATGCCGAGGCTATCTGCGAAGCGGTCAGCCGCCCACACATGCGCTTTGTAGCGGTCAAAACAGAAGCGCAGCAGAGTGCATTAATGGTTCATCGGGTGCGGGCATCTATCAATACAGAGCGCACCGCATTAATCAACCAAATTCGTGGACTACTCCAAGAGTTTGGTATCATTCTAGCCAAAGGCGCTTCCACTTTTTCCAAGAGATTCCTTGAGGTTGTGGAAGCAGAGAATTTCCCCTGGATGCAGTGGAGGTCTTGGCCGAATTGCGCGGACACTTGCTGGCATTAGAAGACCGTTTGGCAAAGTACGACCATATGATTATGCACATGCTCAAGGATGAGATGGTCACACGCCTGGTGGCACTCCCTGGAGTGGGGCCAGTCGTGACAACGACCTCTGCTGACACCGAACATTCTCCTACGGCTCCCTTTGACGTCCGTCCCAAATAGTTCTATATAGGACTTTCTAACTGGAAACATCATGGTGAGGATAAGGATGCGTGACGGAACGACCGGGGAATCAACGATGTTGCTTTCTTACACGGCTACGCCGAAGGCCACAACCCAGGAGCCTTTTCTCGCCGTCCTGCGAGAGCTTGCCCAAGCCTACCATGCCTTTTCCGCCTACTCCGCCGCCCACGTCCGGCAACTGGGCCTCACGCCAGCGCAGTTTGACGTCATCGCAACATTAGGCAACACCCAGGGAATGCCCCTCACCCAGCTTGCCCAAAAAACCTTAATCACCAAGGGAACCCTGACTGGTATCATCGATCGCCTCGATGAAAAAGGCTTGGTTCGTAGGGAGGTCCCGGTGGGTGATCGACGCAGTTTCCGTGCCGTTCTGACCCCCGAAGGCGAAGTCATTTTTTCCCGAGTATTCCCAGCCCATATCGCCTATCTCAGTCGGGTCTTCGCGAATGTGGATGCGGGTGATTTGGAACAGGTGCGCCGTACCCTACGCGCACTGCGAAGCCGATTTCAGGAGTAAATCCCACATAGTTTGCATACGAACATTTGTTGTGCTATCCATATAGTACGCATTGTAACTATATGGATGCGTACCAGATGAGATGCTTAATTTAATGGAGGTCATGATGAACCCGACACCTTACGTGATGAGCCTGGAACCAGGCAGCCACTATTTCTGCGCCTGCGGGCGCTCCGCAAACTTGCCTTTCTGCGATGGGACGCACCAGGGTAGCGGCGTGGAGCCCTTCGCCGTGGATATCGCCGAGCCGCGAACGGTGGCCATTTGTGCCTGTCACCAATCCGCCAACCGCCCCTTCTGCGACGGCACTCATAAAAGCCTAGCGGCTGAGTGACCGTTTCTCCCGAATTGATAGAGGAGCATTGCCATGTTACAGAACAAAGTTTCCATTGCACTGAGGACCGCCATCCTTTCCGTCGCATTGTCCACATCATTGGTGTCACTCGCTGACGCAGCGACATACCACCAACTGGACGCCAGCCCGGCTGGCTCGTACCGGATTGATCCGGACCATTCTCTGGCGTGGTTCACCATCGGCCATGCCGGGGTGGCGGTGGTGGTAGGCCGTTTCGACAAGCTGTCCGGCAGCTATACCTTCAATCCCGCAAGTCCTGCAGGGGACAAAGCGGATATCCGCATTCCCGCAGCCAGCATCAATACCAATTTCGCCCTAAGGGATCACGACTTGCGGGGTCCGGACTTTTTCAATGTCCGGGAGTTTCCGAACATCACATTCGTCAGTACACGCTATCAACCCACGGGTAAGGAGAGCGGACAACTGTATGGGAAACTGACTATTCATGGCGTGACGCGGCCGGTGACCTTCCAGGTGCGGGAAATCGGTGCCGGGCCGGTGCCGGCGTTGCCCAAGCCCTGGGGTGGTTATCTCTCCGGCTATGAGGCCACCACCACCATCCAGCGCAGCGACTTCGGCATGGATGCCTATGCGGGCATGATCGCCAACCGGGTGCACCTGCATGTGAACATCGAGGGTGTTCGCACGGCTGGCTGAGCGGCCTTTTGGGGTGCCGACCAGCAAGGCCGGCGCCTCCTTCCCGTTGGGAGGCAATCTTTATGTGGAATCTCTGGCAATCCAGTTTCGTTCGGTCCTTGATTTTGGATAGTGCCCTGTTTCCCGCTGCTGTCACCATGCTCATGGTGGTCGCTGCGTATTACAAAACCTGCAAATATCCCGGCTGGCGTTCTACATTTTGGGCGGCGGCCATACTGGCTGGTTTTCTAGTTGGCTATGCACTGACCTATCGCGATTTTTCCTTCCCGCCACGTACCGTGTTGTCCTGGTTGCCCTGGCTAGCCCTCGTGGGCGGGACAGTAGCGGCTATTGCCGATCACCGTAGACACCAATGGTGGCGCTATGGGGCGAGGGGGTTGATCGCAGGAGCCGCTGCTTTCATTTTGCTGTGGCCAGTCCTGCGCCAGGAAACCGTGCTCGCCGCCTTCGTTGCTTGGCTGACGGTAGCGGTGCTGTGGTCCGTACTGTGGTTTGCCCTCACCCCTGACCACCGAGATCAAAAACCCGCAGGAATCACGCTGCTTGTCGGGGCTGTCGGGCTAGCTCTCGTCGCGCCATTGTTGGGCAGTATCCTGCTGGCTCAGTTTGGGGCAGCGCTGGCCGTTGTGTTGGCCGTGGCTCTTCTTTTTTCCCTCTTGGTACGCAGTTCGCGTTGGGATTCGCCGAGTGCCGATGTGGGAGTGCTGATCCTGGGTACCCTAATGGTGGATTTGCGCTTCTACGCGGGTGCTTCAATGGTTGTCATGGTATGGCTACTCGTATCGCTTGCCGCGGGAGCAGGTGTTGCCAGCATTCTTCAGCACCGAGGCCATTCCGGTCACTGGACGGTGCTTGCGCCAGGATTGATCAGTTCCCTGCCCATGGCCGTAGCCGGGTGGATGGCTCTACAGACCTATATGGCGAGTGGCGGCGGTTATTAGTGGATAGTTTTCAGGAAAACGAGGTGAAGTAATGTTACATGGCATCAACCACATAGCCCTGCCGGTCCGCAGTCTGGATGTCTCTGACCGCTTTTATCGCGGAATCCTGGGGTTACGCGCCGTCGGCGAGCGGCCCGGCATGAAATTCTACACTGCGGGCTTGCACCACCACGATTTGGCCTTGATGGAAACTG
>JAPTWR010000153.1 GCA_028065135.1 Acidithiobacillus sp.
TTCCCCTGATTGTCACCTATCACCCCGCCTATCTGCTGCGTAACCCGATTGATAAGCGCAAAGTCTGGGAGGATCTGAAGCGGGCGTTGAGGGTGTTTGCGGAGTTGCAGAACTAACGGTGTCATTCAACGCGTTCCGTAAGTACCGCTTCCTGCGGTGCGTGACGACGTGTCATTGTTGGAACAATTACTAGAGATGTAAGTGATAACTGAACGGTGTATCTTGCGGGTTACCGGGAGATGTCATAGAAATCCGAGCGCAGACGCGATTGCAGACGTTTTTGGTCGCGCAGGCGCCATTCCGCATCGAGGAGTGAGCAGCGAATCCAAGGCGCGAAGGAGATAATTGGCATAGATAGTGCTTTCGGTAGGATTGGGTGTGCTGGCGCGGCGCATGGAACCATCACCGCGGGACTATGGATCCCTTGCCCAAAGGGCTGCGCACGTTCTGGCCCTTGGTGCAGTTCATCCGTTCTACGTTGATTATCTTCATTCCAGACCGCTTTTTATTGCACATCCACCATTGATTACAAAGAGCCGGTATGAATTATTTGCTCAGTGCTGGAGAGTTTGTAGCGCTTAAGGTGATCAGCATACTGGTCCCGCTGATTTTTGTTTTTTATTCGGTTATGTGAAAAAACCGGTTGTAAAACAGGGGCTTTTGAGGTCAACGCACCTGCTGCCGCAAAGGTGACAAAGGGTGGAATAGGGAGACCGAGGGCGACCGTTTCCAGAAGGCCTCTTGGTTGGAATGAGTGTCCGGTTTACCCCGGTGTGCGCTTTACCTCCAACGACAGGTTCGCAGCGGGTCGATAGCTGTCGGTCGAGGTTGCCCGTTGAAGGGTAGGAACAGACTGGAAGCGGTCGTTGAGTTAAAATAGTCTTCGGCGTGTATAGTCGGTCGAGGTCAGCCTACCGAGCAGTTCAAAACTGATTACAGACATTCAGTAGCCGAAAGCAAATGACACCATTCGAACAAAGGCAACCTTGACCATCTCTAAAGCGAACCGTGATTATGAGTGAAAACGACGAGAAAACACAACCACGGTGTTTCTTTTATAGATTCCGTTCCGTTGATGCCCTTTTAGGCGAACGCAAGGAGCTGGAAAACCAAGAAATTTATTTCTGTCCGCCAGATCAATTGAACGATCCGATGGAGGGATTTAAAGACCTTTTTTGGCTGGGAGATGAAATCGTCTGGCGGAACCTTTTGAAGCATTATCTTGCGTGCCTGACGCAATCGCTCCTTACGGCTTTCATAATGGGTAAAGATTACGATGCCCGTCTTGCGCGGAGTTTCGTATTAACGATGCCATCCACTCTGCCGACAGAACAAGTCAAGGGAATTCACCGGCGCGTTTGTGATACATTCTTCTGCATATACAAGCTTGCCGATCTTCCCGCTATGCTTGCCAGTCACACCAGTGCCTTGCGGCGCGAAGAAGTGGGGTTCTGTTTGCGCGCGGTGCATGGGATCGCTCTCAAATGCGTTATGAAGATATTGCGTGAGGTCGGATGTTTGCCAGATGTAAATGAGCCGCCGACTGTACCGCAGATTACGGAAGATGGTGTGCTCAAAAATCTGTTCAAAGTCCTTAACGGATTGAAAGAGCACCAAGTCGAATCCAAGCCAGAAATGCTGGCCGCACTATTCGGGGCAAGTGCGCATATCCATCGCCAAATGGATCTGATCCGATATCATGGTGTCACCGACGATCTTTCAAGGGCATGGCACGCCATTTTCTATACCTTTCCAGAGCATTACGTGGATAGCCTCCACGATCTCGTCTATTTCAATTGGTACGCCGCCTGCTTCGTCACCAATCCGACCCATGCCGCAATGTGGGGACATTATGGTGACGGGCACCAAGGCGTCTGTCTGAAATTCCGCGCCGAGGAAAGAGAAGGACAGCCACCAGTGCTTAAGTTACACGGCGTTACTGGCTGGCACGGCGGCCCAAATGGAGGGAGCCAGAGTTACGGCGATATTCTGCTTCCATACGAGCGGATAACTTACACGGACAAACTACCAGAAGTCGATTTCTTCCGCTCCATCGGCCGCTTTCCGGTGCCTGTCTTGGAATCGCAATGGTATCGCGACGAACAGGGCAACAGGAGTTCATGCGCTGACGATGTGCTCGGGAACATGAGCGAGTGGCACCAGCGCTATTTGGCGTCGTTCAAGAGGTTGATCTTTGCCAAGCTGCGGGACTGGGAATATGAAGATGAATACCGCCTGACGCTGATGTCCTCGCTCGATTCCTTCAACGAAGCCAAAGACCGCAAGCTGAAATACCGCTTCTCTGATCTCGAAGGGATCATCTTTGGCATCAGGACGCCGCTCGCTGAAAAGGCCCGCATTATCGATATCGTGGCCGCCAAGTGCAAGGCCGAAGGAAAAAATTCTTTCGCATTCAGCCAAGCGATCTATGCCGCGCACAACGGCAAAATTGAAATATATCCGCTTGATCTGATCAAGTTCAACTAATCGCGTTCCTAGAAGTTTATCCATCCATTGCACCGTAGGGTAACTGCCAAGGCGACCGCAAGACTTCCCCCAGCTGATCGTAACAACTCCGCGCTTGGCACCTTGGGTCTGTAATTGGGAAGGGGACGATGAGCGATAAAGGCGCTTGCCGATGGCCGACGGATAGCTGTAGATTGCGGAGAAGTGGGGGCGATAACAGACTGGAAGCTGTAGTTGGAACCTTCTCTGCCCGCCCACGCCCGTGACACATCTCAGCGCTGGTTGCACAATAGGAGGTTGGCAACCTGATTTGCAGCATAATTTTTCACCACCTCGTGCCAATAGGAGGCATGACTATGGCAACGATACGACAGCTAGAGAATCCCAAGGAAGGACTCTACGAGCAAGGCTTCTTTGCTTGGGCCGAGGGTCAGGGCGAGGCTTAGCGTACTCGGCAGATTGGGGTCCTGGATATCACTACATACTAAATACGTAGATGAATATTACTTTTTTCATGATTGCATCTCAATAATTTCATCAGTGTATAGCTGTTTAAATCTGGAAATATAGGAGCATAAAGGCATTGTTTAATAATTTTTTAATGAAGATCAAGACACTTTATGATAAGGATCATGCCGCTAACACGTTGGCCATCATCGCCATTGCAATGTCATTGGGAACATTGATTTATTTTGCACATCAAACAAACATAGATAAGGCTGATAAAGAATATCTGTTTTGGAGTCACATGAATTCAGCGGTGAACACCGAAGAGAAGGGTGAAGAACAATTATACCTTTATCTTTTGCAAAGCACAGGAAAGGCAAGTTATATTCTGAGTCATGTAAGTCATGATAGAATCTCCTGCAAATTAGTTGATGCCAACCCTATCAACAAAAGTAGAAAGATAACTGTTGGAAGAATAATGGAAAATGGCACTAGAATTAATAGGAAAGAAAATGAGGAACAGGATTCTCTTCAGGAAGCCGCGCTAGAAAATAAATACTTGGCCAGTACCTTAAGTATTAATGGATGGAATAGTTTTCTGCAGAATTATAAATATTCAGAAAGCTGGTGGTCTTCACTTTCATGGGCAAGCATGCAAATCAGCTTCATTCCTCAATCATGGGCATTCAGTTGCATAGGCAAGAAAAAGGAAATTCGTGTCAAGCCTTCATTGCTAAATACCTTATCAAATGACACAAAATTATCATATAAAGATCTAGTCCTTATGTCGCAACTAAAAACACCTAATATACTAGCCATTAGAAATCTTGAAGATGAAAATATGCCTGGTAATAAATATAAATATCCAAAAGTAAGTACAATGAATAATTCATTTCCCGAGGATGTAATTAATAAAGCATCAGCATCATTAATTAAGATTGCTGCAACAGCTTTATACAGGCGCTCAATAGTTCAATAATATATGGTATTAGTGCCTAACATAAGTTTTACAATTGCCTCAGCCAGCGTCCAGTAAATGCAAATACCTGCTCGTCGTTCCAATATTGCTATGCCTCATATTTTCCCGTACTTGCGCAAGTCCATGCCTTTGGCGAGCACGTCGTTTTCGATTGCAAGCCGCTACAGCTGAGTCCTGGTAGGATTTCTCACCGTAATGAGCTTCGGGAATGCGGCTTCCATACTGGAAGCACACAACCCCGTACAGTCTCCTTGGCTGTGTATTTCCAGGGCGAACGCTTAGTTTTGCACTAACAAATGCGCATGCCGGCTCGTAATCGTCAGATTCCCATGCCCCAGGTTGTCCCGGACCTGCACCATGTCCATGCCTAGGGCCAGCCAGCGACTGGCGGCCCTGCTGCACCAAGGGACTGTTCCACAGCAGGGGGACGTGCAATCTTGCCACTCCCATCGCGCCTGCAGTAGGCTTGAGCCAGTATGGTCTGCTAGCGTGAGTAGGAGTCCGCTGCGGGAGGGGTGCTATGATTATTTGTAGCATTTGTCAGTAAACGATGACAGGCCGATGGCTTCCCAAGGGCATTTATGTTGCTTCCCAATGCTGACAAGGCGATCCTGAACATTCGCAAGCTACGAGAATACACCCTGAATCCCGGTCACCTTGCCGGAGGCAACAAGTGCGCATTCCGGCGATCGTGGGCAGCCATTACGATTGATCGTGGGCACTTTTGTGGGTTTTCCGGAATCGGTGCCCACGATGCCCCGGAATACGCAAACAAGGCCAGGGTGTTCGCCTCGTGCCTGGGGATAGGCCAGCAAGATTCCGATCTGCTGGGCTCTGTATCCTCCGTGCCATACTGAGCAATGAGGCCACCGAGAGGGTGGCCGACAGCCATGGCAAGCGTTACCAGGTGGATTTTGTCATGCAGCAACAGGGAAAAGTCCGCGATCGTTCGCACGGGTTGGATCATCAGGACTGGAGAAGACGTTCCCAGGCTGACAAGTTGCTATGTGATGACATCATGAAACTACTCGACGTTGTAGCGCTTTTGGAACCCATACCAGAGCAACACCTTCTGCGTGGCCAGGTCGGAACCGTCGTGGAAGAGTTGGACCCTGGTTACGTGGAAGTTGAGTTTCTTG
>JAPTWR010000090.1:0-19176 GCA_028065135.1 Acidithiobacillus sp.
AAGGGATGGCGTGGCAAGCAGATGGCGTGGTGGTCATTTATGAGTCTATGGGTAGTCACCTTCTGCTTTCTTGGCGTCAACCTCTTCCTTTCCGGATTGCATTCCTATGGCAAACTGTAACTAAACTAATATACCTTTGGTACTCTGAACTTCGTGCGGGACGACGAAGACAGCAGAGGCCGGAAGTATTTCTGTGAAGGTGTGGCATGCGTTTTTTTAAATGCCACACGAATTAGCAGAACATCATTCTCGGTATTAAAGGGTTTCAAATGAAGCAGCTGGTCATATTTGTTACTACGTTAGATATGGAGAATGTGGCCGCCATCGCGGATGTTTTCGATGGCGCCAGGGCTGCCTCTGATGATTATCATGTTGAAATAATATTGACTGGAGAATCTGGTATTATTGCAACAGTACAGGCGGCGGAAAATGGTCTGGACGTAAAATTAATGTGCTCAATATATGAATCCATGAGATCTGCAAAATCGTCCGGTGTAAAAATTAATATTTGTGAGAGGTCTATCGAGTGGTGCAATTTAAATAATAATGGGCTTATTCCTGAGATCGATGGCATAGTAAGCAGTCAGTATATTATGGAGCGATCCACGCCCGATACCTACGTTGTCTATCTATAAAACGGCTACTCGTTATGACAGGCAATATAACGCTAAGTTATTGTTGCAATTTCGGCAACAGGGCCAAAAGTTGCTTTTGGCTTACAAACCCAGTTATCAGACCCAACTTCCCTTTTTTGGGCAAATAGATGATGTCCGGCAGCTCATTGACGTCTATTTCTTGTAAGAATTTGTTATTTTCTTCTATTTTTTTGATTGCCGTGATGGTTTTCTGAGTCGCCGCCCCGATTGCGTCTGTCGCTTGTGGCAAATTGGCAGGTTTGCCGCTAGTCATGCTGTTGCCAATTTCCTGTTCGGCATGTTGCAATGCTGCTATGGGGTTGCCTTCCTGCAATATGGCAGCAGCTTCCGGCATGCTGCTAGGTTTTATTATGGCGACGGGAACATAACGGACCGTTAATTTGCCTTCACGAATAAGATCTGCTTCAGTAACATATATCAGGTGACAATATGGACAATTTGTATCGGTGAAATCGTATATTATTGGTCCATGGTGCCCTTCCTGAATAAATGTCAGGCGTTTCCCCATCCGGTTCCAAAGCTTGCTCGCGGTCATTTTATTGGGAGTGGTGGTGTCCTCTGCGGCCGTCGCGCTGTTTGGCGAAGTGGATGCGGGAGGTGCTTTTTTTGCGCACGCACTAATAAGTAGAACGGCAATAAATACCAAAAAAAACCGAACTATTAAAACTGTTGAAATGTTTGCCATTTGCCTGCCTGTATGCCTTTCATCAATATGGTATCCCCAGTTTAATCATGAGCGCTCGATGAAGGTCTATGGGTGTGGATTATCTTCCTATTGTATCAGGTTACGGGGTATACTTTCGCGGTCTTGTGCTTGCAAAAAGAAGCCGCGCCTATGCAGCTGAAGCTTGAGGACGCAGCCCGTACCGCAGTATGGGTTTCTTTCTTGGCACAGGCGGAAGAAAAAAAGATGACGCCGACCATGACGGAAATACGTACAAATGTGGAATATTTCAATGACGCTAACAGCATAAATATGATTCCTTGTTCAATGCGTGGTTTTCATGCTAACGCCATGAGGCCGGCGTATCCCAGCTAATCCAGCATCAAGTATTTGGTAAAAAGCTAACAGTTCTAAAAATGTGCATGATGCAACTGGCCTAAAGCCTAAAGCGAGTCCATAATGCTCGACGGAGCCCTTTTGCCCCATGCCGAAGCCATTATACGCTTCTTTTTACAGAATACTGCCTCAGATTGTAGCGCCGGGCAAGTGGATGGCTCTCCCGAGTTTTGGGGGCGGCGGCCAAAGCCCTTTTCCGGAATCAGCCAGGTAGCCCGCACCGCGCACTGCACCAGGCCCAAAAATTAATCGCAGCACTCTAGCTGAGCAGTTTACTTGAAATATAACAAGATCTCACTTATACATACGCCATGTGACCAGATTGCGTGGCGATAGATAGGCGTCGCAGTGCTGGGGTGTCCATCAGCGACGGGATGTGGGGGAGGCAGGCTGTTTTGTGTAGTTACGCCATACTGCTGGAAAGCGCCGTTGGTATGACTCGTCAAGTCCGGGATGAGGATGTTTCATGCCGCTCCGGAGCTGCTATTTGTCCTTTGCGGGACAAGGCAGACGGAAGCCATTATCCTCAACCAAGGCGAAGATGCCGTCTTGAAATGATATTCTGGAAACTTTTACCGGTTCTGGTACAAAATTTGCCTTTGAGGGAATAAAAAAACATAGAGCTGCGTACGAGCATGGCCAAAACAGGTGCTCTGTGGAATTGGCGCGGGATCTTGTCTTTGGAGACCACTGATGTACCTGTCCACTCTTTCGAACCAATCATTACGTATGGGGGGCTATGTTTCAAGTGATTGTTGTTATAATATAATTTAAACGGTTGCACTCCATGTGATTCGGTTTTTTCCGATACAGTATTGACTACAAAGGAAAGCAAAATGGTAAAAATAGCTAAACTATCTATGGCATTTGTCGTTGTACACATGCTCTCCGGGTGTGCACTGTCTGGAGGTAGAGAACAAGCAAGCGCTTACCAAGGAATAGCATCTCAGCAAGATATCCAAAAAATTTCTGTCATACCACCAAAACAATTATCGAGAGTTGTAAAGCGTCCTAGTAAAATACCCAATCAGCAATATCGAGTAGCTAATACGCCAAAAAACGAAGCACCGAATTTAGATGAAAACCTGTCTGCTGAAACAGTGCGGTTCCGTGAACATATAAAAATTGGCGAGCAGTCCCAATGTGGTATGATTGTGAATATAAGAGGGTCAATCGCCAAGGTGCAGATGACTGATGGAGAAAAGTGGATGAAGATATCTGATTTGTATCCCGCCAATTCTGGGCGCGCATGTCAATTTGGTGCCGACGGTAGATAATCTTGGGGTTGCTCATGTATGCGCGAAGAGGCTATGGAGACACATAGAGCCTATTCAGTTTGAATGTTCCCGGAATGAGGTTCCACATGGACGGTACTGGTGGCGGCACGGAGGGCCACAGTCCAATTCCCGCCTTGACACCGCGTGGGTTTCCCATTTTGGCGTAGGGTTGCGGCATGTGAGCGAGGGCAGCTTCGGGCAAATGAGCACGGTCCGCAAGGAGGAGAGATTGACATTTGTAAATATAGTATTATAAGTATCAAGGAGCGAATTTGTGTGTTGCACATTAGCGTATTGGGATGTGCTGATTTTCTAGGGCGTGGAAGCCGTAGCTCAATTACAGTGCATAGGGCTAGCATTTCATTCCACGCGCTGGCTATTCAATTGCCTGAGAATCTCGCCTGAGATGCGGCAGTGTCGTTACCAAATTAATCCTACCATGCACAGTATCAGCCGAGACATACGAATGGTGGATGCATAATTATTAATTATATAGTGGAGGTGTCAACATGAAGAGATCGTCTGTGAATATGCTTGCATGGATCAAGGGCCTTATGGCACATCAGGCAATCGCTACGACGGCAATATTGGCGGTGTTGTCAATGTACGCTGTTGGATTTTATATGGCCGGAGAAAAACATGATTATGCTACCACATGGTTTTTGTATATAAATCCTATTATATTATTGGCTGCAATAGTAGTTATGGGGCAATATCTCTATCAATATGATAGCCATTTTGCCAACGGACGACCGCATATCGCGTGGCCTCAGTGGAAAATGTGGTCATTTGTCGCCGGGCTTTTTCTGACAATCGTTCTATGGAATTCGCCAATAAACTTTTTGGTTCATCGGTCGATGACAATTTATACTATAAAATTAATGGGCGAATTCGAGCTGGCAGCACCTCTTCTGGTGCTTGGTATACCCGTCAATGTGACCATTAATAACAAGCGCTATTTATATGGATTTCTTCGATTCGCCCACAACCCGGCGGTAAGTAGCCTAGCCTTACTGTCACTATTGGTTTTGTGGAGCATGTCCAGCCAGATGTATCTTGGGTTAAAATACAGTGTCATATTCACGTTGTTACCAGGGGCGTACCTTGCTCTGGGGATCATTCTGTGGATGCAGTCTCTTAAGGTTTTTCCGTCATTGCCAAATCTTCGAAATCACCTGCAAAAAGCGGGTTACGTATTTGTAACCGAGTTGGTTATGATGGGGATGGGTGGCATGTGGTTCTGGAGTTCCACAAACACCAATCCTATGGGATCCTCACATATACTTTGGGGGATAACCCCGCTATCAGATGAACGTTTTGCCGGGATAGCAATGATGGCGCTATCATTGCCGACAATGTGTCTCGTAAGTTGGCACTTTTGGCGATGGATAGAGGATATTCTACATGACCCGGAAACGCTGCTTTTTGTTGATGGAGAGGACTAATGTGTTTTATAGAAAGTCAATTCTACAAGAATTGAAAGCGGTGCAGGGGACGCTCCCCACTTGATGTGTGTTGCTGATTGTAATGCTATGATTATATAACTATGTTCATATTCTGCGGTTCTCTGCTGTTAAACTATAACCAGAGTGGAGCCCGCCATGCAGGCAGAAAAAATTCGTCGAAGTGTGAGGATGATGAGGAATGGGTGCATATTTGCGCAGGCATTCATCTCATGCATTGCGGTATGCCGACAACAGGAGAAAATCGAGTGTCACGTACTAATACCAGCAATACCATCTCACCGAAAGCCAGCGCACTAACACGTTTAGCCGCTCGTTGCTTTATTGACGGTGATCACGCCCTGCTATCGGCACTGGGCGATGCGATAGATGCGCTTCTGGTAGATGAGGATGACGAAACCCTCCAGGCGGCATCCGATGAACTGGTCGAACAGGATCTTGAGGCGGCGGCGGATTTCTGGGAATTCGCCAAAGAGCGCGCGGAGATGTTCCTGACGGAGACCGGTGAAGTGACCACCCTCTTTGCTATTCCCATTCTGGAGCCGGACAAAATTGCCGGATTTTCTGCTGATCTGACTGCCACCGCGCTGGTCCGCTACGGCCTTGTCTGCGAGCGCGCGACCGTCACTTTTTATCCTGTTCCCGTCGATGGCGGACGTTTACTGAATATGGATCCGGTGGACATTTTTCGCTTGCACCGCCAGATGGGCATGGACCACCGCCTGGTAGCGGAAATGCTGGGCAACCCGCAGACGCCACAAAATGTACCGTCCTATATCTGTTTTATAGGTACCATCACCTATCCTGCACAACTTCCAGGACCTTGCCTGGCCTGGCAATTGGATGTGGGAGAGTATTTGGAGCGGTACGGGAAATGGTCCGAACATGTCGATCAGGAAGCGTTATGGCTGGAGACCCGATGCAATGCGCTAGGTATCCCGGGCCGCTTTGTCTTTGCCGTCCGTGAAGGCGCACAGGAGTACCAAGAGCTGATGCTGGTGGAATTTATCCAGAATGCGGTAAATTTTTCGCAGAAGCCACAGCACATCCTCGCCAAACTCACAGACGGCATAATGGAAGATATGACTCTGGAGTTATACGATGCACAGCAGCATTTTGGTGCATTACAGATATCATGGCGATCCTTGGGTGAAACGCGCGCGGAAATATTGGAAAAACTCTTTGATGCGTTGCGGGTAGGCGGCATCTCCGGAATGATGTTTGAGACCCACGCAACGTCCACCAAATGCAACAAGGCGATGCATTGAGATGCATTCCCTAAACTCCAGGGGGTTAAAAGGTGCTGTGCTGTGGATGGGTGGCTAGCAGTTCTTCTGCTTCCTGGCAGAGTCCGCGTCGCTCCAGGATGGCGCCGGGCAGGTGACCACCCGCCTGGCGCCACAAGACCGCCGCACGAATACCGCTGAGCAGGAGGGCGCGGATGCGCGCGGCATCGTCAGGGTCGCTCAGAAAGCGGCTTTCACCGCTGACAATGATGCGCGGGCGCAGGGTACCGATGGCCTCGGTGTAGGTCTGAGCGAGTCCGGCAATAATGCTGCGCTGTGTCGGATCGCTAAAATGGACGACTTGGCGCTGTGCTTGTTCGATGCCTTCCTGGACGCGTCGGGTAGCGGACGAATTTTTAAGCAGACGCTTGCCAAGAGTGGTTAGCGCCATGCTGTAGCGTAGCAGTTCGGCCTCTTGGGCATTGCCGGGGCCGCGTTGTAGCAGAGGGCAGAGCAGAGCCAGGGACTGACGCAGGCTGTCGATATCGCCCAAGGCACGCAGGCTGTCCTGGCACTCCAGAGCGAGAATGCTCTGAATACAGATCTGCAGCAGTTCTCCAGGCTGAGTACCATTACGCGCAATGTTCTGCACCAGCAGGGCGCTGCGCAGGACGCCAGCGAGGGCCAGGGCGCGGTCGCGGCGCCGCCGGGCATCAGGAAGAAGGAATGACCACATGGTTTTGAGCCTGTCTGGAGAAAGGGCGGATGTGTTGCTGGAAATGAGCGCGTGCCTGACCAACCTGCATCGCCTACGCGGCCTTGCCGTTCAAAATATTGCCCAGGGTTTGGGTCAGCGCTTTGGCCTGTGCGTCCGTCAGTTTGTGCCCACACTCGTTGAGGATGAAAAAGGTATCTTCTACCCGTTCACCAAAAGTGGAGACTTTGGCACCGTGGATATTGAGTTGTAGGGTGCGTAGTGCCTCACCCACCTGATAGAGCAGACCCAGATGATCAGCGGCACGCACCTCCAGCAGGGTATAGCGAGGTAGGACGCGGTTGTCTACCCGGATCTCGGCGGGAATATGGGCAAAAAAACGATGACGTGGGTCGCGATGACGTAATCCAAAGCGGGGTTTGCTGGCGGTCTCGCCATCGATGACCGCGCGCAGCTCGGCAGCGAGGTCAACGTGGGCCTGATCGCTGTGGGCGAAGGCGTGGCTGTTGTCGATGACCAGAAAGGTATCGATAGCACGCCCGTCTTCGCTGGTATCGATCCGAGCGTCGATAATGTTGAGGGACTGCCGATCCAGCGCGCCGGTAATTTGCTGAAAAAGCCCCGGCCGGTCCGAACCGTAAATCAGAATTTCACTGCCGTCGGGCGCATGGGGCTGTACGGCGACGAGGGTTTTGTGGCCCTTGTGCGCCAGTATTTCCCGGCAATGCCAGAGCAGTTCGTCCTCGCTGTAACGCAGGAAATAAGGACCGGAAAGATGTTGCCAGAGGGCGCGTGCCCGCGGCTGGTCCGTACTGGCGATTTCAGCTAAAACAGCATGCTGTTTATCGGCGACGATTTGCGGAAGATCCCGTGTCTGGCGATCTTCCCGCTGGAGTTCGCTGGCCGTCGCCCGGTACAGCGTGCCGAGCAGTAACCCCTTCCAGTCATTCCAGAGATCCGGATTGGTGGCTCGCATATCGGCGACGGTGAGGAGCAGAAGATAGGCAAGATGCCGTTCATCCTGGACCAGATGGGCAAAATCGCGGATGACCTGCGGATCTTCGAGGTCACGTCGCTGGGAGACGCCGGACATTTGCAGGTGTTGTTCCACCAGCCAGACGATCAGTTCCGTATCGCAGGGCGACAACTGTAAACGCCGGGCAAAACGTCGGGCTTCCTGCGCCCCGATTTTGGAGTGATCACCACCGCGGCCTTTGCCGATATCGTGAAAGAGGCCGGCCAGCACCAGCAACTCCGGTTTTTCGACCTGTTCCCGGGCGGCGTTGGCAAGGGGCATCTGTGGTGTCTCGCCGGTCCATATCTGACCAAGGTTGCGGAGCAGAAAGAGGGTATGCTGATCAACGGTATAAACGTGGAAGAGGTCGTGCTGGATGCGTCCGGTAATCTGTCCGAAAGCGGGGAGTATTCGCGCCAGAATGCCACATTGCTGCATCATTTTAAGGCTGCGATAGGCGCCCTCTGGTTGGGTGAGAATGGCGAGAAATTCCCTCCGCGCAATGGGATCGCGATCCAGGTCACGCGGGTGAATAGCGCTCCGTAACCCGTAAAGCTGGCGCTGGGTCTGGGCATCGAGGGTGCGCCGCCGGCAGTCCTCCGCCAGGCTACGGAACAGGCTCAGAATGTGTTGGAGCAATTGCGGATCATCGCGGCGCAGCGTGGGCAGGGGCAGGGCGATGCGCTGGTCGGTGTCCACTGGTGCCGCCTCGCGGGTGGCCAGTTGCTGCGCGATATTTTCCTGCGCAATGGCAGAGACGCGCAGGATGTCGGCGAAGGCGCGGTAGAGCTTTTGCATTAATTGTTCGACGGCGCTGTGCCCGGGGCGGTCAGTGTAGCCCAATTGCCGCGCCAGCGGCACCTGCAGGTCGAGGCGCAGACGGTCTTCGTGGCGTCCAGTGGCATAGTGCAGGGCGATCCGCAGGCGGGAGAGCAGGGCCTGGGCGCGTAGGAGTTGGCGGTATTCCTCACCGGTAATGATGCCCTCATCGCGCAGACGACGTAGGCTGCCCTCCCCAAAAGCACTGGCTGCGAGCCATTGCAGGTGATGGATATCGCGCAGTGCGCCGGGACCTTCCTTGATGTTGGGTTCGAGATGAAAGGCGGTATCACTGCACCGGGCGTGGCGATTTTCCTGTTCCGCCAGTTTGGCGGAGAAAAACAACGGTGGGGGCCATGGGGGGGTATCCTGCAAGGCGCGAATCAGGTCTTGCAGCAAGGGACGTGATCCCACGAGATAGCGGGATTCCAGTAAGGTGGTAGCGACACCCAGATCCTGACGTGCCTCCTGTAAGCATTCGTCCACGCTGCGGACACTGTGTCCCACCTGCATTTGTAGATCCCAGAGGCTGGTCAGGAAGCCTTCGATGAAGTTCTTTTGTATCGCGGTCAGGACGCTGGGGGTCAGGATCAAAAGGTCAATATCAGAACCGGGGAAAAGCGCACCACGCCCGTACCCGCCTACGGCCACCAGGGTGAGTTGTTCAGCGGTTGGCATGTCTGTGCCCGATGGTGCCTGCCAGAGCGTGCACAAGGTGCTGTCCACCAGGCGACAGTGCTGGCGGAGCAAGGTGCTGCTGCTCTGCCGTGGAGAAAAGGCGGCTTGCAGCGAGCCCTGACCCTCGCGCAAGGCTGTATGGGGTATGGGCGTTCGGGAGGCTTGCGCGGCGCGATTCGCCATTCTTAGATGGGGTCGCCGGGTAGTTGAGTCAGTATTTCGTAGCCATCGTCGGTGACCAGAATAGTGTGCTCCCATTGGGCGGAGGCACTGTGATCCTTGGTGACGATGGTCCAACCGTCGGGCAGGGCCTTGATATGGCGTTTGCCGGCATTGACCATGGGCTCGATGGTGAAAGTCATGCCAGCTATCAATTCAATGCCTTCGCCGGGATTACCATAGTGCAATACCTGCGGTTCGTCGTGGAAAACGCGGCCAATCCCGTGCCCACAGAACTCCCGCACAATGGAGCAATGCTGTGCCTCAGCGTAAACCTGAATGGCGTGGCCGACATCGCCCAGGGTCGCGCCGGGCCGCACCTGCTGAATGCCGCGCACCATGGCTTCGTGGGCGACTTCCATCACCCGCCGCGACCGCAAGGGCACCTCGCCGACAGTGAACATCTTGCTGCTGTCACCGTGATAACCATCTTTGATGACGGTGACGTCAATGTTCAGCATGTCGCCATCCCGGATGACGCGGTCACCAGGGATACCGTGACAGATCACATGGTTGAGGGAGATGCAGACGGACTTGGGGAAGGGTGGATATTCCGGGCTGGGCTGATAGTTGAGCGGCGCTGGAATGCCTTGCAGATCATTGACGATATAATCGTGGCAGATGCGGTCCAGTTCACCGGTGGTGACGCCGGCTTTGACATGGGGGCCGATCATTTTCAGCACCATGGCCGTGAGTTGGCCGGCAACCCGCATTTTTTCGATTTCTTCCAGAGTTTTGATGCTGCCTTGGGGTGATTTTTTGCTACGTTGCAACATGCTGTCCTCCTGAAGCGGCTAAAAGAGAAGCGTTTCCGCCGCGCTTACGGTCATTTTATCAGGACTAACGTGGGTCCGGTAGGCCAGAATTTCCACACCATCGGCGCGCGCCTGGCGCAAGGCCTTTCCATAGGCTGGATGGATGGCGTCTGCGGGGGCAAAACCCTGGCCATCTTCCCGCCCAATCAGAAAAAACATCACCGCTCGCCCGCCGCTATGGACCACCTCGGTCAAGGCATTCAGATGGCGCAGGGCACGGCTGCTGACCGCATCTGGAAAGCGAATGACGCGGTCGTCCTCCAGCAGCGTGCAGGATTTTACCTCTACGTAGCAGGGTGGCTGGCCTTCGGCGCTGAGCAGGATGTCAACGCGCTCATGGTTGCCATAAGGTATCTCCCGACGTAATTGCGTGTAATGTTGCAGGGTGGGTATTTTACCCGCCGCTAGGGCTTCGGCGACCACCGCGTTGGGGCGCTGGGTGTTGATGCAGACCCAACTGGCGCCGCTCCAGTAGAGCTCCCAGGTCCAGGCCAATTTGCGTTTGGGGTTGTCGCTAAGAGAAATCAGAATGGGCTGACCGGGTTCGGCACAACTGCGCATGCTCCCGGAGTTGGGGCAATGCACGGTGAGTATTTCGCCGCTGGCCAACTGGCAATCGGCCAAGAAGCGTTTGTAGCGGCGCAGCAGCGTGGCGGAGATTAGTGGGGGTAGATCCATCGTGGGTAGCTTAGCGCTACGCTGTGTTACAGGCCAGTGGTGGTCATGCGATAAAGAAGCTTCTCTTCGGTCATCTGTGTCAACGCCCAGTCACGCCATACCGGTGCGTCGGCAGCATGAAGGTCAGGAGGAGTCACCCAGCCCAACAACCGCAACGTCTCCTCCCAGGCCTGACTGGGGTCGCCAGCCCAAGCGGGGCTATCGGTGCTTTTGGAGAGCTTGCTGCCGTCGGCATTGCAGAGCAGGGGCAAGTGCCCATATTGCGGATGGGGCAGACCCAGGGCGCTTTGCAGATAACGCTGGGTACCAGTGAGCGTAAGCAGATCGCCACCGCGAATCACTTCGCTGACGCCTTGCTCCCCGTCGTCGACGACACAGGCCAGGATATAGGCGAAGTAGCCGTCGGCACGCAGCAGGATGGGGTCACCCTGTGGTGCGGGCAGTTGTTGCGGGCCATGGAAACGATCCTCCCAGGGGGGCAAGAGGTCGGGCACCCGCAGGCGCCAGGAACGGGTCTGCCGTCCGGGTGGCAGACCCGGCCGGCAAATGCCCGGATAACGTTCGCCGAAGCCCCGGATTTCCTGACGGGTGCAGGCACAGGGGTAGACCATGCTCTGTGCCTGCAAAGCCGCCAGCGCTTCCTGGTAGACATCCTTGCGGGCGGCCTGGGTTTGCACCGGTCCGTCCCAGTCCAGCGCCAGGGCCTCCAGTTGTCGGAGAATGATGTCGGCGGCACCGGGACGCACACGGCCCTCATCCACATCCTCCAGACGCAGCAGCCAGCACCCACCCTGACTGCGGGCGCTGAGATAGCTGCCAATGGCGGCGATGAGTGATCCCGCATGGAGTGGGCCGCTGGGGGAGGGCGCAAAGCGTCCGGTGACGGTGGGGGTGCTGGGCATGGCTTCCTTCAGGTGATGTCCTTGCTATAGTAGCGCGAGTATCGGCAAAAACGGAGTGAACATGGCGGGCGGAGAGTTTGCGCTCATCGAACGGTTACGGAGCCGTCTGGGCACGGAAGGCAGGGGCGTGCGGCTCGGTATCGGTGATGACGCCGCCTGGCTGGACCCCGCGGGTCGACAACTGGTGGCGACGATGGATACCCTGGTTGCCGGTCGCCACTTTTTCCCCGATGTCAGCCCGGAAGACCTCGCCTGGAAAGCCCTTGCGGTGAATCTCAGCGACCTGGCCGCCATGGGTGCGGAGGCGCGCTGGTGCCTGCTCAGCCTGGCCCTGCCGCAGCGGGAGAAAGGCTATGAGGCGTGGATTGAAGCATTCGCAACGGGCTGGAGTGCACTCGCCGATCGGTATGGCGTTACCCTGGCCGGTGGCGACACGGTGGCTACGGATGGGCCGCTGACCCTCTCCGTCACCGCATTGGGGCTTACCGGTCATGGGGTGATGCGCCGTGACGCGGCGCGGCCCGGAGACGTGATCTGGGTCACCGGCAGTCTCGGGGACGCGGCCGCGGCCCTGAACCTGGCTTTTGTGGAGCGCGGCCATGACGGGCAGGCCTTTCCCTGTTCGGCACCACAGCGGGACGCATTGGAGGCGCGACGGCTGCGTCCCACGCCCCGTCTCGAATTCGGCGCAACGGCACTGGCAAGTGGTGTGCTTTGTGCCGTGGATTGTTCCGATGGCTTTCTGGCCGACCTTGGCCATATCCTGAAAGCTTCGGGTGTCCGGGCGCAGGTCGCCCTGGATGCGCTGCCTTTGAGCCCGGAACTCGCGGATCTGGCGCGGACCGACCCGGAACGCCTGCAACGCTGGCCTCTCACCGGCGGCGATGATTATGAACTGATCCTCTGTGCCGCTCCTGTCTTATCGACGGCAATGCAGGAGGCCGCCCGGACGCTCTCCCTGCGCCTGACGGCGGTGGGCAGCATCTTGCCTGCGGCCCCCGATGCCCGGACCACGGTCACCTTGACCTGGCGGGATGAGCCGCTGCCGCTGCCTTCCACCTGGGGGCATGTTCATGCACTCTAGGCCCTGGTATCAGTGGCTGGCATTGGGCGGCGGCAGCGGCCTGTCGTCCATCCTGCCCGGCACCATGGGCACCATCGCTGCCATTCCCCTGTATCTGCTGCTGGCCCTCGTGGTGCAGAATAATATGGTTTATACGCTGGTGTTGGTGACGATGATCGCCGTGGGGCCGTGGCTCTGCGGGGAGACCGCGCGGGAGATGCAAAACGGCGCTGGCAAAAGGGCTCTGGATCCCCCGGCTATCGTCTGGGATGAATGGGCGGGCCTGTTGCTCACCCTCTGGCTGGTGCCTTTCGGCTGGTGGACGCTGCTCGTCGGGTTCCTGCTCTTCCGCTTTTTTGACATGCTCAAACCCTGGCCGATTTCCTGGCTGGATAAACATATTCATGGAGGCACGGGTATTATGCTCGATGATATCGCGGCGGCGATCCCGGCACTGATTCTTCTGCGACTGATGCTGTGGGCGGGCTGGCTGTGACGAATACCCATCCTATGGAGTCCTTGCAGATATTTCTGCCCATGCGCCCCGCGGCCCTGCCCGATGCCCAGCGTCTGGCGGCCTGGGCCAGGCGGGCCGGGATGGATGTCCGGGTGGAACTCGTCGCCACATTGCCCGATTGTTCCGGCATGGCAGTGGCCATTGGCGAGTTTGCGAACGCCGCGGACTGGATGAAATCATCATTCCGCACCCATCTGCCGGCCGGTGACTGGGTCGCGTTGCGTGATTGGGCAAGCGCGCATCTGCCCGTTTGCGACGTGCCTTTGAGCCTTTTCAACGATAACGGCACCACGCCGGAAGTTTTGCCGGGCGAGTATTGGGTCGAGGCCGGAACACCGTGCGCCATATCGCTGGACATGGCACCGCCGGAGTGGTCCTTACTCCAGCACGCCCGTGCGCGGGACACCCGCCTCGCCCTGGCGGAGTCTTGTACCGGCGGTGATCTGGCCGCCCGGATCACCGCCCTGCCAGGCTCCTCGGCGCTGCTGCGCCACGGGTTTGTCACCTACAGTAATGCCGCGAAAATTCAGTTGCTGAAGGTGCAGGAAGCGACCCTCGCGCGGGTCGGGGCCGTAGCGGAGGAGACCGCCCTGGAAATGCTCGGGGGTGCATTGCACGAAGCGGACATCGCCGCAGCGATCACCGGCATCGCCGGGCCGGGAGGCGCCGTGCCCGGCAAGCCGGTGGGCACCGTCTGTATGGCCTGGGGCGCGCGGGGCGCGGAACCGCAGGTGAGAACCTGTCACTTTCACGGAGACCGTTGGTCGGTGCAGTATGCTGCGGGTTCGGTAGCTTTGGGCGGGTTATTGGGATTATTGCGCGGGGCTGGTTGAACGGCGGCCACCGTGCCGGATAAGAATTATGCCGCAGTGGCTTTCAGTCGTTTGCCCCGCTCGCCCGCTCAGGTAGAATGCCGGAAAAGGTTGTTCCGATGACTCCCGCAGTACCGGATCATCAGGCCCTGCCGCGCGCCACTACAAACATGGTGTTTTGCAAGGATGGGTTAACCCTCAATTCAGGAGAAGGAAAGCATTATGGACGAACAACGTAGCAAGGCCCTTTCGGCGGCCCTCTCACAGATTGACAAGCAATTTGGTAAAGGCGCCGTCATGCGTCTCGGTGATCATAATGCCATCAAGGACATTGAGGTCTACTCCACCGGTTCGCTGGGATTGGACCTTGCTCTAGGTGTCGGTGGCCTGCCGCGGGGCCGGGTGGTAGAGATTTACGGACCGGAATCTTCGGGTAAAACGACCCTTACCCTGCACGCCATAGCCAGTTGTCAGGCTGCCGGAGGCACGGCGGCTTTCATTGATGCCGAACATGCTCTGGACCCCGGTTATGCCCATAAGCTTGGCGTCGATCTGGAAAACCTCCTGATCTCCCAGCCGGATACCGGCGAGCAGGCGCTGGAAATCGCCGATATGCTGGTGCGCTCCGGGGCGGTTGACCTCATTGTTATCGACTCCGTGGCCGCACTGACCCCCAAAGCGGAAATCGAAGGCGACATGGGCGACTCCCACGTCGGCTTGCAGGCGCGTCTGATGAGCCAGGCCCTGCGCAAGCTCACCGCCAATATCTCCCGGACCAACACCCTGGTCATTTTCATCAACCAGATTCGTATGAAAATCGGGGTGATGTACGGCAGCCCGGAAACCACCACCGGTGGTAACGCCCTCAAATTCTACGCCTCCGTGCGTCTCGACATCCGCCGCATCGGCGCGATCAAAAAGAGCGACGAAGTGGTAGGCAACGATACCCGCGTCAAGGTGGTCAAGAATAAGGTCGCACCACCTTTCCGTGAAGCCGAATTCGCCATCTATTACGGTGAAGGCATCTCCCGTCTTTCCGAGTTGGTGGACCTCGGCGTGAAGTTCGACATCGTCGAAAAAAGCGGCGCCTGGTACAGCTATCAGGGAGAACGCATCGGCCAGGGCAAGGATAACGCCCGCCAGTATCTCAAGGAACATCCGGAGTTGGCGGTCAATATCGAGCAGCGGATACGGGCAGCGGCAGCAGGACATCCCCTGGCTTTTGCCGAAGACGTGGTAGAGCCCGCAGCGGTCGAGTAATTGACGGCAGAACGCGGCGATCCCACCGCGCTGGCGCTACGGTGGCTGGCGCGTCGGGAATATGGACGTCTGGAGTTGCGTGACAAGCTGCTCCGCGCGGGATGTGACGCAGGGGACGTGGCGCTGGCGCTGGACGCACTCGTCGCTGCCGGCTATCAGGATGACGCGCGTTATGCGGAAATGCTCACCCGTACCCGCGTGCGTCAGGGGCACGGGCCGTTGCGCTTGCGTCAGGACTTGCAGCGGGCGGGGGTGGAAGCTACCGCAGACCCCGAGATTAACTGGCTGGTGCAGGCGCAGGCGGTCTGTCAGAAGCGTTTTGGCGATACAGTGCCAGCAGATGCCAAAGATTATGTCCGGCGTGCCCGTTTTCTGGCGGGACGGGGATTTACCGGAGAGACGATTCGCCGGGTGTTGGCCGCCAGTAGAGAAAGGGATTTTTCTGCGGATTGACAGCGGGTGAGGGGGCGAGAAACCCTCGCCCGGAGACAAAAACACTTTATCTTTAACAACGGAAGACCGATGCACGCGCAAGCCATTCGCCAAGCTTTTCTGGAGTATTTTGTGGAGCAGGGGCACCAGATCGTACCCTCCAGCCCGCTGATTCCCCGTAATGATCCGACCCTGCTGTTCACCAATGCCGGTATGGTGCCCTTCAAGGACGTGTTTCTCGGTCTGGAAACCCGTCCCTACCGGCGCGCCGTCTCCTCACAGCGCTGTATGCGCGCGGGCGGCAAGCACAACGATCTGGAGAATGTCGGCTATACAGCGCGGCACCATACCTTTTTCGAAATGCTGGGCAACTTCTCTTTTGGCGATTATTTCAAGCGTGAAGTGATCGGTTTTGCCTGGCGTTTCCTCACCGAACGTCTGGACCTGCCGCCGGAAAAGCTCTGGATTACGGTTTACGAAGAGGATGATGAGGCGGCTGACATCTGGATTAACGAGATCGGCATTGATCCCGCGCGCCTCTCCCGCTGTGGCGAGAAGGATAACTTCTGGAGCATGGGTGACACCGGCCCTTGTGGCCCCTGCTCAGAGATTTTCTATGACCACGGCCCCCACATTCCCGGTGGCCCTCCGGGCAGTCCGGAGGCGGATGGCGATCGCTATATCGAAATCTGGAATCTGGTCTTCATGCAGTTTGACCGGGACAGCAACGGCGCCCTGACCCCTCTGCCCAAACCCTCCGTCGATACCGGCATGGGTCTGGAGCGCCTCGCGGCCGTGCTCCAGGGCGTACATAACAACTATGACACCGACCTCTTCAAACCGCTGATCGCCGCGGCGGCGCAACTTTGTGGCAAGGCATATGGCCGCGACATGGCGACGGACATCAGCTTGCGGGTGCTGGCGGATCACATCCGCGCCTGCAGCTTTCTCATCACCGATGGCGTCCTGCCCGCCAATGAAGGCCGCGGCTATGTGCTGCGCCGCATTATTCGTCGCGCCGTGCGGCATGGCCGCAAGCTGGGCATGGAGACCGTATTTTTTCATCAACTGGTGGCGCCGCTGGTGGCGGAGATGGGCAGCGCTTTCCCTGAGTTCACGCGGGCACAGCGCGAAGTCGAGCGCGCTCTGGAGCGTGAGGAAACCCGCTTCCGGGAAACGCTGGAGCGCGGACTGAGTCTGCTGGAAGAGGCCATTGCAGGCCTGGCAGCGGGTGCCGCCATTCCCGGCGAGATCATTTTCCGGCTCGCGGATACCTTTGGTTTCCCCGTCGATCTGACCGCCGATATCGCCCGCGAGCGCGATCTGATCATGGATATGGGGGGTTACGAGGCGGCCATGGCTACGCAGCGCAGCCGTTCCCGTGCCGCCTGGGCGGGCAGCGGTGAGATCAAAACGGAACGGGTGTATCACGATCTGGCCATGCGTTTGCCGGCTACCGGATTCACCGGCTATACGGCCTGTGCGGGTGAAGGAAAAATACTGGCGCTGATCCGCGATGGCGAAGAGGTGGCTTTCCTCGAAGCAGGGGATGTGGGTGCGGTTATTCTCGACCGGACGCCTTTTTACGGGGAGTCCGGCGGGCAGGCGGGGGATCGTGGCGAACTCCAGTCGGATGGTGCCCTGTTTGCCGTGACTGATACGCAAAAGCCCATGGGCCACCTGCATGTGCATTTGGGGCGTTTGACATCCGGTCGTCTGCAGGTTGGCGATGCGGTGCTCGCCGGTGTGGACGAAGTGGGGCGTCGGGCGACGGCAGCGCATCATTCCGCGACCCATCTGCTCCACGCCGCCCTGCGCAACGTTCTCGGCAGCCACGTGCAGCAGAAGGGTTCGCTGGTCAATCCGGAGCGGCTGCGTTTCGACTTCAGTCAGCCGGAGCCGGTGACGGCCGCGCAGTTGCGGGAGATCGAGCGCGTGGTCAACGCCGCCATCCGCAACAATGTCGGCGCAGAAACCCGGGTGCTGCCCATTGCCGAAGCGCAGGCCCTGGGTGCCATGGCCCTCTTCGGCGAGAAGTACGGTGATGAGGTGCGGGTGGTGCGCATGGGAGATTTCTCCATGGAGCTCTGTGGCGGCACCCATGTGGAGTCGCTGGGGGATATGGGCGTATTCAAGATCCTCAGCGAAAGCGGCGTGGCGGCGGGCATCCGGCGTATTGAAGCCGTCGCCGGCGCGGTAGCGCTAGAAGTTATTCAGCGCGATGAAGAACGCCTGCAAGCGGCAGCCGGACTGTTGAAAGTCGCTCCTGCAGAGCTTGATCAACGTCTGGCACAAACCCTGGAGCGCCTGCGCCAGTTAGAAAAGGAGCTGGAAAAGGTCAAGCGGGATGAAGCCGCCAGAGCGGGTGCCGATCTTGCCGCACAGGCCGAGGACGTAGGCGGAGTGCCGGTGTTGATCAGGCGCCTGGAGGGGATGGACGGCAAAGCCTTGCGCGATGCCCTGGATCGCCTGCGCAGTCAGTTACCTGACGGCGTCATCGTCCTTGCCGGAGTGGAAGGGGAAAAAGTGGCGTTGATTGCCGGCGTCGGTAAGGCGTTGAGCGGACGCATTCACGCCGGAGATCTGGTGAATACCGTGGCACAGCCGTTGGGTGGCAAGGGCGGTGGGCGTCCGGAACTGGCGCAGGCCGGGGCCGGCAATCCGGCGGCCTTAGATGCCGCCCTCAACGCCGCCCGCGACTGGGTCAGAGGTGAACTCGGTTAGTTCCGACTCCGCCGCGATCCTTGTCAGTGAGGACCGTGACCTTGGTCATGACCGTTATGGCCTCGACCCGGTCCACCACGATCCTCCGGTCGCTGCGCAGGTCCGTGGCCTTCTGGTCCCCGAAAAGCGCCAGGCGCCCGCTGCTCTGGTCCGCGATAGCGCGGCGGTTGTGGACGTTCCGCTGGTCGGAAATGGCGCCATTGCGGATCGCGATAATGGCGGCCGACGTCGCGCTGAATATTCTGCCAGTCGCGGTGATCCCAACGGCGGAGCGCGGGCGGAGGCGCGACAATAGGACGCCAGGGCCCACGATAGCCCGGCCCGGCCCACCAGCGATTCCCGTAATAGTAATAATAAGTTGAGCCCAGATAGAAAATGGGTTGAGGGGTGCCATAGGCCGCATAGACCCCCAGATTGCTCAGCCATATCATCAGAGGTGGTGCGGCGATGGTTGCGGGCGGGTAACCCGGCGCTGCATATATGGGCTGCGTTCCAATATTTAACTGAATATCCACAGGGGACGCACTGGCCCCAGTGACTGCTGTTCCGGCATATAGGATGGCGCCGGACACTAACCAGACGAGGTGACGTTGTGGCCATTTCATGATGGTTGCCTCCGCAGGAAATAACGATTCATCGTGTCTGGCTCATTATTGCGCCAAGACGCCATTGCGGCCAGATGGTTTGGGGGGCTTGGTCTAAAATGGCGGCATAGACAACGGTGTTGGTCAGCACGCTCTGCACATAGTGGCGGGTCTGTTGGAAGGGGATATTCGCGGTGAAAATCGGACCGGCCCATGGTCCCGGGGGTGGTGTCCAACGGTTCAGCCAGCGTTGTGGTGCGC
>JAPTWR010000090.1:19276-23220 GCA_028065135.1 Acidithiobacillus sp.
TCGTTTCGCTCGGTGCGGGCGGATCGTCAGGCTTTAAGATCAGCGGCCTGTTGAGGGTCGCCATAGCCAGTTGTCCGTAATAAGTCCAGGGAGATTCCAGGGCCGTCAGCAAAGTGTGGGCAGCCTGCGTATGTCCGCGTTGCAGCAGCGCGACGGCGGACCAGAATTGCCACCGCCGCTGCTGGCGTTGGACGGTGTCCATCTGCCGTGTGGCCTGCTCCACCATGCTCCAGTTGCCATCGCGTAAAGCGGTGCGCACCATCCAGGCCAATAGTTGTGGCCGGGGGCGAAATTGCGGATCAGCGGCATAGGCTTGGGCATACCAGTGTCCGGATTCGGAACGAAAGGACAGGGTGGCGTGGTAGGCACTGTTATAAAGCACCAGCGACTTATCAGCGGCGGAGAGGACGCCGAGGGTCCGCACAAACTGTACCGCCTGCGCGGGGTGAGTGGCAGCGAGGCGCAGCAGGGCAAGCACCAGTAGATGGGCCTGACCAGTTGGCCATTTGTGGCTGCCATAATGCTGAATCTGCTGAGATATCCACGCGGCAGGCGCAGTTACCGTCCGCGCCAGCTGACCGGATTGCGCCGCGGGTAAAAATGGCGCAAAGCGCAGCGCAGCGTCAAAAGCGGAGGCCTCGTACATTTGTTGCAGGCGCCGCCACAGTTCTGGCGGCGTGATTTGCCCCTGTTCCAGATAGGCACGCGCCATGGCGTTGCAGGCATGATCATTCGCTGCGGCGCCGCTCCAGAGGAAGAATGGGGCAACCACCGTGCTGGTGCTGAGCAGTGGATCGCGCGCCGCATCACAGCGCAAGCTGATCAGATCGGGGATGCTGCCGGCCTGAAACACCTGGGTAAAATCCGACCAGTCCTTACGGCGCGCGAGTTCTAACAGCCACTGTTGGCGCAACAAATGATGCGCCACCCCGCTCGGATAGTGCTTCGCATAGCGTTGATACTGGTCTTGGGTCATGCTTTTGAGGCGGGGTTGCAGAGACCAGTACCCTACCCATGGCCCCATGTAGGTATTTTCTAATTCAGGCAACGCGTTGGCGGCAGGGCGATAATCACCCTGGGCGAAAGCGCTTGCCGCCGAGTTCAGGAGTCGCTTCTGAACGGTGTTGAGGGTGTCGGTCGCCGCAACTGCCGTACCGTAACTTAATACCAGCGACATCAAGACCGCTACAGGGCGCGGAAGACGCATTTCCAGGATTGTTTTAAACACAGTCATCGACTGCGACGCTTGGGGATGGAGGTAAGCCGCCGAGGATGATCTTTATTGACGCCTGCTTGCTGAAGAATGGCGACTATTTTATCTGCTGTCCGTGCTGCTTTCATACGTCTTGATTCCTAGAATTCGCCGACGAAATCAAATGGCTTGCAGGGCTGACCAGGGCACCTCTGGTAACCCCATCTATAATGCCACCAAGCGTGCCGTTCAGGAAGCGTCGTGGCTCGTGTGCCTCAGCGCTGAGTTCCGGGCAGTGGCGCGAGAAGAGAAGCAAGATCGTCAGGGCCGAAACGGAGCTTTTCTTTCTGCGCTTTTTCCAGCACGCCGGCGGCGAGGAAGGCCTTTTTCTCCTGCAACGCCAGGATTTTTTCCTCAATACTCCCGGCAATAATCAGTTTGTAAACAAAAACCTGGCGTTTCTGGCCGATACGGTGGGCACGATCGGTGGCTTGATTTTCGGCGGCGGGGTTCCACCATGGATCATAGTGGATTACGGTGTCTGCTGCCGTGAGGTTGAGACCGACCCCGCCTGCCTTGAGGCTGATCAGGAAGAGCGGCACTTCACCGCGCTGAAAGCGGTCGATGGGCGTCTTGCGATCCTGGGTGCTGCCGGTGAGCAGCACGTAGGGGATATGCATCTTGTCGAGACGTGCACTGATCAGGGCGAGCATCTCGGTGAATTGTGAAAACAGCAGAATCTGGCGACCTTCCGCCAGCAACTCCGGAATCATCTCCATGAGCAGCGACAGTTTGGCGCTGTCCTGTACTTTACGCGCCTTCTCGCTCTTGAGCAGGCGCGGGTCACAGCAGACCTGACGCAGCTTGAGCATGGCGTCGAGGATGACGATCTGGCTGCGTTGAAAACCTTTGGCGGCGATTTCCTGGCGGATACGTTCATCCATGGCGCTGCGCACGGTTTCATAGAGGTCACGCTGAGCCCCGTCAATATCCATGGAGCGGATGATGATGGTCTTCTCGGGGAGTTCTTTGGCGACTTCTTCCTTGCGGCGGCGCAGGATGAAGGGACGCACCCGACGGGCCAGTAAATCCAGACGTTCAGCATCTCCATGGCGTTCGATGGGGCCGCGCCAGACGCGCTGGAAGCTGCGCTGGTCGCCGAGAAAGCCGGGCAGAAGGAAGTCGAATTGCGCCCAGAGTTCGCCGAGGTGGTTTTCCAGTGGTGTGCCGGTGAGGGCGAGTCGATGCCGGGTGGGAATCTCGCGAATAGCTTCGGCGGCGCGGCCCTGCGCATTTTTGACCATCTGCGCCTCGTCGAGAATCAGCAGATGAAAACGCTGGTCCTTGAGCGTCTCAATGTCCCGCCAGACCAGCGGATAGGTGGTGAGAATCAGATCATGCTTGGGTATTTCGGCAAAGCGGCTGCTGCGCTCTTTACCGTGCAGGGAGAGTACCCGCAGGTCGGGGGCGAAGCGCTCTGCTTCTTCCCGCCAGTTATGAATCAGGGAGGTGGGCATGATAATCAGGGCGGGATTGGTCAGGCGGCCGCTCTCCTTCTCCAGCAGCAGGTGGGCGAGGGTTTGCGCGGTTTTGCCGAGACCCATGTCGTCCGCGAGAATGCCGCCTAAGTGGTGCTCGCGCAGAAATTGCAGCCAGGCAAGCCCATCCTGCTGATAAGGGCGCAGGGGGAGGGCGAAACCGGCGGGTGCCGCGACTGGTGTAATCTCCCCATTCCGGGGCAGGCGCTTGGCCAGGGCGCGTACGGCATCCATACCTTCACTACGCCACTGGCTGTTATCCGCCAACTGGGTGAGCCGTGGCGCGTCAAAGGCGGACAAGCGTAGAGGGCCTGGAGCGCCAAGGCTGAACAGGTCGATGAGGGTGCCGACCAGTGGCTTCAGGCGATCCGCCGTGGTCTGGATGGGGACACCGGCCGGGGTGTGCAGGTGAATGTGCTCATCATCCGGGATCGTGCCGAGGCCACCCGGATCCAGCCAGCGCGGATCGCGAGCGAAAAGGGCGCCGAGCAGGGGGGGCAGTGCCAGCCGTTTGCCGTCCACCACGATGCCGACATCCAGACCCAGCCAGCCCTCTTCGGCGCCATCCACCTGCATATCCCATTCGTCCACTTGCAGGAAGTAATGGCGGAAACCATCGGGCCAGCGCACTTCCCAGCCTTGTTCGCGGAGAGTTTCAACGCTCGTTGTCATGAATCGATCCCAGTCGGCCTCGCTGGTTAGCCCGTAGATGGGCTGCGGCAACAGCGACAAACTGTGGAAGATGCTGGCTTTGACGGGCTCCAGGCCGGTTTTACCCAATTCTTGCAACACCCGTTTTTCGGCTGCCGTATCGCGTTTTATGCGAACCATTTCGCCATTGTTGAGGGTCTGGATGGCACTGTCGTCGTCTATGGCGATGTGCGCGGGACCATATACAAAAGTGGGTTGCGCATAGTCGAAGCGGCAGCTAGGGCCCCATTGACCGGCATAGTTGCGGTGCGCTTGGATGCCGAGGAGTGCCAGGGTGTCGCACCAGAGCAAGGCTTGCAGCGGTGCAGCAATCTCCCGCAACTCTTGTTCTGGATCGGTTACGGGTGCGGGGAGCCCAGGCGCCGACTGTTCCAGCATCTCACGCAAAAGGGTGGCTTCTTGCGCATTAAGGGGGGGGGGGCCTGCAACAGATCGCGCAGGACCGTGACCGGCATGTCCGTGTCGATCGGGCCGATTTCCTGGCTTTCTTCATCCAGATACCA
>JAPTWR010000068.1 GCA_028065135.1 Acidithiobacillus sp.
GTCTGCCCCTGGAGGCATCGGGGAATATGGACCTGCACAATATCACTGAAGCAGCGGCCACCGGCGTGGATTTCATTTCCGTGGGCAGCCTCACCCGCCATCTGCGCAGCCTGGATCTGTCGCTGCGCCATCTCTGAGCGTTCCTCCGCTCAGGAGGCACGTGCCGCCGCATCCAGACTGCGCAGGGTCTCATCCGCACCTGCCGCCGCCGTCAGGTCGGCGACGTTATCCTTGGTGAAGAAGCCCTGGAAACCTCCGAAGCGCTGTACGTACTCCACGATCAGCGAGGAATGTTCCGAAGCGCTGGAGAAAATCTGCTTCAGCCCTTCCCGCTCCGAACCAGCAACCTCCAGCAGAAATTTCTGCCCGCAATTCTGCAGGACGTTCACCACATGGTCGATATTGGCCTGACCTCCGGTGTGTCCATCCCGCACCGCCACCGCCAGATGATGTAAACGCGGCCCGAAGTTGCGCACGAAGGCCTCGGTGGGGGATGGTCTGCCGATCAGATGATTGCAAAAGTACGGATGGTTGGCGGCGGTAAAAACCTTGGCCGGGCTATGCAGTTCACTGGTAAAATGTATGCTCTTGGTCACATTCGTGGAGGAGTTCTGATCGGGAATATCGTAGGAACCCCAATAGTAGTAACTGGAGAGCGTCAGATACTCGAGAATGGCCGCCTCCCGGTTCTGACTGTATACCCTGGTCGCCAGGTGGTCGATGGGTAGAAGGAGCTTGTCCAGACCGAGCCTCTCACGCAATTCCTTGGCCCGTTCAAAGGCGACCTGCATGTCCTCCCGGATGAAGGATAACCCCAGGGAATAGACCCGGATGTGGTCGTCCGGGCGCTCCCAGTAACCGACGATATTGTGGGTATAGGGAGACGGTTTGACGATGGCCATATTCCCCGGCAACTCCAGGTGGCGAACCTGCTCCTGATTGAAAAAACGGATTTCCCGGCCCTTCTGCGCCTCCACCACCTCATGCAGGTTTTTAACCTGAAAGATTTCCCCCATATACCGGGAGTTCGGCCGCCGCGCCCCGATGGGGTAGACCTCGTTGAGACTGCGAAAAATACCATGCAGGTTGGGATCTTTCACCTCCCGCACCAACACGTCGGGGGCATTCATGTCGATTCGCAGGATGTGCGTCGAGTGCTGCTCTGTTTCCAGGGTAACCAGGTAGTCATAAGGCGTCATCAGGCAGAGTTCGCCGACATAGGCCGCGGAATGCCCGGGCTCCACCGTGATCATCAGACTGTCGATACGGCCGATATTTTCGCTGAGGCCCTGGCGGTCGCGGTCTTCCAGCAACCGTCCCAGCCACTCCTCAAAAAAAGCGGAATTCTGCTTGTCGCCCTGCCGCTGAAAATCTACCGATGCCTGCATATCCATCCCTCCATTCACATCCTGCCGATCAGTGTACCCCCCTTGATCCAGGCGGCCAACGTACTACCCCCTCGCACTGCCGTTGCTTCACCGACCGCATCTTGCTGGAAAAGCACATGCGCTTCTTGACAAGATACCGATTGGTCGGTATCCTTAACATCATGATGATACAGCCCCTACGAAAAACCCGTAACCCGGAGCAGACCCGCAGCGATCTACTGGACGCCGCCTATATCGAGATTTTGGAATCCGGCTTTCAGGCGGCCAGCCTGGAACGCATTCTTGCCAATACCTCGGTAAGCAAAGGCGCGCTCTACCATCACTTCGGCACCAAGCGCGAACTGGGGCTGGCCGTAGTCGAAGAAGTGATTGCACCGCAACTTGCGGTGCGGTGGTTCGCCCCTTTTGCCGAGCACGATGACCCTTTGGTCAGCCTCCAGCGTATTCTCGAAGAAAAAATCACTACTGCCGACGAATCCGTCATCCGCTACGGCTGTCCCCTCAATAATCTCATCCAGGAGATGAGCCCCCTCGATGAGGCGTTCCGCTGCGGGTTGCAGCAGATTCTCGATCGCTGGGTCGCGGTCATGGCCGACGCCTTGGCCAGGGGGCAGACCGCCGGCAAGGTGCGCACCGACGTCGAGGCGAAAGAGGTAGCACTCTTCATCGTTGCCGCCATCGAAGGCTGCGTCGGCCTGGGCAAAAATGCGCAGTCCGTCGAAGCCTATCGGCGTTGTCTGCGACAGTTGCAACTCTACGTCCAGTCACTGGCCGCCTGATAGAGTGTCCCGTAGCGTGCCGTGAACATTTGCTTCGCAATTTCCGGCGTGCCGCTTTTTTCTGCTTCCTGACTGCAGCAAGGAGATATCATGTCGCAGATCACCTCTGAATGGGTTCAACTGGAAAACGGCCCACGCGCCTGGTATGCCCGCCCCGTCGGCGTGGGTCCATACCCGGCCGTGCTGGTCTTCATCGAGGCCTTCGGAGTCAACGCACACTTTCAGGACGTGGCCCAACGGCTTGCCCGGGCGGGTTATTGCGCCATCGTGCCCGACCTGTATCACGGCAAGACCTATGATTATTCCGACTTCGACGGTGCCATCGGCCACCTCAAGACCCTGAACGACGCAGTCGTCATGCAGGAGGCGGGCCTGGCCATCCAGGCACTGCAGCAACGTGCCGAGGTGCACAAGGACGCCATCGGGGCGCTGGGGTTCTGTATGGGCGGACGCTACGCCTTCATGGCCAATGCCATCCATGCAGACCAGCTTCGCGCCGCGGTCGCCTTCTACGGCGGCGGTATTGCCCCCGATCAGGATTCCGTCGGACGTAAGCCACTGCTGCATCTGGTGGACCAGATGCGGGCGCCGCTGCTGCTGCTTTACGGCGCGGAGGACCAATCCATCACCCCCGAAGAACATGGTCGCATCGCTACCGCGCTCAGCACCGCCGGCAAACGTTATACCCTGACCGTGTTTCCGGGTGCGCCACACGGCTTTTTTGCGGATCCTCGGGACAGCTTCCGTCCCGATGCCGCGCAGGAAGGCTGGCGCCTGACCCTTGACCACTTCACCCGTTACCTCGGAGCATCCGCATGACGCACAAGCTGTTTTCCTCCTGGACGTTACGCAGCGTCACCCTGCGCAACCGCATCTGCGTGGCGCCCATGTGCCAGTATTCCACACCCGATGGCGTCGCCGGGGACTGGCATATGGTGCATCTCGGCAGCCGCGCCGTAGGTGGTGCCGGGCTGGTCATGGTGGAAGCGGCTGCCATCAGCCCGGAAGGCCGCATTTCCCCCCGCGACCTCGGTATCTGGACGGATGCGCAGGCGCGGGCACTGGCTCCCATCGTGGCGTTCATGAAGACGCAGGGGACGGTCACCGCCATTCAGATCGCCCATGCGGGACGGAAGGCGTCCACCCGGCCACCCTTTCTCGGTGGCGATCCCATTGCGCCCGATGCCGAGGGTGGCTGGGAGCCTCTGGGACCCAGTGCCCTGCCCTTCCACCACAGCCATACCGTGCCCCACGCCATGGACGCCCAGAACCTGGAGAAGGTACGCAGGGACTTTGTGGCCGCGGCCAGACGTGCACTGGCCGCGGGATTCGAGGTTCTGGAACTGCACATGGCCCACGGCTATCTGCTGCACAGCTTTCTGTCCCCCATCAGCAACCAGCGGACCGACGACTACGGCGGCAGCCTGGAAAACCGCATGCGCCTGCCACTGGAAATCACCGCTGCCGTGCGTGCGGTGTGGCCCGAAGAGCTGCCCCTCTGGGTGAGGATTTCCGCCACGGACTGGGTGCGCGGCGGCTGGGACCTGGAGCAGTCCGTCGTCCTCGCCAAAGCGTTGAAGGACCGTGGCGTGGACGTCATCGATTGCAGCAGCGGTGGCATGACGCCGGATGCCGTCATCCCCGCCGGCCCCGGCTTCCAGACGCCTTTCGCCAGCGCCATCCGGCAGGAGGTCGGCATACCCACCGTCGCTGTCGGCCTCATCACCGAGGCGATGCAGGCAGAACACATCCTCGTCACCGAACAGGCCGACGCCGTGGCCCTGGCCCGGGAACTGCTGCGCAACCCCTACTGGCCTCTGCACGCGGCCCGAGAACTCGGCGTCGATATCGCCTGGCCCGTACAGTACGATCGCGCCAAAGCACGCCCATAATCCCCCTTACCGTTCGGGGGCTGCCATCGGGGTGGCAAAAAACGCGCTTGCGGCGACCCGCAGGGAGCGGTAATAAAGGGTGTCAGACGGGGTTCGGGACGGATTCCACCAGCAATTTCTGCAACTGCGCGAGGGTCGCCCTGCGCAAGGGTCGGCCGTCCACGGGGGATGCGGGACTGCGCCGGTCCTCGTCCAGATCAAAGAGGACCAGACGCAGATCCGCCCCAGCAAAATTCAGCTTCAGGCAAGGATAATCCCGGGCCGGGGCATCCCCATAATGAAGCCGCTGCCAGACTTCTTCATAAGCCACCTTCTGATCCATCAGAAAAAAAATCACGCTCTCCGGCGCGTCCACAAAAAGATGGAGGGTGACGGGCACGTGGCGCGTCGCCGTCCCGGTCAGAACCGGCCCGGCCAGACGCGGCCGAAACTCCGCCAGCCACTGCATGGCCTGCGCAGCCTGCTCGCGGAGCTGGCGCAACTCCGCCTCATGAACCTGACCGTGGAAAAGCTGCAAACGCGACTGAAGCTCTTCCTCGATCTCCGCATTACTTGGCCAGTCCTGCTGGGCGTCGCCGCCGGCGCCCAGGCGGCGCGCCGCCTTTTCCTTGGCCACCCGGAAGTCCACCACCCCTTCGTCGGCCATGATCCGCGCCGATTCCACCACCAGCAAGCGCCGCAAACGGGATTGTTGCTGTGACTTGGCCATTTCCGCACCCCGCTCATTGTCTACAAACGACATTCCGCATAAGATAGCGCGAATGCGAGAGTGGCGGAATTGGTAGACGCACTGGATTTAGGTTCCAGCGCCGCACGGCGTGGGAGTTCGAATCTCCCCTTTCGCACCAAATAGTTAGAGTGAAGTCATGAATCCATATTGATTTTACGCTGCATATATGCTGCACTAAGCTTCCGAATTGAGTGCAGCGGGAGTGCAGCATGGCAACTATAAATTCACGGGAAGACCAGGATGGCATTACGATCGGCTGGCAAGCCATCGTGCGCAAGAAGGGTTATCCAAGCCAGACAAAAACCTTTCGGACCAAACGGGATGCCGAGGCGTGGGCACGGCTTACTGAATCGGCCATGGAACGCGGGTTGTGGCAAAATCAGAGCGACGCAGACAGTACAACGCTGGCCGATGCGCTGGATCGTTACGGTAGGGAAGTCTCCAGCTTGAAGAAATCGGGCAAGATTGAACTGTACCGCATTGGAACACTCAAGACGGACAAAATCGCCAAACTGCACTTATCGCGAATTCGCGGCGCTGACCTCGCAGAGTATCGAGATCGGCGATTGAACGTGGGGCTTTCTGATAGCTCCGTGCGCCTAGAGTTAGCCATCCTCTCCAATCTGTACACGGTCGCCATGAAGGAGTGGCGTATGGAAGGCTTACGCAACCCGGTATTGTCAGTGCGGAAACCATCGCCAGGCAAGGCACGGGATCGAAGGTTGTCGCCGATTGAAGAAAAGAAACTATTGGGCGAATGTACCCCACCATTGAAGGCCATCATCCTGTTCGCTCTGGAGACCGGGATGCGGCGGGGGGAGATACAGAAGTTACTCTGGAAGGATGTGGACCTGATCAAATGTACTGCCCAGTTATTTGATACCAAAAACGGGGAAGATCGGACCATTCCACTGTCCAGTCGCGCTATTGCCGTCCTGAAAGCGTTGCCGCGCAACATCAACGGCAAGGTGTTCCCAGGTGCGGACATATCCCATTCCTTTACTGCCGCCTGCCGCCGCGCAGCCATTGATGACTTACGCTTCCACGACCTGCGCCACGAGGCCACCAGCCGTTTTTTCGAGAAGGGCTTGAATCCCATGCAGGTGGCGGCCATTACCGGCCACAAGACCTTGCAGATGCTGAAACGCTATACTCACTTGAGAGCGGAGGACCTGGCGAAGATGCTGGGGTGAATATTACCCGAAGGACCGAACCGGAAGCGGCGGGAGAATGCCGACGGAGAAGGCACAGAAGGCTCCACGGTGAAAAGCGAACCGGTTTTCGATTCCGGGCGGGAACCGTCCGAGATGTGGAGCGGTGGAAGTTTCGCCGCGATGAAGCACGAAACTCACGCCATAGCCGTATAGGCTTGGCGGGAGCAGTTCATTTTGATCTGTACACCCTGCTAAAAAAGCACGAGGCCAGTTTGGTGGATGCCAAGGTGGTGCTTTCAAAAGGTGGGACAATCAATGGATGGAACGTTTTTACGGAAAGGCTCTTTAATCTTCCCGTGCGAATGGCATTACTTCATTCCTGAGACCGGATTCGCTCACCGCTCGCGCGGTGGTATGATGAATCCACGAAACAAACGGGATGAACGGAACGACGTGGTACGCAAAGGAGATCGAACATGGGCATGATGGATTATATTATCGGGAAGAACGTGGGGCGGGAAGAGGCGCGGAACTCCCAGGACAGCGGAGCGGCGCATCGCGCGGAAATGGACGCCATCCAGGCCAGAGGTACCGCAGACCAGGCCCAAAACACCGCCCTGGCCATCGCCATCGCGTTGAAGCAGACGCGGGAAGAACTGGAGGTAACCAGGAAGCGGTTCTATCGGGAACGGCGGGAACGTCGTGGTTGGCAGCGCACTGCGGAATTGCGCAAATTGTCACTTATGGAAAAGGCAGGAATGACTGCGGATGACGTTTATGAAGATCAGGACAGGGTCAGCGATTTGCCGGGCGTAAGTGAACACATGAAACAGTTCCTCGATGGGCAAGACAAAGAGATCGATACCGATACGATTGGCACCTCTACTGATGCAACAAACGCCACGAACAACGGCCCTTCGTCCGTGAACTAGAAGGCTGTAAAGGATGCCCAGGTTTTTAGGCATCCTTATTCGTGTTACAATTGGTCATAACTTATTCCCCCCTTTACCAACCTCCGGTTTAGTCTCACCACTATCCTGCCCCGCCGCTTTTCCCCCACTCAGCGCACCCATCATTTCCTGGTGACGCCGCTCGGCGGTTTCCGCAGACGACGCCGATGCCGCCGCTCTTTCCTGTTCATCCGCGCGGCCTTTGGCGCTGGCATTCATCGAATCCATACCAGCATTCATCTTGTCCCCAGCATACATGCCGTACTTCCCGGCGCCAGACCCCGCATTGGAGATAGCCCCTTGCGCGATGTCCGCCTCGCCCAGACCCTGACCGGAGTGACCGCCAATCCATTGCGGAGCACGGTCTGCAAGGTGCGTGATGAGTTTCAGGACGGTTTTGATGAACATCAGCACCGTGGCGATGATGACCGCGAGTATGGCCGCGAACCCGATGATGCCGACCTGTGTGCCGCCCATGCCGGTCAGAAACGCCTGCAACGCCTCTCCCACGAACCAGCCGCCGATATCCATGATGAAATTCGCTCACCGCCCGCGCGGTGGTATGATGTATGCACGAAACAAACGGGATGAACGGAACGACGCGGTACGCAAAGGAGATCGAACATGGGCATGATGGATTATATCATCGGGAAGAACGTGGGGCGGGAGAGCGGGCGGGCGACAGACTCTGCCGCTGTATCGAACGCGCAACAGGACGCGCACGACGCTGAAATTGGCGAAATCCAAATGCAGACGCAAGTGTATCGGCTAATCGGCACGGTCAACACGCTGACGAAGCGATTCACGCGGGAGCGGCAGGAGCGACGTAATTGGCAGCTCACGGCAGAAGCGCGCAAGCTGTCAATGAAACAAATGGGCATGACCGAAGCCCAGGTTATTGCAAAGCAAAAGGAAATCCTTGCGGATCCAGTTCTGTGCGCCCAGATTGATCGGAACCTCGATGCGGAAACCGCAGAAATTGATGCCGAATTGGGCATCATGCAAGAAACGTCCGCAACCACTCAAGAAGCCAATAATTCATCATTTCAGTAAACAAAAGCCGGCCTCCTGGTCGGCTTTTTTTAATTTTGTCGAACGAGGTTAAGGCGTTCTGCTCTGTTCGTCAGGTGCGTATCATGTCCGGATGGAAAGCAATAGTATCCCATGAACCGCCATCATGCATGTCACGAACACCATCCGGATATGACAAGCGAATGGAATCAGGAGATCTGAGTTCAACCAGACTTCCCAGAGCATCACCACATAATTGCCCAAGGAAATAACCTTGGGCACGGAGCAGTTGCGAAACCATCAGAACAGATGGAAATAGATTATTTCCATCTCGTCTTGGTGAACTAAAATTATTTCACCCCCATCTTGGGAATCGAATCTGTCTAAATGATATTCGCCCCCTACATCCTCATAACAGTCCGCCCTAAATATAATGTTTCCGTGGCCAGCTATGATAACAACCTCAAATTCGTCGCTATGATCGTATTTATTTCTAAGGCGGCAGCGGCAAACCTGTGTTCCTATTTCATCCGCGTTAACGGCAAGCGCTCCATTAGATGTATAAAAGCCATCCAATTGGCCCCCACCATCTATATTAATCCATGTGGCAGTGATTGTCGTCTTGTCTTCAAACAAGTCACGCTCCTCCTCTCTTCGCAACAAAAGTCATTTATAATGCCGGATTATGCGAACCGATTGACATAATTTCAGTAACGCCCTCATAACACCTGCTGTAATCAAATCGGCAATGTACTCATAAATTGTCCGATCTTCACGACGTTCGCGTGCTCGGTAGTGGCGGTAATCGTTAAGGGGGTAGTCCTCGGCGTGCCCGTGTAGAGCCCAACGAGGCCAAACTTCCCATTGCCGATATCCACGACAACGGGGGCGCCTGACATGCCTGCCTTACCTTGGGATGTCAGTCGCAGATGAAAAGAATCTTCTTGTTCTACGAGGCCCGCTTGGCCATCTAGTACGTTTTGCAAAATCTGATCATCATCAGGCGCGAAGTCTAGGCAGGTAATGAGTGCAGATCGCAATAGCCCGATGTCTGAAACCACAATATCAAAAGCATCGCCCGTATAGTCGTCAAGCGGAATGGCCATGATATCGTCGCTTTCTGCTGTTTGTACGGCATCAGACGCAGCGGAGACGAGGCGTTTGCCCGCTGTATACATATCAAAATTCTTTACGATATCTGAATGCACGCCCGTCCACACCTCGAAACGCTCACGATCTGTAACAGCATGAGCGACCGACACTGCAAAAAAGCGTTCCTCTTTTTTCACGACTACACCAAATGTCGGTGTCATCAAAATGCCATCTCGATACGCATAAAATAAAACAACCGTCTTTTGCAAACTATCGGATGTTATATCCATTTTTTAATTCTCCATTCTAAAATAAGAAAACCCCGCCGTTTTAGTATATTCCTTGGTTCCTTATATGGATGCCTCCGTTCGTGCAAGCAAACTTTCGATCCTTGGCGATGTGAGGCCAAAGTACCGCCTTATATCCGACCTTTCGTGCAGACTTTGCCTGCTGGTCCTGATGAAATCCGCTGGAAGTGGCCTCAACTCGTCAACGTCCTTTAAGGACAAGGAACCACCAGGCTCTTCCTTCCCCGGTCTAACCTGTTATGCCATCAATCGTCTATCTATCTGCGCAACTCTCTTTGCTGAACTTCAGTAATGCTCCTGGTATCAGGCGGCAACACGCACGGTGTATTGTGGGTCATATTGCCTGTCCCTTACCAGTAATGTCCAGATCGTGTGCGCCATCTTGTTGGCAAGCGCCACGACGACCACGTTTTGGGGCCGTCTGAGAGCAGCTTATTAATCCAGGGGATTCGGTTCTTGACTTGGAGATTCACGACTGCCCGCGCTCCGTGGGTGAGCAGCGTTCGGAGATAGGTATCTCAGCGTTTACTGATGCCCAGTAACCGGACCTTGCCACCGGTCCCACTCTGTTCTGGGTGGCGAGAGTTTCGTATCTCTTTCCACCGGTCTGCAGAACGCCCTTTGGTGAGTTGGGTGCGCAGATCGGATGCCTTTCCGACGATACTGCCGGTCAGTGACAGGCGTTGTTTCGTGCCCATCATGTTCGCAAAGGGGCGTCCCCGCGCCGTCGTGAAAGTTAGGAAACGCGGGGTGCGTTTTTTATGGCCTGCGCGACATCTTCCAATTTTTCTGGTTCGGACAATTCGCACTCCCAAAGGACGACGACCCTCCATCCCATGGCCGCGAGCGACTTCATCGCCGCCTCGTCGCGCTCCTTGTTGCGGGCGATCTTGGCAGTCCACCAGTCGGATCTAGTTTTGGGAATGCGGTGGCGGGGGCAACCCTCGTGACCATGCCAGAAGCAACCATGGACGAAGATGGCGATCCGCCTTGATCGAAACACGATGTCTGGGCATCCGGCGAGGCCTCGATCATGCAGGCGGTACCGCAGGCCCGCTTTCCACAGAGCCCGCCGGACGAGCATCTCGGGTTTCGTGTCGACCGATCTGACGCGCGACATGATCTCGGAGCGGGTGAGTGGTTGCCGGGACGTCCGCGTCTTCCTCATCCCACCCCCTTTTTTCGTCATGCTTCCCCCTCCAATGGTGGCGATTGGAGCGATCCTCGTCATGCCGCAGGTCATTGCGGTTGCGCCGCAAGAGCGGGTCAACCGCAAGCGGCAAGATTCTTGCTCAAAGGCCCAACACTTGATGGACCGGCTCTCCATCCTCCAGCCGCTTCTCCATCATGTCGTAATTTTGTGCTATGCCTATCAACGCGCTCGCCGGGCCTGGACAATCGCCGTGGGAAAACGCCTCCATGATCCTGGAGAACATCACGTGCGTGTAATCCCCGGCCATGGCGCTCACAAACTCCAACAGGGGGTGCTCGCTGTTCCCATCGTGCGCTATCTTGTTCCTCATTCTGTAGACAAAGTTGACCTCATCGGCGGAATCCCTGTAAAACTCCGCCAGTTTCCGCAAAGCCATCTTCGTGTCCACGTAGAAGGACCGCAAGTCCTCGACTTGCTCGTTCATCAGCTCGCCAAGGTCGATAGTCGCCAGATCGCCCAAGGCGTCTATGAAAGAGCGTAGCGTTATCATTTCTCCAGGGACGTGCGCGAACCCGGCCTTTACAAGAAGGTCAGGAGGTATCAGCCGACCTCCGTTGTTCATGTTCGCGACCATGACTTGTTGACGCAGTGTCCAACCATATTCATAGGCTTTCGTGACCGCTCTCGCCTTGCCCACCACGGCGACGATCACGTCGATGTTCTCCTCGCTGTCCTTTTCGTTCGTCGCGAACCAGTTCGAGGAGGTCTTTTCCGGTTTCGAGCAGAGCGTTTCGAGAGATATCCAGTAGGATAAAAGCCTTTCTCCGGGGGAATAGCTCTCCTCAGCCCTCCTTAGCCAGTAAAGCGCGTCGTCCACTTTGCTGGAGAAGCCGTGCGCCGACGCTTTCGCCATCCCTCTCTCCAGATCATTCAGGTGGGTGGAGTGTTGGGAGATAAATTCGGCGTTGATGATGAACTTTTTGGTGATATCGTCCTCCGCGCGTTCGAACGTGTGCGTGCTTGCGCCGTTGATGCGCCCCTCCGGGTCGATGACGACATAGGATTTGCTCACCATGATCGGAGCGGCCCCCGGTCTCAATCTCCGCAGTACGCTCAGCGCTTTTTGGACGCGGTTTCTAGCCGCGTCAGCCGCCGATCTTCGCCCGCACTTGGAAACCTGGTGAACCAACGCGTTCGTGGCGCATCGGCGTGGGCCAAAGTGGAAAAGTTCCGAATCAACGGCTCCGTCGGTCGCCTCCCGAACGACGCGCGGATTCTTCGACGGGGAGTAAAACTCCACCCCGGAGACCATGATCGTTTCCTCGACATCGAGCCCGTCGATGCCGAATATGAAATGGGACTCTTCCACGTCGTTGTTGAAGAATTTGGAGAACGCGTCGATCCTGGCGTTTTCGCCAAGAGCCAGATCAAAGGCTATGAGGTTTTTCCGATACTCCGCCAGGCGCGGCTCGTCGGCGTTTTCGGGAAAGGGTATTCCGTGTGGAAAGTTCCAAAGGACGTGTCCTTGGAAGGGGACCGGGGAGTTGAACAGTTTTCCGGGGAGGGGTCTTATGTCATCGTCGGTGAGTCCGATGTTTCGGAATTCCACGATCATGTTGTTCGCTATGGCCTTGACCCTCGCTTTTTCGGCGGGTCCAAGCTCCTCCAGCGTCATCATCCCCTTCAGGCTCGACAGCAACGAACCAAAATAGGTTCCGTCGCGGAAGAGTCGGAGGGCGGAGCGGCAAAGCTCCTTCATGTATCCAGGACGGCGTTTGTAGTTGTCAAACTCCTTGATGATCTCCCGCACATGGATGCGCAACACCCCCTCAAGTCCTGGATCGGTTTTGAGATAGTTCCCCAGCGTCGATCGGAAGAAGTTCCTGTTGTTCGCGCTCAACAGATCGTTGTACGTCATCTCGTCCTGAAGCTCCTTGATGATGGCGTGCGCATTGAAAAGCTTGAGGAGGGATCGTCTCGATCCCACGCCATCGAAAAGGTCGCTCCAGCATTCCCAAAAATATCTCGTGGCGTGGCTCAATTGCATGTTCATCCCAAATGCTTCCTCACCCCTTGGCCCGTAACCCATTTTTGGACGTGCCGACAGCCATGCTCATCGACGATGGGCGATGGTTTGAAGCGCGTTGGGCCGCGAAGAATTCGCGGTTGCTCACTCGTCCAGAAACAAGACCTCTGACGGTTTCCATCGTTCGCCGGCGGCCGCGTCCGCCCGCCGCAGCCACTCCGCTATCCTGTCCTCAGGAGCGACGTCTTTTCCCCAATACTCCTCGAATAGGGCGCCGTCCATGCGCAGGGCGGCGTTCCTCAGTTCATTCTCGATCAGCTTCAGCGCCCTCTCTATGTACAATCCGCCGTTGTCGTCGTTGTCCGGGTTCGCCACGCTCCCGGCGGAGAAGAGGTCCCGAGCTTGATGGCAAAGAACGCCATGGTAGGTCAGGAGGTAAAGCGCGATGTCGTCGTACTTGTGCTTGGCCCTGCCGGATTGGACGATCTGGGGGCAGAGTAGAACGGCCTCGGCTCTAAGCCGGACTTTTTCCGCATTGTCGAGTTCCGTGTACAATCTTGCCTGTATCGGAAGGGTGTGCTCCTCGCCCGGCGCGTCTTCAAGCCACCAGAGCCGCTCTCCCCCCTTCAAGCGTTTGCGGGCGTACTCTCTGATGTACTGCATCTTTTCATGCATGGGTAGGTGGCGGAACTTGTCGTAGACGACCCCCATTTGTTCGAAGAGGGAAGTTGGCGCACCAATCTCCACTTCGAATCTGGGTACGTGGGAGGTGCGCACGTGCATCACGCTCTTCTCATACTCTCCCCACTTCACGTCCGGAACGCCGCCCATCTTGCCGAAGACGATGTAGACGGTCTTCACCGCGTCGATACGGTTCGTCTCCAGCACGCTGTTCGCCACACTGCGCCAGGTGTCGTTGGTCGTGAACTTGACCTCGATACCGAACTCCCCGACCGCGATGTCAGGGAACGCCTGGGCGTGGGGGTGGAAGTCGATCGTCACATCGGGATCTTCGACAACCTCGTTGACGACGATTCGGACCCTGTTCTCGAATTCCTGGGCGTTTTTGAAAGGGGCGGCCAGCGCCTCGCTCCGAAGGCGCCCCGTCACTTCGTCGAGAAAATCCTCGAATTCCTCTTTCGTCATGTTCTCCGCGCGGCAAGCCCGCTCCTCTTGAAAAGAGGATCAGGCTAACCCCGACCAGCGGCCATGTCCACCAGAAGGCATTCCGCCACCGCGTTGGCGACGTGCCACGCCAGCACGGGGGGGACTGCGTTGCCCACCTGTCGCTCCGTCTCCCGCAGCTTGGAGTCGAAGATGAAGTCGTCGGGGAAGGATTGCAATCTCGCCGCCTCGCGCATGGATATCCTGCGGGGCAGCTCGTAATGCCACTGGATGTTACCATGGCATTCCGCCCGTATGGTGTAGCCAGGCCGGTTCGGAAGCAGGCGCCGGTCCCCTTGTTCGGGGCTCCGGTTGGCGCGGCTCCAGACGTGGTTGATTGCTTCGTCCTCGCCATAGTCGGCCAAATCGGAGATCGCCTCCCGAGCAGTGACCCAAGACTCGCGGTCATGCGTGGAGAGGGGAGGAGCGAACGGGGGGACGCCGGGAAGCGTCCCGACCAGCATGACGCGCTCCCGAGACTGCGGGACGCCGTAATCCGCCGCGAGGTAGAGATGATGGGTCACTTCGTACCCTAGTGCGCGGAAGTCGGCCAGGACGCGCTTGAGGGCCTCCGCATGATGGCTCATCAGCAGCCCCTTCACGTTCTCGGCGACGAAGACTCTGGGCTTGACTCGCGCGACCACCTCGACCATGGCCCGGTAGAGGCCGCTGCGTTTTCCTTCAATTCCTGCCCCTTTGCCGTTGACGGAAATGTCCTGGCACGGGAATCCACCGATGACCACGTCCGCCTTGTCCGGGAGGGCGTCCATCATGGACCAGATATCGCCGTGGCGGATGTGGGGGCCGATGTTCCTCCGATAGGTCCGGCACGCGGCCTCGTTGATCTCGTTGGCCCAGATGATGTCGAAGGGGTTTCGCGGGTAACGTCGGCCCAGGAACGAGAACGCGCCCTTGAAGCCTAGATCCATTCCCCCGCATCCGGAAAAGAGGGAGATCACCGAGAGGGACTCTTCTGCCTCGTCAGCGTTGGTTGGAAATCCCGGATGGCCATCCGTCGCGGGGAGGGGGGTGATTACGTCAGGGTCAGGATCCATGTACAGCATCTTCAGTCTCCTTTCTTTGAAAGCAAGTGTCGCCCACATGCGTGGTCACGACAAGTTTTTCTTTTTGCGCCCGCCGGATGCTGGCAAGGCCTGCGACGATTTCGGGGGCGGCTGATAATCCGGGTGCATCGCCAAATCCATTTCGGTACGGTTGTCATAAATGCGCACGCGCCGCGCAACACGGGCCACCAGCGCCGTATGGAGAAACCCATTGAGCAGGTTGCGACTGACCCGATCTTCCGGGATGTCCGCACGCGCACCGCGATGTGCGCGGGACTGGACACGCCGTACCAAGGTATCCAGATCATGAACACCCACATAATCCAGATCCACTACAGCCCCTGCCCGAATGCTTTCAAGTACCTGATCGAATCGGCCCGCAAGGGAGAACGTGGTTTCCACCAGCAGATTTTGACGGGCATCCAGGCCCCGCCGCCAGTCCGCATTGGAGAGCAGATAGGCCACCTGCAATTCTGGCAGGGGTTCATTGGCGGCGGGAATCAGGCCCATGGCCCGATCTGCGTCATCTTCGTCTGGCAGCCATTGCCGGATGGCCTCACGGGCCATCGTGACAAGGCGTGCGTGATCTTTCGGAAGCGACGGCAGATAACGATCCACGTCGACCCATGCGCTTTCCGCAATGCCCAACTGGCGGCGCAGCGGCGCGGAGAGGAGCGTTTTGCCGGAACCGATACTGCCGGCGAGATAATGCAAAACCGGTGCACTCCCGTCGGCACGGTGACAGTTGGTCCGCGCTTCAGCCATTTCTTCCGCATAGTGAGCCAGTCGGATAGCCACGAAACGCCGGTAGGTGGACGCGTCCTGTTTGGGATCGGCGGGCAGCCCGCGTGCGGCGAGGGGTCCTTCCGGTGGCAATCCCCTTTGTTTGAATTTGGCTTCCCGCAACTGTTGAAAGGCAGCAGGCGTCAATCCGCCGTTGGCGTGCTCCGGACAGGCCACATGCCAGTAGGCGCCACTGACCAATAAGGTACCCGGCAAACCGCAGTGCTCACAGATCCGGCGTGAGCGGTCACCATAATCCTCCACGATCTGAAACAGGCCGTGTTTCTGCGCGTCCGTCAGTGTCGCGTCGTAGCCATAGTAATAGCGCAGCGTCCCGAATTTCTGTTTGACCTGGGTGACGTGGAGACCTATGCCGTTCTCCTGGCAGTAGGTCTCTACGGCCTGAGACAGGGCGCGCAGCAGGGGATACCAGCCGTCTTCGCACTCAAAATGGATTTCCCGGCAGCCGCTGTAGAGTGCCGGGTAATCCCGTCGCAAGGCGTGTTCCAGGGCGATGTCCATGTGTTTTTCTCCTGTATCTAATTTAGAACGCGGGCGCATTTCCCAGCGTTACGCTCTCCATATCGGTTGCGGTGGCCATCCAGCCCTGCTGTTCCTGATGGCAAAACAGGGTCAAGCCCTGATCGCGGTATCGCTCGGCTTGATCCAGATGGGCGGCACCCGTATCCAGAAACACGTGTCCGGCGACCTGCAACAAGCGCCCTTCCCGGGGCGGCGTGATGGTGTGCCCCACATAGGTGCGGGACAGCGCGGCCGGGACAATGGGTATCTCGTGGGACAGGGCATAACGCAAGCTCCGTCCCCACAGCAGATGATCTTCCCAAGTCCCCGTAGCGTCATAGCCGATGACCGGATGTGGCTCCAGCCAGCGGGGATGCGCGTCCTCTGCGAGAGTGGCATCATTCCAGAACACCGCCACGCCATCCTCGCATTCTGCCGCCAGTTCCGCGTGCAGTACCTGAAACCGCCCGGCGGGAGCCGTATTTCCAGGGTCGACGATGCGTACCAAAGGCACCTGAGACAACGCCGACCGCCATCGTTCGCACGATTCTTCATCCGTCCGATAAAGGCGAAACCAGTCCCAGCCGCCATTGCGGGCAAAGAGATCGGCGTAGGCCGCGGTCCGTTGGGCTTCCTCTCGCCGCATCGCCCGCAAATGACCCAGATTCAACGTGGCCAGCAGCATGGCGTCGTGGTTGCCCAGCACCGGATAAAACCAGGGCGCCTCCAGCAGATCCAGCGCCCCGGCACTGTTCGGGCCGCGATCCACCAGGTCACCCACGCTGAACAGGCGATCCGTATCGTAGTCGAAGGCCACATGATCCATGAGCCTGCGCAGGACATCGGGGTGACCGTGCAGATCACCGACGATGAAATCCCGGCCCTGAAGATTGGCCGGATGGGCGATGACACGCGGATTCATGAAACCTGCTCCTCCAGTTCAATCACCTGATCCAACCGCACGCCGGTACCTTCCCTCGGGTATCCGAAGGCGTTGGACCATATGCGCACCGCACCGATACGGTAATCCACCGCATGATGGGTATGGCCGTGCATCCACAGCCGCACCCCCTGATCACCAAAACGCGCCACGGTCTCCTCCAATCGGCTGGCGTAGGCGCCGGACAGATCATCCTGCCGGAACGACTGGTAGATGGACTCCCATGCCGGTGCGTGGTGGGTGATCACGACCTTGTGGCCGGCCCAGGGCTGGGCGATCGCGTCCTCCAGCCAGACTTTGCTGGCCAGATGCACCTCCAGGGTATCCCGCGGCAAAAAGCGCCGGGCACCCTCATGGCACCGTATCCGCTTATGGTCCTGCATGGTCTCCTGGGCCGCCCGCATGGCATAGGGGTCGCCGCCATCAAAATCGGACCACAGGGTGGTCCCGAAAAAGCGGATATCGCCGATGTCCACGCCTTGTCTTTCCAGCAAAGTACACCGCGCCATCAGATCCTCCGGCAAATGTCTGGCCAGACCTTCCCGCCATTTTTCCGGTGCCCGTTCGACGGACAAACCCCAGTAATCATGGTTTCCCAGCACCGCCACGATATGTGGAAAAGGATCAGCCACAATTTTCAGCCAGTCGGCCAGCTTTTTGGGCGTGCCGAAGTCTCCCGCCAGTACGAGAATACTGTCCCGGTCCGTAGGCAAAGACGCCAGACGGACGGTGGCGGGTGGATTCACATCCACGTGAATGTCGGAAATCAATCGGATGAACATGGTATTTTTCTCGTAAAACGTATGGCTATAACGCCATGCGGGTGATTTTCATCGCGCCGATCCTTATGGGTTGAATACCCTTCCCATACTCACTGCAGACGCCTCAGTGCCCCATCTTCATCCATCTGTGCTTTGGCCTCCAGTTGCAGCAGAGATCGTGTGATCACGGCCAATCGCCGCAGTGAACCGGGTTTACGCTGAAACCGCCGTCGCAATGCCCCGGCCACCTGTGGATTCAGGGACGGCAACGCCCAGGGTTCCGTGCCCAGATCACGGGCAATATCCTTGAGGATATTCGTAAAAATACGGTCAAAATCCCCTCCGGCGGGTTCCCCCACCCGAATGATGGTGAAGCGCGATTGCAAGGGTCCGGGCAGATCCTCCACATCATTGGCCGTGGCGACCCAGTTGACGGACGAATAATCCACCGGCCCCAGCAAAAATTCGTCCGTGACGCGACTGGCCGTCGCCGGTTCCAGCATCGTCAGCAACGTTTCCCAAAGGCGGCCGTTGTTTCGCCCCGTGCCGATTTTCTCCATTTCATCCAGACAGACCAGCGGGTTGGCCAGGCGGTTTTCGAGCATGAATTCGACCAGATAACCCGCCCTCGCGGAGCTCCAGCCGCGCGCCGTGCCTTTGAGCATCATGTTATCGTTCATCCCCGCCATCGTCACGAATGCCGTTGGCAACCCCAACGCCTCCCCCAGACTTTGCACGAAGCGGCTCTTTCCGAGCCCAGGATTCCCCACCAGCAGGAGAGGGCGGAACTTCAGCACCGGTTGACCAGTGACGCGATTGAGCGCCCATTCATTCTCCAGCATATCCATGGCCCGCGACATCCAGGGGTATTCCCTCCGCAAATTCTCCGTCCAGGACAGGCTGCCCGGCCAGGTCTGCAAGGGCAGGGGCCGAAGCAACGGTTTGAAACGCTCCAACGCCTGATTTTCCTTGTTATCATTTCCTGGGGCGATACTGTTCAGTATTTGACGGCTGGGCTCCGAAGCGGGCTTGTTCTGGAGCAGCAACATCTCCGCCTGCCATTTCAACCCCGTCAATTGCAGATCATCGAAGGACAACGCTCGCATGATGCCCAACACCTCTTCGGCCAGAGCGGCATCTTTCCGCCCCACGGCCGCCTGCAAACCCAGCCCGAAGGCCACCGGACGCATCATGCTAAAGCGTTGATTCTGGTTTTTCCAAAGGAAATCAGATCGTTCCTCTTCGGCCTGCCATCTCTGGAAAGCCTGCAACCAACGGGGGTCGTATGCCGTCCTGCCAGCTTCAATATTCATTCGCAACAGCAGCATCTGCCCCATCAAAGAACCCCATTCCGCGCCGATCGCCAACCACTGTTCGGCAATGTTTCGATCGTTTGGCAGTCGGCTATCCCCTGCGAGATAACAGCGCCCGATATCCACCAACCCTTCGCGCACACTCAGATCGACGATGCTTTTGGGTTCACGGGCGGACACCAGGTCGAAATCTTCATCCAGAAGCTTCAGCTCAATGCTGCTCCAGATCGCAAGAAAGACGTCTGTGTTCCGTTTGCCGGATTCTTCCACGTCATTCTTCAATTTTTCGCCCAGAGCGAGCAGTTGGTCGATACATTGCGCGGTCATGTCAGCCTCCTTTTTGCGGAATGACAATGGTGCAGAGCATAGCGATGTAATACACACATGTCAACTATCCTGTCCTGTAACATGGTTTTGCAGTTTTCCGTTTTTATGTAGATCTGTCAGCACCCGTTTTGCAGGACGGTGGCGGTGGGATACCATATAATGCAGATCGTTCAAAAGCGCTGTCCTAGAGGTGTTCATGTCCATCCGTGCCTACCCGATCCCGATTGAAGATTTACGTAACGTGCTGACGCTTTCTCACCTCAGTCTGGTGGAGATAGCGCGCAGATTTGGGGTGAGCAGAAGCAATCTGATGGGGGTCGTCGGCGGTAGGCGGACGCTCAGTGATGACAGACTCCTGCAGTTGGTGGGCTGGGCGGGGCTGGTGGCGGATATGGATGCTTCGGATACGCTTCACCTTGGTTCTGGAATCCATCTTTGGAAGATCGCTTCCGAAACGCAAATGGAGGCTTTTTTGCATCTGCCCACGGGGATGTTGCCGGAGAATTTGCGGTGGAGCGTGGCACTCGAATTCCCACCCCAGGAGCGGGACTGGATCCACCTCGTGGCCGAGGTCGGCAAGGACTGCTGGGTGCTGCTGTCCGTCCGGCCCGTCTATTTTGCGTTGCTCCGGGATCGTGTTCCGGGCGTTGGACGCCCCATGGGGATGGCGAGTCTACAAAAGCCGCTGAACCAGATCATCGCCACTACCGGTGCCAAGGGTTTGTATGTTGCGTGGGCGGAGCAGCCACAAACGCTCTCCTGGGTGGAGCCCGAGATGCGGGAGCGCTATGGAGAGGATTTGTCTGCCTGGATGGCTTGGGCGCGTCAAAAGTTGGCTTTGGACACCAGTGAAATGAGTGGCCAGACCAATCCACCGATGGCGGTACCAAATGACGCGCGGGACGATACGGTTCCTTGTGATCAGGCCTGGGCACTGTTTGCTCACCGGCTGGATGTCGCCGGCGCCGCGCACCAGGATGTGGCGGATATGCCGATATTCAACATGGAAACGGTCCATGATTATCCTGTAGGCATGCTGCGGTTGGATCGGACATGGCTGGGCGACGCCCTGCTGGAACTCGGGAAAACTGGACGGCTGCGATGCTATGTGCGGGCAGACGGTGCTGCGGTAGTGGTCATAGTCTCGCCGTCGGCCGCACGCTGTGGATTGCCGCAACACTGGGTTGCGCCACCAACGGCGGAAGGCTACCTGATATGGCATGACCAAATCCTGGAGATATCCGCTCACGTCGGGACTGGCGACCACTGTATTGGGCCGGTTGTCGCATCCTGGAATCGCTGCGCGAAAATTCCCTCATAAATAGTGCCCCCTCCGCGGTAGGTGGACTGCGGGACGTTCATCTTCGATACGGAACCATATCGAAGATGAACGTTTTCTAATGGGCAGTTCGGTATGGCTGCAGAGCGTATTAGCACTTCCTGTTTGTCACCATTTTGGTGTTATTTTTGGGCCATTTTGGCGCCATGCTGGTGAATGGTGACATTTTGTCGATATGTTGGTGACAAAACAGCGCCATTTTGGGCGCCCGAGGTATTTTACTGCTGTCGTTGGTCGGTTTTTGGTGCCCGGGGGTCATCGCGGATTCTATGGAACAGCGCCATGGGTTGCCCGACGGCAAAACTGCATTGAAGAAAATCTGTAAACGCAGTTTTCGTGGGGCTTTTTCTTTCGTTAAAAACATGCATTCGATAAACCTAGCAGGGGGAGTGTTGAGCATGGATCGGATTTTTGTGCGGGATCGTGTCCAGAAGACAGTGATAGAATTCCGTACGTATCGGCTCTCATCTTCGCGGCGACAATCAAGTATTGGCCGCGGCGTTTTTCCGCATGGACTCCACCGCTTGCCCCAACTCTTCCTGAAAGAGATGGCTACGCCTATGCAACTGACCGAGCAGGCGACGGCGTTCCTCGCGCATTCCGCTTTGCCGTACCTGAAGAATTTCCCGACCCAGGGCATGCACTGCTTCGTGCTCAGCTAGCAAGGTCTCCACCCCGGGCAGTTCTGATGCGTGGGCGAGCAGCCAAGTCGTAATCGGGCAGGCGGCCAATTCCGTATGCTCGTTAATGCCATGGTTCATCGCGGACTCTTCTGCCGCATGCACCCAAAGCAGATGCTGATACAGCGCCACCAGCGGCGTGTCCGCATCCCCGGACCCGAGGACAAAGGTGCGCACAAAATCAGCGACCGCTTCTGCCTCCAGCGGCCTGGCGATGGCATATCCCTGGAGATAGTCGACATCCATCTCGCGCAGGAGGGCGATGTGGGCTTCGCTTTCTACCCCTTCCACGGTGATAAGGATGCCCATCCCCAAACCCAAGCTGACGAGGCTCTCGACGAAGATCAGATCCTGGGGCTTGTCCGACAACTCGCGGATGAAACCCTGATCGATCTTGATCTCGTCAATGGGCAGGTTTTTGAGTCGCAGGAGGGAGGCGTACGCGCTCCCTACATCATCCAGGGCGATTTTGACGCCCGCGCTGCGCAGCCGTCGCAGATGTTCCAGTGCGACCTCCTGTTCGAGGATTTCCCCGATCTCCAGCACCTCCAGCACCAGGGATTCCGGGAGGACGTTCGGATACGCCGCCAGGATGCCAAAGACCGTATCGGCAAATCCGGATTGGTCAAGTTCTTCCGGGGTGACATTGATGCTGAGGAAGAGATCCAGTCCGGTTTCCCGCCATTGCGCGAGGTGCTGCAGTCCCGTTTGCAGCACGAAGCGCCCCAATGCCTGACGCTCCCGCACGCCAAGGGAAGAGAGGAATCGATCTGGGGAGACCTCCCGGCCGTTTCGGTGCCAGCGGGTCAGGGCCTCAAGGCCCGCCACCCGGTCCGTCGTCGAGGCTACCAGGGGTTGATAGCGTAGTGTCACCTCTCCGGTGATCAAGGCCCGCAGAAAATCCTGGCGCAACATTTCATCGCCCACGGGGATGGTACCGAGATCCGGGTGATAGATCTGCACCCAACCCCCGCTCGTCCGACCGGGGCGCGCCTTGGCGGCATACATGGCCTGGTCGGCGTGCCGCAGGAGGAGATCGGTGTCCGCCTCGTCGAAGGGATAGATAGTCAGCCCCAGACTCGCCTGGAGGCTAATTTCCTTTCCCTGGATCAGGAAGGGTTGCGCAAGTGCGGTCTGGAAGCGGGCTAGGACCTGATCCAGTTCATCCATGTCCCGCAAGCCTTCCAGCAGCAGTACAAACTCATCGCCGCCCAGGCGTGCCACGGTATCCGTCCGGCGCAGAGCGTCTCGCAGGCGGTGGGCCATTTCTTTCAGCAGGTCGTCACCGGCTGCGTGTCCATAGGTATCATTGACCGGTTTGAAGCCGTCGATATCGAGAAAACCCACTGTCAAGAGGCGCTCCTGACGGTCTGATCGCGCCAGCGCCTGTTCTAAAATCAGTCGCTGGCCCTCGCGGTTGGGCAGGCCAGTCAGGGCATCTTGGGTTACCTGTGTGGTCAAAAGATGTTGCTGGTCGTGCAGACGCATCAGCATGCGAACCGTGCTCACACCAAATATCAGGATTCCCAGGATGACGCCGATCGCCAAGGGCAAGCGGGCCCTTTCTTGGTGCCACCATAATTGCTCTACCAGGGCCGATGACCAGTGCGTTTCTACTGTCCAGGGATATCCGGGCACCGCCACGCGAACCTGATTTGCTGCAGAAGCGGCCCGTGCGGGAAGGGTAAGGACAGTAAAGCGCCCCTGTCTGAAGATACCTAGCAGGCTGTCGGACTTTCACTTTGTGCCGAATTATCTTATAATTACCTATGATTCAATGTGATGAGTGAAATATGTCCCACTTTCTCGATGCTGATCGCAAGACGGATTATCTCCTGCCGCCC
>JAPTWR010000067.1 GCA_028065135.1 Acidithiobacillus sp.
GCCGCCACAGACGGATTTCGATTCCCGCAGGAGTATCCATGTGGCGAGCCCTGAACAGGCTTACCGGGACTTGAAGCGGGTACGTAGAAATCTGGACCTGGTGGATATCCATGAACACGCGGAGGCACCGTGATGGCCTTTCAATATACCTCGCTCCTGGAGACTGCCGGGCGCCTTGCAAAAGCGCATAACGCCAGTGTTCCGGCGGTGATCAAGGAACTGCTCCATTACGAAATCCTGCAGGCACTGGTGGAAAGCGGGGTGGCAGATAATTTGGTATTCCAGGGGGGCACAGCCTTGCGCATGTGCCACGGTGGCGTCCGTTATTCTGAAGATCTCGACTTTGCCGGAGGGGTGAATTTTGATCCGGCACAGATGGCCCCGTTCGTTCGTGAATTGGAGAAAACTGCAGGTCGTCACTACGGTTTGCACATGGAAGTGGCGGCGCACCTGCCAGATCCACATGACAAAGTGCCCGTGGCGCGCTGGAAGGCGAAGATCAGGCTGCCCGATGTATCGCGGGATGCCAAGCAAAGCTATTTTATTCATACGGAAGTGGCCAGCATTCCTGCCCACACGTCCGTGGTGGCCGTCGCCAGATCGTCCGTCATTGAGGAGATGCCGCAAGCATATCGCGCCATTGCGCTAAAAACAGAAACCAAAGAAGAGATATTTGCGGATAAGCTCATCGCCCTGGGTGCGCGCACCTACGTGAAGCAGAGAGACCTTTGGGATATCCATATGCTTGTTCAGGGTGGAGTGACGCCGCGCGATGATTTGGTATGGCGTAAGATGGCTGATTATGGTCTGGATTCTACGGCCTTCTTGGAGCGACTTTCCGCGCGTGCCGACCAGTTGAATGGTGCAGAGGCCAAGCGAGCGTTTCGAGGAGAAATGCTACGGTTCCTGGACGCACCCAAACAACGGCTATTGGCGGACGATGCTGTGGTGGATGGTCTGTTATCCGTAGTAGAGCAATCGGCAAGGCGTGCTATCCGGTCGCTCAGGGAGCATCCTGCGCATTCAGTCCCTGCGGTGGATGGCACGATACGCTCCAATCCACGGAGCGATGCGCGCGCGATTACCAGCATCGCGGCATTCCATGTGGAGTTGGGGCACCTTTCCCGCGACATAGAGGCGTTCAACAAGTACCCGGAGGTTATGAACGCATTTCAAAATAGTGATAAGTACGGGATTTCTATAAACATCGCCTTACAAATGATCTTTGATCAACACCCCAAACTTGGGGACATGTTCCAGAGATTGCAGGGTAGAGTTATGGCCTTACCAGACCAGATGATTCAGGCATCGAAAACGATGCAGGCGTTGTCCACCCAACAGCGGTCTGCCGCTCAGGCGGCGCTACAGAAAGATGTGGATGTCATCTATCGGCTTTGTGAGTGCTGGCCGTCCGTGGGCATTGCTTCAAAGCTCGGCCAGACGACATCGACACCCACGGTAACACCGGGTAAACCATGAAACAGGGGGGAACTATGCGCCTGGACCGGCCGCTGGGTACAAATCCCGATTATCAGCCGCCCTGTTATGTGCATGATCGCATGGATTATCGCATCGGCAAGACGCGAGTGCTGTGCAATTCGTGGGGATATCCGGATGAGGGGAACGAATGAGTGTATGCCGTGACGTCACTGGATACCCCATGTGCCGAAAGCATCTGCGCCCACGGGGTGGCCTCAGCGGTAACACGGCTGAATCATCAACAAGTTTAACTTTACCAAGAGGTTCCTGCGGATGAGTCAAGAAACCGACCTGGAAATCTTCGTCAATGGCCGCTGGGTATCAGCGGGCGTTCTGCGTTGGAATCGGGGTGTTTGCGATCTTGAGATGGACCGCGCGTTTTTCGATGGCGGCTTGGGTGCTCCCCCTGTCGTTTCGTTGAGCCTGCCTGAGAAACAAGACCATTTCTCTTGGAAAGATGCGCAGGCACGAACCGCTGTCATCCCCCCGTTTTTGTACGATTTGCTTCCGCAAGGGCAGGCTCGTGATCACCTGATTCGCACCCTGCACGTGGAGCATCGGGATGATCGTGCCGATCTTCCGATTCTGCTGCATGGCGCGGCCAATCCGATTGGCCGCTTACGGTTGAAAACGGCTGTGGATTACTGGCAACCGGCATTGGATGATGCGAGAACACAGGCTGATCAATGGGCGTTTACCCAGGATCAGGTCACGATGCGGGACGAAAGGTTCGTGGAAGCCATGCATGCTTTCGGTTTTATTGCCGCAGGATCTGGGAGTCTGCAGGGCGCTGCGCCGAAGTTCCTGTTGGCTATTAACCGGGATGGATTGTTTGTGCCGGACATGCTGCTCGCAGATGCAGATGTTACCAAGCATGTGCTGGTCAAATATCCTCGTGATCCAAGGGGCATTGATCAAGACATCCTGCGTCATGAGGCCATGTTCCTAAATGTTGCCGCTCAAATCGGTTTAAGAGCTGGCGACGAACCTGTCCAGTGGGAACAGGATACGCTGATATTCAAACGGTTTGACCGAGAAATAAGTGGCTCACTGGTCATCAGGCTGCATCAGGAGAGCTTGCTTTCTGCAGGTGGTATCCCAGGCTTCGGGCAGATGGTAGACCATGAGTATTTTATTCAGGTCATAAACAATAAGGCGACCGATCCTCAGAAAGAGATCGCTGAATACATCAAAAGAGACATGCTGAATATCGTTCTTGGCAATACGGATAATCATGGGCGTAACACCGCATTACAAATCACCCAGGGGGGCGATGTACGATTGTGCCCGGTATTCGATATTGCTCCGATGTTCATGGATGCGAGCGCAATACCGCGACAAACCCGGTGGCAAGCGGATAAAGAAAATTCCGGGGTTGTTCGATGGGGCAGGGTAGTAGATGCGTTACCGGACACCATCAACCAGGATGCCGTCACTAAAGCGATTACCGACTTCATGGAAAAACTCGCGTCAGTGCCCATCCTCCTGAAGGAAATGGATGCCAATGAGCGCGCATTGGAAAGAGTGCGGCGTGGATTGAGACTGATTATGGATGGCCGGGCATCACCGAAACGTGACCTGATGCATGGACTGCGCCATGCGCGGGAGTCCGTGCTGGCCACCAATCAGGCGATGACCAAACTGCAAGGGCATATCGACTTCGTGCGGATGGATAAGAGATTCCCGGTGGACGTTCCCAAAAATCCAGCGGAACGGGATGCGCACACGCAGCGGGTGTTAGAGGTGCTGGACGAGCGGGTGCAGAAAATGGGCGTGCAACTGGAAAAGACCTGTGCGGTCATTGCCGACCTACCGGATGCCGAGCGGTTGCCGACACTGCTATCCTTGCGCAAGCGCATGTCGGATATTCATGGCAATCTTGGCACGCTACCCTCTCCGCAGGGGAGGGGTACGATTGCGGACAAGGCCGTTCAATATATAAAGAGCATCGCCGTTGCGACCAACACTACCTCCGATGCGTTGCCGAAAGCCTCTTCGCTCAGAGTGGCCACATCAGTAATTGTTAAAAAACCGGGCCCATAGGCCAAGGCAATGCCGCCCGAACTGGCGGACTGTCGGCGCCCTCCCGGGCGTTCCAGATGGGAACAGGGCCACGATTCGTCGTGGCCTTTTCCGTTATAGGCAGCCCATTTCTCCAGAACGAAGATAAACGCTTTTCAGAGGCATAAACAAAGGGTGTACCACAAATATTGAGGACACCCATGAGCAACAATCCACGGCATTACTTCGGCGACCCAGCACACATCCAGCGGAATACCTTTTCAGAGCTCTCGGCACTCACCGATAATGTCAGTGCAATCCGCCTACTGAAAATTCTCGAATCCGAGGGGCGGGATGCCACGGATGCTGAAAAGGCGGTCCTGAGTCGCTATACGGGCTGGGGCGGGTTGTCGAATCTCTTTGCTCTGGAACTGCCAGAAACCCGCTTCATCAACGCCAATCCGATAGGGGCCACAGCCACCGGTCCGGTCCGCAATGCATATGTCCGCACCATGATCGCGCTATGCCCGGATCTGATAGACCGATCCGATGGGTACTACGTCAATGTAGTCGAGAGCGCGACTGCGGAAAGACTGCTGACCGCTGAGGAATGGGCCTCCGCCCGGGCGTCCGTCAATAATTCACACTTCACTTCTCCGGACGTGATTTCCGCCCTGTGGGATAGCATCCTGCCGGTGTTGCCGGACGGCCCGCTGGAAATTCTGGAGCCCTCTGCCGGCATCGGCAACTTTCTGGCCTTTGCGCCGCCGTCGGTCATCGAGCGTGCCACGATTACAGCAGTGGAACTGGACCAGATCAGCGGACGGATACTGCAGAAGATTTACCCGGATGCGAAGGTGTATGTGCAGGGTTTCGAGACGGTTCCTCTGCGTAATGGGGCTTACGATCTCATCATTACCAATGTGCCATTTGGTGACTACTCTGTGCCTGACCTGCGTTATGGGGGGGGCAAGCTGTCCATCCATGACTATTTTTTAGAGCGCGGCATGGACTTGATCAAGCCAGATGGGCTGCTGGCGGCGATCACATCGCGGTACACGCTAGATCGGAAATACAAAAAAAACCGCGAAACCATTGCGATGAAGGGGGACCTTGTGGCGGCGGTACGCATGCCCGTCAACTCCCAAACCGGGCAGGCCGGTGTGTCATTCACCGAAGATGTGCTGTTTTTGCGGGGTCGTAACGTGCATAGAACCCGCGTGGATGCCGGAAACGAGGCATGGGTGGAGACCCGTCCGGTAGAGTTGGAAATGGATGATCGCACGGCGAGTCAGCTTGAAAAACGGGGGTTTGTTGATCCCAATCGCTTCAACATCAACCGGTATTTTGAGCATTTTCCCGAAGCCGTGCTCGGCAAAATGGAGATTGGCTCAGGTTTTGGCGGCTCCCTGCGGTTGGCGGTGCGGTCGGAGTTTGGCCGCGATCTTCTCGCGGATCATATCCGGGACGTCCTGCAAGCGCTGCCGAATCGGATCACCGCCGCTCGGCAACGGGATGGCGCGCGCCAAACGGTGAGCCGGGGCCAGACGATCACCATCAATGCCTCAGAAGTAGCTGCGCATAAGGACATTCGGGAGATGGTCGGTACCGTCTTCCGGCGCAAGGACGGCAGCTTCGCCATTGTCGAGGATGTGGGGCTGGGGATCTCCGGTGAGGATTCCCGCGAGCTGATCATTGGGGACCTGAATCTATCCAAGATCAAGCAGGGACAATTCGCCCTGTATCTGCCGGTTCGGGATGCCTGGCGCGAAGTGCTGGCGAAGATGCAGGACACGCAGCCCGCGGAAGATGGCACGGAACATCCGGAACTTCTGGTGGCGCAGGAAGCTCTGGGGCGCGCGTATGACGCCTTTGCGGCGCAATACGGCGCGCTGACGCAGCATGTGAAGGCGCTGGGCGATGACGTCCATGTGTCTGCCGTATCGTCTATTGAACGCTATGACGCACGTACCCGGACAGCGGAAAAATCCGGGATTTTTTATCAGCGCACCATTACCCCCACGGTGGAGCCGGAGCGGGTGGATACCCCGAGCGACGCGATTCTCCTCAGCATGAACCGCTTCGGGCGGCTGGATTTGCCGTACATGGCCCGCAAGCTGGATCAGGATGAGGCGATGGTGCGGTCGCAAATCACCGGAGGGGACAGGCCGCTGGCTTATACGGATGCAGAGACCGGAAACCTGCTCCCGGCCTACCAGTACCTTTCCGGCAACGTGCGTCGTAAGCTTGCGGAGCTGCGGAACCGGGTGGAGAGCGAAGGCACGGCGGACCTCTGGAGCGGGAATATCGCCGCACTGGAGTCGGTGCTGCCGGACAATGTGCCCATCAGCGATATTGAGGTGCTGCTGGGCGCGGATTGGGTACCGATCTCCGATTATGAGGCATTTGCGCATGAGGTGCTGGGCGCGAAGTTGGCGGTGTTTTCCTTCGTCCCCAGAAACAATTCCTGGGATGTGTATCTCGCCCGGATCGAGAGTGACAAACAGGATGAGTACGGCACGGCGCGCCGGCCCCTGGAAAGCCTCCTGCCGGGCCTGCTGAATCGCTCGGACATCCGGGTGTTCGACCGTACCGCGGATGGCAAACAGGTGCTGAATGGTGAGGAGACGATGCTCGCCAACGAGAAGGCCAAAGCCATCACGGCGGCATGGAAAGAATGGATACCGCAAGATGCTGACCGGGTGGCCCGCCTGGAACGGATATACAACGACCGGTTTACCGGCTTTGTGCCGATTCATGTACCTGGTGACGGGCTTAAAATCGAGGGCATGTCGGACGCCATTTCGCTGCGCGGTCACCAGAACTCCGGCGTCATGCGCTCGGTGCTGCAAGAGACCGGCATTTTCAATCACGAGGTGGGTACCGGAAAAACCTACACGCAGATTGCAGCCGGCATGAAATTGCTGGAATTGGGGTTGGTGGACCGCGCGGTTTTTGTGGTTCCCAAAAAGACCATCGGCCAGTTTGGCACCTCCGCCATCTCCCTGTTTCCGCACCGGCGCATCGCCATCATGGATGATACCCAGACCAGCGACAAGGACCGTCGCCGCCGTTTCCTGGCGGCGCTGGCCAATGACCGCTACGACGCGGTAATCCTCACCTATAACGGCTATCAGTCGCTGTCCCTACCCCTGGAGCACGAGCTCGCGTTCTATCAGGACGAAGAGGACACCATCAGCGATTTGATCAGCGAGGCGCTGGCGAGTGATGACACGCTCTCCGTCAAGAGGATGGAGCAGAATCGCAAGCACCTGCTCAACAAAATTGCCATCCTTCGCCAGAAACGGGAAGAGAGCGCCGATAAAATCATCGGGCAGTTCGAGAACGTTCTGGGCAAGCGCATTGCGCTGTTCGTGGACGAATTCCACAACTTCAAGAACGATAATGTCGCGGTACCCGGCAACTCGCTCGGGATCAAGGGATCTGCGCGCGCCATGGATATGCGCATGAAAAGCCAGTTTATCCTGGGCAACGGCGGGCGGTTTTATGGGGCGTCCGGCACACCGGTCGCCAATAGCCTGCTGGAGTTCTATGTGCTCCAGCGGTACTTCCAGCCGGAGACCCTGCGGCAGATGGGCCTGACCAACGCGCTGGCGTGGTATCAGACGTTTTTGGTGCAGGAAGCGGAGCCGGAACCTGACCCGGCCGGACAGGGCTGGCGGGTCAAGGAACGCCCCTTCCTGGTCAACGCCTCAGAGGCGGTAATGCCGCTGACGGCGGTCATGGATACCGTGCGCGCCGATGACGTGGGTATTCCTCGTCCACAGGCCACTTATGAAACACGGGTGATTCCGAACAGCGACTTTTTCAATCTCATGCTTTCGGAAGCGGGCGAGCGGCTGAAAGACATCCGTGAAAAAAAGGTGGACCCCAGCGTCGATAACATGCTGCTGGTTCTCCACGATCTGAATCGGGCGGGCCTTGATCCGCGCATGATGGACCCCTCCATCGTCGTAACCGATGATACCCCGTGCAAGATCAATGAGGTTTCCCGCGATGTGATGCAGAGTCTCGCTGCCCGCGATGGTTACGGCCTGCAGTTGATTTTCTGTGACCTGGGCATTCCGAAGGGGGCCCGCGCCCGCAAAATCAGCAATGATGCGGGTGAGGTGGAGGAAATATCGGAGGATGAGGCGGCGGGCATCAGCGCATCGTTCTGTTTTTATGACGCGCTGATCGACAAGCTGGTGGCGTCTGGCGTGCCGCGTGACCGTATTGCGACGATCTATGACGCGAAGAACGACAATGATCTGGAAAAGCTGCTGATTCGCGCCAACGGCGGGGATTTTTCGGTCATGATCGGTTCGACCATGAGCATGGGGGTGGGCCTCAATCTGCAGACCCATGGGACCGACGTGCGTTTCATCACGGTACCGTACCGGCCCGACCAGGTGGAACAGGCTATTGGCCGGCTCCTGCGCCAGGGCAATCTGAACGAGCGTATCAAGATCACCTTTTATACGCAGGGCCAGCCCGAGGCTTACCGCTACAAGCTGCTGGACTACAAGAGCAAGGCGCTGCGCGCGGTATTGCAGGCGGATAGGGCGGTGCGGCGTCTCGATCTATCCACTGATCTCAATTATAACGAGACCATGGCGCTGACCATGGGCGATCCGCGTCTGGCGGACATTTTCAAGCTCGAAGACCGGATGCAGAAACTGCGGACTCTGCGCAAAAGCTACGCGGGCCGTCGCTCCACCTACAGTTCCGATCTGCACTATGCCAGCAACAGCCTCGAAAAGCAGATCGCACAACTGGAGCGGATGCGCGGAGAACAGGAGGTCATCGCGCAGATTCCGGACAAGGCCAAATGGAGCGCCCGAATTCTTGGTAACGAGCCCATCGGACCCATTTCCGTCACCAGCAAACTCGAACCACTGCGTGCCATGATGCGTAGCGATGTAATACTGCGTTATGGGGATTATCCGGTCATCGCTTCCGCGCATGATTTTGGTATCCGCTATCTCCTGAGAAGAACGGAGGAGGAAGCCCCATTTTATGTGGGCGAGAATCCCAGCCAGATTGAAGCGGCCCTGCGCCATTGGGATGAGACGGTGGCGGAAGTCGAGCTGCGCGTCATGAACACCAAAAAACGCATAGAGGAGCTGCGCGCACTGCTGGCGAAGCCCTTTGAGCACGATGTGGAGATGGAAGACCTGGCGCTGGAGATCGAGGCGCTGCGGATATCCACTGGCCTCCAGGAGGATGCCGATGAAGCGGCCATCGCCCGGGCGGAAGCGCATCTGGCGAGCATCGCGCAAGCGCGTGGCGCGAAGGAGTCCATCACCGCCGAACAGGTGGAGCAAGCCGCCGAAGGCATTGAAACCGACCCTGAGCGTTTGCGTGTGATTCTGGAGCGGAAAACCCTGCTGGATACGGCCGAACGGGAGCGGCGCCAAGCCACAGCTTCACATCAGGTGATGGCGCACAGTCCTGAATCGACGGCCAGAACCCATACGCCGCGTCGTACCGCCCGTGTCGGCGGCGCCGCTGGCGGCGGTGTGCAACAGATGGGATTTTCCGCGCTGCTCGATGGCACCGCACGCATCCCGGATCAGGTGGAGACGCGCTGGCAGGCGCCCGACGCCGGGACCAGCGCGCCCGCGCGTATCGGGGTTATCGTCGGCTACGATGTGCGGGACATGACGGAATATGCCGATATGGTGGGAAGCGTCCTGGCGCGCGTGCCGGAGGGCATGCCGGTAGCCATTCGGGTGGTGTCAGAAAATGCCCGTGTTTCTGAGGAGTCTCTGCGAGACGCCCTCAAAACCCTGCCGAATGTGCAGAGCGTACTGGTGTCGGTTGAAGATGTATTTGCCGATGACGCGGATCGTATCGCCCTGTTCCGCGAGAATGACGTCATCGTCACGCTGGGTGCGGTGATGGCCCAGGTGGGGCGCAGCAATATCCCTCTGGCGCAGGCGGTCGTGCATCCGAAGAACAACCTGAATCTCGATGCTGCTCCGGTGTTTGGCTACTCCAGCGACGGAGCCAATGTGCCTGATTCCCTGCGTATGGGTGAGGTCGCCCTGGAATGGGAGGACCGGGTGCGCCAATCGGCGGCACGGTCACCGGCGGCTGCATCTGTTGGCGTGGCTGCGGTAGATGGCCCCTCTGTGGCCATGCCTGCGCCTGCAGAGGCGCCATCGTCTTCCAAGGTATCAGAGGGCACGCAAGGGCCGTTGGTGGAGCCTTCTGGAGTGCCACCGGCAGCGCCGGAAGTCTTGCCCATCCTCCAGGCCGTGCCTAAAGCGGTTCACGGTATTCTGCCCAAAGCGCAGCGCGCCTTCGTGCAGCAGTTGCTGCGCGGGCCGGAAGCCCGGTTTTTCAGCGACAAGATGCGGGAACTGGAGGCCCTGTTACCGACGATCCCGGATCTGCGCGAGACGTCCGGGCAAGGGGAGGATGCCGTAGTTCACCTGCATTACTTCACGGCTTCCGCCGACTGGTATATCACCGAGATTGTGAGGGACCCGGATTATGCCGGGGATGCCTTTGGCTTGGCCGATCTGGGCATGGGGTTCCCAGAGATGGGCTACATGTCACTGCCGGAAATCATGGGGGTGGCGGAACTCGATTTTCATTTCGCGTCGCGTCCATTGAGGCTGGTACTCCACCCCAACGCCGAGCGAGTCGCATCCCGGAACGAATCCGGCAAGACGAACGCGCCGGTGCCCGACCCTGACTCGTCACCGGAACTGGGCGATGCGGATTCAGAAGAGGGGGTTGCGCCCCTGCAAGGGGTCCTGTTTTATCGCGGGGGTGTCAGAAGAAGCATGATGCCTGCGGGTCGCACCATTGAAGAGGTGATCGACTATGAAAAAAACGAATTGGACCACGACATTCAGGCGGTTGCGGAAAACATGGCGTATCAGAGAGCGCTGCCGCCCGCAAGCCTGCAATGGGTCGCCAATACACCGGAGGAAGCCAGCGAGTACGGAGACGTCCGGAAAGTCCGCTTCCATGATCCTGTGGTGATGGCCAGGGACGTTTTGGGCGGAATGCTGGTAGGGGAGCGGACGGAACTGGACGCCGCCTTGCGGACGGCCCGTGCCGTAGCTGTCGAAGCCTCCCGTGACCTGTTGCTCTCCGTGGTCAACGCTTCGGAAATCGACAGGGTACCGGAGCCGCTCATGATCGAGACGCTGGACATGATCCGCGACATTCAGCGTTCGTGGCCGGATGCCCGAGTGGCGCGTGCCCGCGTTACTGGAGGCGAGGACGAAGACCATCCGGTGGTGACCTTGGGCCTTATCATGGGTGTCTTTGTGGAGCCGCGCGCGTCGGGCGGTTATGGCGAACGGCTGGACGGGGACAGAATCTGGGTGTTCGCCGGGGATACGAAGCGTGGAATATCCGGTTACCAGAATAAAAACAAGGTGTTTTACGACGCCTCCCATGTGGCGGACAAGCTTCGGCTCGCCGCCTGGTTGAAGGATCATGGAGCGGCGTTCGGTACGGTGACGCTCCGGCTGAACGGAGAGCGCGAGATTCTGGGCAATCCCTTCCACAGCGATTTTGTGGAAACGGTTCAGGAAGGGGCGGATCGCTGGCTCCAGATCGGCAGACGGACCCCGATGACCATCCTGCTGGAAATCGAGAACCACAAGCGGTATCCAGGAGACCGGTTCACCATGTATCAGGCGGAACTGGCGGATGCGGGACGTCTGATGGACGGTTGGCACGCGGAGCATCCGAACACCCCCATGCTGGTATCCGTCAGGAGAGGGGATTATTCCGCTCCGTTGCCCATGGCGGCCATCGCCGACTATCTGGGAGCCTCAGCCGCCGTCGTGCGGGAGGCTGGGCATGGAACACAGGATGGCGAGATCAAGCAACTACAGGCGGTCGATGCCGTGGTCTATGTCGGGAAATCCAGCCGGGCCAGCCATGACACGGGAAAAACATTCACCGCCGCGGAAAAGGAGGGGGCGACGAAACCTACCTGGATGTTCACTACGGACAAGGGCAACTTCACGCGAAACATGAAGCACGATAATGAGCGATGGGAAAAATGGCGGGAAGCAGAGGCGGACAACGCGCTTCAGGTCAAGAAAAACCGCGATCAGGCGGTTGCAAAATGGGTACCGCTACCTGCATCGTCACCGAAACCTCTGGTGGAACCGAAGGCCTTAGCTACACAGGAAACAGAAGCGCCACAGCCTACACAAAGCATTTTCTATACCGGGAATGCGCCGAAAAAAGAGGGCGACACCGTAGCGCAAATACTCAGGAATTGGGGCGATTCTGGCATCGCGGCTGTCACGGATGATCGCGCAGCTTCCTACTTGGAAATGCCATCCAATACGGGAAGCCTGCGCGTTTTGTTGACCGCTCGCCCCGAAGGATTGCAGCAGGAAGCCGTTGGCCAAGTCGAATACAAAGAACCGGTCATCCTGGCAACGCTGCCCGATCACGCGGTGCTGGTGGCGGAACAGTCCTACCTGGATGCATACCGGAGCACTTTGAAGCCTGAACAGAATATGCAGGAAAACATACTGGTCACGCTGGCGTCATGGATGACGGCGGGACAGAGGGATTCCCTGCGCAACATACTGAATGATGGCCGAGATGTAGATCTGCCGCATACGCTAAGCCAGTTGAACACGATAGCGAACTGGTTGCGCAATCCCACTTCCGGCCCCGGCAATCGTCCTGTTCCGTTGCCCCGAGTAGCCGAAATTCAGGCGGGTGCCGGGTTGAACGTCCTGACCTACCGTAGTCCCGACAGTCTGCAGCGTTGGTTCATCACCGGCATGGACCCATTTTCCGGCGCGCTGTACGGCCTGCAGATGGTCCGGTCCCGCCCCGATGGCCGGTGGGAGGCGCAAATGGGGCCGGTTTCGCGGCAGGAGTTGCTGGATGCGGGTTTCCTGTTGGAACTGATACCAGCGGAGACCTTTGTGGTGGCCGACCGGATGCGCGAAATGGCTCCATACATCAGCGGCGTGGACGCATTGCCCGCCGAACCACCAAGGGCGGCGACGCCAAGCGCCGCGCCAGACCTGAAAGTCGGGGAGCAAACCATGTTCGACTCTGGAATCCCGGCGTCGGGCCATACCATTGGCGATTTGCTGAGTAATCTGCGCGAAAACGGCGTGAACATGATCGCCCCGTCCGACGTGATCAACCAGTATTTTTACATGGAGCGGGGCGAAAGCGTCCGTATGGTGTACAGCGATCCCGTAGGAAAGAACTCGGAACCCCCTGCCGGGGTGCAACCCCTGCACTATCATGATCCGGTCACTTTGGCGGTGGGTCCAGATAACCTGATCCTGGTAGCGGAACGGGCGGAACTGGATGCCTATCTGGCCCAAAATCCGCAACAGTCCGCAGCCTTGGCATCTCACCCGGCGTCCACTCTGGACATACCGGAACGCCTGAAGGCGTTAGCGACTCCAGAACAGCAATCCGAGTGGCGCGCGTTGGCTGACGACGATGACGAGTCACGGGAACTGTTGCAGGTTCAATTAAACCGGCTGGATCTCGATATAAAGAATCTGCCAACGGTCGATACTGCGGAACGACTGCGTCTGGATGGTCGCGCCGGATTGATATTGCGTTCGGAAAATCAAGATGAGCAGTGGTTCATAACAGGCCGAAATGCCGATGAAACCGCTTATGGCCTGCACATCCATGGGGAACAGGCCACGGTAGGCCGTGTGGACCTGCGCGTGGCGCTACTGGAAGCCCCGATACTGATTACTGATCACGAAGCGGGGCCCATTCGTGCCGATCTGCGGGATGGTGCCATCCTGATCGAAAGTGTGGAGTACGAAGATGATCCGCGTGCGATTTTCTGGCGCGGCGGACAGAATGGCACTTTGCCCCTGGTGCAGCGCATCGAGGACATCCTTGATTATGAGCGGAACACGCTGGAAAACGAGGATGTGCGTGTCAATACCAATGCGATGGAGTACCTGCACCTGCCGCCGGTGCGCACCCTCCAATGGGTAACGACCACGGAAGCTGCCGCGCGGGAATACGGTGATCCGCAGATGGTCATATTCACCGATCCGGTGGTTTTGGCGCGGGACGATCATGGCGGAGTCCTGGTTGCCGAGCGCGAAATGCTGGAAGTTGCGGCGAGGTCCATCATGACCCCGGCATCTGCAGCATCCCTCTCTGATGATGCGGTCGATCCCGTCCGCGTACATGCCCAGCAAGCGGAGCAACAAGCTGGCAATAGTGCGCCATTCGCGCCAGCACGCGCAGAAAAAGCTGGACTGTCCGAACTGGCCCAGGAAGGCCCGACCTACCAGAACGCCGTAGAAGCGATTGAAAGTGCCGGCGGATGGGATGCGGTGGCCGACAGTCCCGCGCTCCAGAAGTCCTTGCAGGACCAACTCGATCACCTGATCCAGATGCGGGCGGAACAGGTATCACAGGTTTTGCAGGAAGGCGGCTGGAAATGGTCGGGTGCGGCCTTTTCTCGCCCTGATGCGGAAAACGGCATGGGGTTGCACCCCGGCATGGGGTTCAAGATTTTCCCGAATGGCCGTTCTTCGGGTGGAAACATGGTGCATTGGGGGTATCGGATCACCCGGCGCGATGGGGAAACGCCGACGGCCATAGATATAGAGGATGAAATGACGCTGGATGCCCAGGGTTTGGTGGCGTCCATGCTGGATCAAATGGAAACGCTAAAGCAGGTTGCCGAACCGGCACCATCTGCCAGCAACGCAGTGCAGGCCATGGAAATTTCAACGGATGTGCAAAAAAACCTGAATGCCTTGCGACCTTTTGTTTCCGATCGCCAATTCAACGCCATCCGCAATGTGCTTTCCGGTGAGTCCGGGCTGGAAGCCGCCCAATCCGAAGCCATGGATCTGGCGCGACTGGCGCAATGGATCAGCCAAAAAGCCCTGACCTATCCGGGCGGTCGTATCGCAAATGGTGGACATTTGGCACCCGATGACGCAGCGGTGCAGGGTGTGGCCGCTAACTGCGTACTGGCCTATCAGAATCAAAGCGGCACCCGCAAAACCTATCTGACCGGCATGGATGATCTGGGTAATCTTTACGGCATTCGTATCCGTACCAGGGCGATTGCTGGTCCTGTGAGCTTGGCGAATATCCTGAATCAGGGGGACACGCTGAATCTCACCATGCAGCCCACACCCGTAGCGGAGCTTCTGAAAGAAGATGGGTACCTTCCTGAAGGCGTGTCCAGTGAACCGGCAGTGTATGCCATTCATGAACCTTACCGGGACGCTATCGCCCGCATCCTTCCCGCCGAACAGGTGCAGTTCGTTTTGAATCTGGCCGTATCCGCCATGCCGGATGACTGGACGGGTAGCGCGCATAAAATCCAGATAGTGGAACGCGCTCTGCGGACCATTCCCGACGAAACCCTGCGGATGGCGACACTGGAGAATCTGAAAACCGCAGCCGATGCTGTGGAACAGAATCGTCATGCGGAAGCAGTACGCGCAGGGCTGGCCGATGATCCAGTACCGGAAGCACCGCAAATAGATGCGGGTGTCGGCCTGACCGACAAGACAGGACCATCGCTGGCAACGCCGGTAGCTACCTTGCAGGAATCCATCATTACCGCCCTGCAAGGCGTTCCGGGTCTGACCATGGAACCATCGCCCCATGCCACGGAAGTTTTAGTCACGGATTCCCGCAGCCAGCATGTTTACTCGATCACTCAGCAAAACGAGGATTTCAGGGTCCATGTGAAGGAGGCCGAAAAAGAAGATTACGAAGACCGTTTCGCCACCCTGGATGATGCAATGGATTTTGTACGCCATGAGATTTTCACGGCACGGGAAATCCATGTAGATGAATCCAGTCCCTACTATCAGGCGCTGCTAAACACGTTGCCCGGCATGCCTGAAGCGGAACGCAAAAAGATGTTTCTGGCCGTGACCGGTGTCATGCCGGATGACTGGACGGGCACATTGATAAAGCGCCGCGTCGTATCGCGGGTCGCCAATGCTTATGCTGCGCATTTTCCCGCATCCGTGACGGTAGATCAGGTCATGGAAAGGCTGGTGGCGGCATCCACGCGGGTCAACGGTCTGGATCTGGCGGACATGCCCCTGTCACCTGCGGCAGAACTGCCGGGTGCAACCCCGCCGTCTGCAAGACTGCCGTCTGCAAGCCTGCCGGCTGCAAGACCATTCGGCACCCTGGACCCCATTGCCAGTGTCATGCTGAAGAAGATCGAAGACTCCCCATACAGCCTGCCCTATCTGTTGGGCGATGATCGCGCAAGGGATGTGGATGATCCACCTTACGAAGAAGATGCCGAGTGGGCTGCCGCGCGGGTCCAGTTTGCGGATGAAATCGACGCCGTGCTCAATGCCCGTATCCGGCAGAATGTGGATGCCCTGGGCGAGCGCGGATGGATGCAGCCGATACTCCACGGCGATTTGACGCGAGGCGGCGCGGCGATTCATCTGGAACCCTTGCAGGGTTCCAACCCTTTGCAGGGAGCTAACCCCAACCTGAATACCGATGGCGACATGCAGGGATTGGTATACCGGGTATCTCTCGCTGCGGATACGGAGGGGCGGGAAACGCGCTCCGTGCGGGATTATCTGCGCAGTTCGAGTGTGCAATTCGCAGATGAACTCCACGGTATTGCAGAACAGATCAAGCAAAATCTCGATCAGCGCATGTCGGTGGCTTCGGTTGCAGACGAAAAAGCTTCCCGGCAGGTATCACTGGATGATTATGTGGTCGCCCATATCTGGGAACACGCGCCGATGGTGGCGCAACAGGCAAAAGCCAATGCGCTGGAGCATTTTCTGCTGGGCAACGTGCTGGGTGCCACCAGCAACGCCATTCTGGATGCCATCGAGGATGAAACGCTGCCCCAGGCGGTACGCGATGCGGCCAAAGCTGTATTGCAGGGACGGGAAGGCATGACCGATTACCGGGAAAGGATAGGCCGCATGGTTTTTGATGCGGAACGTGCCCAGCCAGCCATGCTGGAAGGCGATCTGCTACCCGTTGAAGAACGGAAATCGGAGCATCTTCAAAACGCTGAGAACCTTGTTAAAAACGCCGAGAATCTCGTTAGCAGAATATCGCAACGGGAACAGCGGGAACGTGCTGAAAAAGCGCGTGACGAATCGGGGATACGAGTAACAACAGCCCGTATCATTCCGACTCGCGCCGGTATTGTGGCCGTGCCAGATGACCCTGCATTACCGGTTTATCACGCAGGCGAGGGTGTTTCCAAAGTGCCGGTTCCGCCGCGTGAAACAACGCCCGTCACCGATCCTCTTCTGGACGGTTATGTGATCGCCCATGTCCGCATGCACGGGACCCCGGAATTGCTGGACCAGTTCAATGCGCTGGCCGCATTGGATGCCCTGCCGGGTGCAATCCTGCCGGGCCTGGTGGACGACGCGCTGGTCAGCGCGCGGAATGACATCAACCTCTCTTTCGGGCTCCACAATCTGGCCGGAGACATAGCGCGGTCTGATTCAGCCATCATCGACTACGCCAAGGTGATAGGCTCATCCATGGCTGCCAGCGTGCCGCACGCGGAAAAGACCCGCAACCCAATGTCGGCCGATGTTTTTGTATCGGATGCACCTGCCACCGATGATGCGCGTCCGGACGCTCTGGAAACGTGGCGAAACAGCATCATCGAGGCCATAGCATACATTCGCGCGGCTTTGGCTGAGATAGACCTGGACCAGGTGCGGGATGCGGAAGAGGTGCAGCACGTACTGGACCGCATCAAAGCTACCGAAAACAGCGCGGTGGTGACGGCCCCGCGCCGCATGGCCCGTGAGCTGGGAGACGCGCTGGTCGGCAATACCGTTGCTGAAGCCACTTATCGCAGCGCCGAAAATGCTGAGCTGAATAAAGCCATGGGCGCATTGCACGATATGGAAAAAACGGCGCAGGAGCGACTCGTCACCGTCAATAAAGCCCGTGGCAAGCAAACCATTAAAGATCTGTCGGCCGATGCCCCGCTGGCAGAATATGCCGCAGCGGTGTTTCTGGCGGAGTACGGGCGCATCACACACCCCGATCAGATAGAACGCATCCTTGCGGATATTGAAAACCGCAATGTAGATCACCTGCAATCCCTCATCGGGCGCAACAGCCAAAATACGGCCTCGCAGCGCATCTTTGAACGGGCAACCGGCATCAAGTTGGGCAAGACCCAGAAAGAACGGGTACGCCAGATTGACGCGTGGGCGGAGATTTCCCCGGAACAACGCCGGGCCACAGACAGCACAAGAGAAGCGGATCGCCGTCATCAGCAGCGAATGCGTGATGTGCGCGACACCTGGGAGCCGTTATCCCGTATTCAGGTGCAAGTCGCCGACGGGAGCATCCTGAACGCACAGGATTATGTGCAGAAAATGGTTGCGGACGGCTATGCGACCGCCGTAGCGGTGAAGCGTGGGGCTGCCCGCGAGTACCGCTTGATGGACGCGGAGCGCAACACTCGCTCCCTTGGCGGTAATCGTCAGCTCAACCGGTTTTTATTCAATGTGCTGGCACTGGAACATGGTGGAAATGTAGCGGCTGCCATGCGCCTGGCTGGTATTGATATCGTGCCGGACTTGGCGCCTTCGGCGCCGCTACCAGAAGAGACGATCACCCCGGAACAGGCCGAAGCCCTGAATCACCTGTTTGGTATGGGCAACGCACCTGCGGTGGCTTCTCCTGTGGAAGTCACGGAGACCGTGCCAGCAACATCACCCGATCAGCCTATTGTGGAGGAACCCCCGATGGCGACAGCAGCGGACACCGAAGAGGACGTGGAGGAAAATCCGATGGCGAACGCAGAAGATGACGAATGGGTGGATCTGGAGGATGAAGAGTTAGGAGAGGATACAGACCCGGAACCCGCGATCGGAAAACAGCCGGTGCCGGCCAGTATCGCATTACAGGTGCCAGACCTGTTCTCGCCCCTGGCAGAGGTCGTTCTGGAACCCAGCTATACCAATGATAACGGCGTTTTCGCCGATCAACATACGACAGCCTGGAAACAGGGAGACAACGCCATGTCGCGGGTGGAGGTATCCGTCGCACGGGACAGGCAAGGAAGCTATCACGGGGCCATCCGACTGCCCAACTCCAGCGAGCCCATTACGTTGGATGGCATGGGCTATGCGACCTTTCAGGAAGCGCACATGGCGCATCGTGGACGAGCCGTAGAACGGCTACTCCAAGAAGCCGGGGCAAACATGGCCACCGCCTCTGAAAACCATTTGAAAATCGCACTGGCGCGCGCCGTGGCGGCGCATCCGGATGGCGACAGTATTACCACCAACCCGCCGTACCTGGTGGCTGGACGTGGCGACGAGATGATGCGACTGGTGGATGGAGATTTGCCGGATGACGCGGAAATACGGATCAGGTGGTGGGCCACCCGGTATCGACCTGAAGACATGCCCACGCTTCTGATTACGCACCTGGACGAGGACCTTCCGGCAGAGTGGTATGCGGTATTGATCGCGGACAATCTGGGTAGCGCCAGGCGGCCTGAAGATGTACTTGCCGCCATCCCGCTGCCGGGAACGCTTGCCGATTTTGTGGAAAATCAGGGCCATAACGTCTGGAATAGCGCCGAGTTTCAGGCAGTCCTCAGCGAGGAGCAGCGCCAGGTCGTCGCAACGCAACCGATGGGCGATACACATCCTCAACTATGGACGAACCAGCCAATAGCTTCCGTAGATGCCACCACAGCACTCAGAGACTTTCCATTCTGGCCAAGAAACGCCGAAGAGGGCGCGCACTTCCCAGAAGCGAACCTTATTGACTCCTTGGGTAATGCCCAACGATATGCCGCACTGAAGTTTGTCGATGAACAGGCTGGACACGCGGTCACGATTGCCGTGATAAGAGACGACCAAGGCTTTGTGTCGGAAGCGAGCGGGCGATTTGGCAATTATCACAAAGGTCTTGACGGGTTAAATGTTTACAGGGATCAGGTACGGCACTATGCAACCTTTGATGAGGCTGCAAAAGCGGGGATTCAATCCGCATTGAAAGTGGTGCGCGAAGAGTCGCCGACACTGATGGCCGCCATCCAGGCATGGCAAAAAGGGGAGCCTGGCGAGATTGAGCCATTGGTGGGTGGGGTGGATCGTCGCTTTATAGACGAGGGGACACCGATTCGTGCAGTCGTTGTAGAGTCTGACAGTCATCTGGACCGGATGACGCGAGAAGACGCGCCCACGTATTCGGTATCGTCGTTGGATAGCACGGGTGAAACACTGTATCGAGGGACATTCCGGAAACGCGAAGACGCGGAAATCCTGATAAACCATCTGGTGACGCACTCTGAAGGGCCGAAGCTGGTACCCTGGAGCGCGTACCTGGCCCAGCAGCGTGAGACGCTGATCCCGGAGTCACTGCTTCCCGTAGCCTCTGTGGAAGCAAATCATGCCGAGAAGCCGGGCGCAATCGTGCCGTATCCCGTACAGAAGCCAGAAAACCTGCCGGAGCGCACCTGGGAGGCGGTACCGGCGGGCCTGCGTGGGCACCTGCTGCCGATGATTGAAAAGCTGCTCGGTTTTCCGATGCGGCATGATGATCTCCACTTTCAGGGGCGTAATTCAGGTAACAAGCTGCTCTCCATGAATTTTATAGCGCCTGATGGAGTACGGGCCAATCTTCATGTGGCCGCGTATCAGGATCAGCACGGGGAATGGATTATCGAGCGTCAGCGCCTGCGCTTCACGGACGTGTTTGCGGTGGGGGAACATAAGGTCTACCCCTTTCTGCAAAAGTTGCAGGCGGCCGGTCTGTATGACCAGGTGGACACGGTGGAAACGCGGGATAGTGACCTCTTGAACGGTACCCCTGCCGTCACGGTATGCGCCGTCCGTGATCGCACGCAACTGGATGAGCTGGTGGCATTGCGTGGAATGAAGCCCATGGAGGTGCTGGCAACCGTCTCCCTGACGGGTGATGCGGGCTTTGAAAGTGACGGTCGCTACGCCGCCATTCTGGAGAAGAAACTGGGTGAGGCGGCGGATCAACTGGACAAATGGAAGCGGGCTTTTCCTGATAATCCGCTGCGTCTGGTCGTGGTCGCCGTGGACGAAGATGGCACCCAGCAAGAGCATGTCGTGGCGGCTCGGCGGCAAATGGTCCGCGATATTCTGGGGGCGCCTGCCGATGTGTTGCGCGTGCAGGATGACCTTCAGCAGGTCCGGTTCTCCGCAGCGGTTGCACAATCCGACGCGGTGATGGTGCTTGGTGATCCGCTGGAAGACAAGGAAGCGAAACAGTGGATCGACAAAAACTTCCGGGCGGAGGACAAAAAGAAGTTTATTCGCGCCACCTGGGTCTATGCCCCTGCGTTCACTGAACTGCATCAGGAAAAACTGGTGGATCAGGTTATGAACCGCTGGAAGTACAAGCGAATGGACAACGAGAAAACGGCGGCACTGGCGCAGAGCGTGCCGCAGGCCGTCGTGCCGCAGGAGGTTCCACCGGTGCGGAGTGTGTCGGCCATCGAAAGCGCACCCGTCACCGTCCATGCTCAGGTCCCCGTGCCGGCGGCCGCCATACCGGCGGCAGTCGATCCGTCACCAGCCGTAACGGCCAGCACCGAGAACCTGCCCACGAACCCGGAGGAGGGTGCCACAGTGAAACCCGTGCGATTAGCCATGCCAGAAGAGGTGATTGCCTACATCGAGCCGTTGGCGGCACGCGTCTCCCAGCACGTCGGCGCGGATGCCCGGAACTTTACGATGGTGCTGGATGGCGTGGTCCCGGCGAACGTGCCGACCAACCGTTTCACGCTGGACGACACACTGGAACCGGCGCACTTTGGGTTTGTTCTGCGCAATGAGGGTGCCGGTATGCCCATAGAAACCCTCATCGACCTGCCGCCATTTGATGTGGTCATGAACTCGCAAATCGCCGAGATCGTGGCGGAGCGTGTCGGTGCGGCGTATGAAAACCGGAATATGAAGCGGATTGGCGAGATGATGACGGCGCCGACCGCAGAGGCGGCACTTTGGCGGATACGGAACACGGACCAGCCCAGGGACATGGAGACGGGCGAGAAAGTCGATATGACGACCGTCAAGGCGCTGCGTACCGACCGCCAAGTGAATGATGCCGGAGTCTGGCGCGAAGCCACCATCGTAGACCGGCAGACCCTGTTGGCATCCGGCGACCCGGATGCGCTTCTGGGCGACCGGTGGGTGTTGATGGCGGATACCACTGAATGGACTGTGGTGATGGAAGAGGCGCGCAACAAGGAGGTGGTGACGGCGACGGCAAAACTGGTCAGTGCGGCCTTTGGGGGTATCCCCATGCTCGACGGCTATGCGAATCGCGCGGCGGCGGTCATGGAACCGTTGCCGTCCATCACACCGGCTCCGTCGGCATCTGCCGGAGAGGCCAGGCAGCGTGAGGTCGCGGCGTCGGTACCGGGAGCTTCGGGGGACCAAACCGTGGCACAAGGGGACCTGCTGGCAGGGACGGCACGCGCTGCAGATGTGCCAGCAGAGACCGTATCGGCGGCGGCTAATACGATAGAGGTTGAGGACGCCGACGAAATGACGCCCGAACAGCATCAGGCCATAGAAACGGCGTTTTCCGGTACGGACTGGAGTCGCATGATCGACACCGTGCGCAAAGACCCCGCGCAGGCGGACAGGGATTGGAAAAACGGTGCGGATTGTTGCTATGGGCTGCGGGAATACCTCTTTGAGCATCACGAGGGACTCTTTGACCTCATGCAGCAGTATCACTTCGTGACCGGAGAGGACAGCGAGAATCGGGTGAATAGCCCGAGGATACGGGAGAAGGGACAGCATGACGTGCTGGTGTTCGGTGATCGGTACGTGATCGACCCCTGGGCCCGTCTGAACATTCCCGATGTGCCATTCTGTTTCGATTTTGAGGCGGCGCGGGAAGGCGCGTGGGCGAAAAACCTCTATGGGGACACTTCGTTGTGGGACCTGGTGCAGGACGAGGTGGCGCCCGCACCCGGTAACGAGCGCGGGCTGTCCCTGCCGGAGCCTACCGATGTGGTCAGCGAGTCCGACATCCTGAATGCCCTGGAACGCATCCAGCAATCTCCGCAATGGCCGGTATTGGCGGACGCGGATGTGGAGGCATGGATGGAGCGGGCGGTGCGTGTGGCCACGTCAGAACATCACGCCCTGACCAGGGCCATGGAGACGGGCTGGATTCCGGTATCGGAGGCGCATGCCGCACAGTTGTTAAACCGCGATCACCTGGCGTTTCTGGTGGACCATGCCCTGTATCCCACGGGCTCGCAATCCGTGGATATGGTGTCCGGCGCGGGCCGGGCGGCATCGGTTGCCAAGCGACTCCTGAAAACGCCCCCCATGTACTGCAACAGTGACATGGTGCGCGGACTCCTGCATGAGGAGGCGATTTTGCAGGCTGTAGGTGATCGCTACCCGAGCTGGAAGCCCATGGCGATAGAAGACTTCCGTGCGGAGATCGCGGCGGCATCCCCTCTGATGGGGGTCAACTGGGATCAGTTGTACTACGCGGAGGACACCGCCACCTGGCATCTGGTGGATGCCAAA
>JAPTWR010000179.1:0-19648 GCA_028065135.1 Acidithiobacillus sp.
ACACCATCAATATTGAAAAAGATGGGACGGTGCGGGTGAAAGGTCATCGCTATGACTTGAACGCGCTACAAAAAATGCTGGCGCACGACAGTGATCCGGGCAAGACCCAGATCACCATAGCGGCCGACAAGGGGGTGCCGTTTCAAGACTTCGTTCACGTCATGGATGCCTGCCAGAAGGCGGGGGTCAGTGATATCGGTATTGCCGCAAAACCCCGTTGAAATGAAGGAGAGTATGAGATGTACAAGAAACTGCCGTTAAAACCTCTGCTAGTGGCTATTGCTGCCACGGGCGCATGGAACATCACCGTCGTGGCCGCGGCTCAAGCCGGGGTCACCGCGCCAACCACTTCTGCCGCAACAAACGACACCGTGAATGTCGGCAAGGTCAATGCGTCATCAGGCATACTAACGGAATCAGGAAAACTGCTGGCATCAACCAATGAAAAACTGACCAAGAAGAAGATATTCCAATCGACACAGTCAGAAACCGTAATATCCAAAAAACAGATGCAAGCGCTAGGTCCGGCATCAGGCGCTGCCCAAGCGCTTTCTACAGCCCCAGGAATTGCGGTCCGTGGCTATGCAGGTATCGCCAGCACGGGGCGCTACTCAATTTCAGTTCGCGGCGTCAAGGTGGGTTGGGCTTCGGTTGCCGGAGATCCGGAAAGAAGTGGGATATCTATCTTGTTTGATGGGATACCCATGAACGGTCTTGTACAAAACAACGGTTCGTGGGATTCCAATGAAATACCCATTCTCCAGATGATCAGTGGCATCAACGTGATATACGGCCCAGGGAACCCGGCATCGAGATGGTTTGATAGTCTTGGTGGGACGATTAATTTTGTACCCGTACAACCGTCCTTGAAACCAAGTGCTGAGGTTGGAACATTTTTTGGCAGCAATGGAACGTATGGGTTGCACTTCAACGTAAAAACGGGGGCAATGGATGGCTGGTCTGCCGTGTTGGCTGGAGGATATACCCAAAACAACACGTTCCGTACCGGATCATTTAATGCACCAAGTAAGGCGTTCGCCTATTTTGGTAAGGTGGTAAAAACCTTCAGATCAGGTACCTTCAGCATCGGTGGCTATGTCAATAGCGCGAACGAATTTAGACCGAACTTTATTCCAGTTTCACCAATCCAAGGAATCACCACTCAAGGTCTGAATGCGAATGCCCCGCTGTACAGTCAAACCACGAGCGGGTACTATTATTCTTTGCCGGAATCCGTCTGGTTCAAGCAGATCACCGTTCAAGATTACCTGCTCTACTCGAAGTTGCATCTGAGGTTGGATAGGCATGTGGGACTGCATGAGATGCTATGGTATCGACATGGACATCGGATACACAACAGAATTAATAATTTCCAACCAGGGAACACTACCGAGTATTATTATCCCAATAGTGAAACCTTCGGAGACAAACTGTATTTTGATTGGAAACTGCCATACAACACCGTAAAAGCAGGAGGTTACTGGATACAGCAACAATATAATACTTTGATATCTATGACCCCGAATAATGATATTCCACAGACCGCCATTGCCAGCGTTACCAATCCTACAGTAGACTATAATAACGATACAACAAATACCACCTATCTGGCCGGATTTATTCAGGACACCATCACGCCAATTTCCGGATTAAAGATCACGCCGGGCCTTTCGGCGGTAGAATTTGCCACACAGTTCTACAATAATGGGGCACAGGGAATTCCCTATGTGACGCAGGGCGCCACCAACTTCACCGCCACACCCAACAGTTCCAAAACATTCACCAAGCTGGAACCCTCGGTTGGTTTTAGATATGCTCCAGTGAAGTGGGGGGCATTATATGGCAATTATGCGCTGACCTATCAGAACCCTATCAATGGGGCATTCGGTGCTTACAATGCGAGTATCGTTAATTATAGCACCCTTAAACCAGTGAAAAGTACGGACTATGAGGTTGGCGCCAAGTTCCTGATAAAAAACTTTATGTTTCTCCATGACTTCACCTTCAACGTAAACTACTACCATGATTACCTGAGCAATGAGACCGTTCCTATTGCGTTGGCCAACGGTACGCAGGAATTTGCTGGAGCCGATGCCACACTAAATGGAGTGAACCTGACCGTTGCGGATAACCCAAGCTGGCATTGGCATCTCTATGCCAATTTAGGCTTGAGCCATAATTACTTTAATTCTTATACGCCATCAGGAGGAGGGATATCGACTTCTGGATTGCCGGTCTCCTACAATCCCAATATGACGCTTACCGCGGGTGCCTACTATCGGGCGTATGTCGATGGAGTGCTGATATCTCCCAATCTCGTGGACCAGTACACGAGCTCGCAATACTTGTTCGACAACCTCACGGGATTACCATCTCAGCAAAAAATGTCCGGGTACAATGTGTTAAATGCGGGGATTGCATTCAAAACGGACAAGCTTAACCGGTACGTCCCCACTCTCAAGGCGGTGTCGCTTTCTGTCGGAGTGACGAATCTCTTGGGGCGCAAATATAATCCGATCGAGTATATCACCAGTGGCGGGTACTTTGGCGGAAACAGCGCTGGGGCTATCTTGGCGGATCCGGGCGCTCCCCGTCAGTATTATGTTGCCGTTTCCGCAAAGTTTTAGCTTGAATGCAAGAGATTGTCGTGATAATTAGTTTACGGAGAACCTATATGTTCACAGCCAATCCTGTTTTTCCGGATATTAGATGTTTTTAGTTATAAAGTGGCCGAATGAGCGCCGTAATCTGTCAGAAGGCAGGGATCACTGATATTGGTGTTTCCCGAAAAATCCAACTGATATAAAGGAGAAGATGACATGCTCTTGGCACCTGGCACTAAAAACCTGCTTCATTCAACATGCGCACTGGCAGTATTAACCATATCTAGCAATGCTTACTCAGACAATAATAGCCCAATAAATATTGGGACTGTTTCACAAAGTAGCGCAGAAACGTCTTCAACAAATGCTAAGAAAATAGTGGCAAGATTGTTGCGCAGTAATACCCCATCTACTTATATCAGTGCAGCCAAAATCGCCAACGAGGTGGCTCCGGGTGGCACCATTGTCGACGCCCTTACCGTTGCGCCGGGCGTACACATCAATGGATATGGCTCGGGTAACGGTGCCGCCCGCTACCAGATTCGCATCAATGGCATCCAGACGGGGTGGGCTTTGAGCGCAGGTAATCCGGAAAAAAATGGCATCGCGGTATCTTTTGATGGTGTGCCCATGAACAACCCTTTATCGAACTGGGATGGATGGGAAAGCTCGGAAACCCCAATCTCTAACATATTTTCTGGCATTCGGGTCACACAAGGCCCAGGTAATCCAGATAACCGCTGGTATGACAGCATGGGTGGCACTGTAAATCTTATCCCTCAGGAACCTGGCAAGCATATGGGAGGCGAGCTCGCTCTGGGCTATGGCAGCTTTTCTTCCCCTTCTGCGGCGGCCGTGTTTCGCACCGGTGACTTGTCTGGCTGGAGTACAGTCTTTGCTGCAGGGTACACGCGCAGCAATGGTTTCCGCTCCGATCCTTACTATGCGCCTAATGAGGGTGCTGCCTTCTATATGAAAACCCGCAAGGATTTCACCGACGGGCATGCCAGCGTCGGGCTCTACTTCAGCCGGACGAGCGAATATCGCCCCATGTATATTCCCGTCTCTCCCATTCCAGGGGTTTCGGTCAATGGATATCAGCAACCCGGCCCCGCTTACAGCGAACAGACAACCGGCTATACCTATACCATCCCCACTTCCTTATACTTCAAAAATGACACAGCCCATATGTTCCTCGGCTATGCCAAACTCCATCTACGTCTCGCAAGCAATATTCGCATGGATAATCTGCTCTGGTATCGAAACGGATATCGGCACCATAATCGTCCAAATAATTATTATTACCATTTTGTGAATACGGAAGATTTTACCAACACCACTGCTACACTAGGGGACAAGCTAGTGCTTTCTGCCGCACTCCCATGGAATCACCTTCAGGTAGGCGGCTACATCATGGACGAGCGTAATCACAACACCTATCTCGGCTATAATCCTGCCGTATTTGCGAGCAGTCCTGCGAATCCTATTTTTGTGGCTGGCTACTATGATGATTGGGAAGGCGCAAACATTTTTACTCAGGATACCATCACGCCATTGGCGGGACTACATATTACGCCAGGCTTGGCCTTAATGAGCTATCGAGTCCAATTCGTCAATAATTCCAATGCTACGATTCCGGTCGGAGCTACACCATATATAGTTCGCAACCTGGCTGCCAATAATGTTAGCAATTATACAAAATTCATCCCGAGTTTGGGCATAAACTATCGTGTCCTGCAGGGATTGCATCTTTTTGCTACCTGGTCACAGAACTTCCAGACTCCCTCTGCGGACGCTTATGGCAACTATGATCAGGCCTCAGTGGTTGTGCCAAGAAACCCAACTTCCATTAACAGCTACATCGGCGGAGTAAAATGGGATATTGGCCCATGGGACGGCACAGTCAGCGCCTTCCACCAACATCTGACCAATGCCGTGCTGAGTAGTTTTATTCCCTCCCTGCTGATCACTGAATTAGATCAGGTAAGCGCCATCTACAATGGGGTGAATTTTAGCGCGAACTATGGTAAACGATTGGGTGTGCAGTTGTTCACCAACGACACCCTCGAGCATGCCTATTACCCCACCTATCGGCCCGCCTCTGGGATGCCTTTGTATGGAGCACGCATGCCTAACGTGCCAACGACGTCGCTATCCTTTGGAGTCGGCTACCGCTGGTATCAAATAGCGGCACTCTGGAATGCTCGCCTCTCCGATACCTATACCTCCTCCACAACCTTGTTTTCCAATATCACCAATGAACCGACGAATGCACAAAATCCTGCATATAACATTGTCGATCTCGGACTCTCTGTAACCACCGCCATGCATCTGGTGCCTGGGTTTCATAAAATAAAATTTTCGCTGCAGATTTTTAACCTCTTCAATCGTCATTACAACAGTATGGCTTATATTTCCAGCGGAGGTGAGCTGGGTCCAAATAGTGCTGGTGCCGTACTGGCTGATCCAGGTGCGCCGAGAGCAGTATATGGATCTCTAACAGCGTATTTATAATTGTGGGATATCAGTCTGATGAACAGCCTTCACTTTTTGCTTATCCCAGTGCTCCATTGCAGGTCTTTAGGTGAGGTCTCACTCAATTTTTAACACGCATGAAAGGGAGATCTTGGGAGATTGTTGAAACAGAGTTATCACCAACTCTACGTCTTAGCGTCACTCTTTGTTTCTGCCAAAATGCGTTTTTAGGAGCCGGATTAATGAATAATATGACTAGGAAGGCAGTTATCAGCGTCATAGTTGCAGGATCGTTATGCTACTTACCTTCTGCCCTGGCCACACTCCTGAATAGGCATGTTTTAAGTGCAGTTCAACTTGATTCACAAAATAGAGTAAATTACACAGCCACATTGCCCACGGGCCGCATAGTGACGCCGACCGGTGTCATTAACGGCACCCCGAATTTCCCCACGGTGGTAGCAGCAGATGAAAACCGTATTGCCGTGATGGCTAACGGTGCAACACCTTTTCAAAGCATCACGTTTTATGACGGAAAGGATCTTCAGCGGATAGATCGTCTAGTAGCGTTTTCGAGAGTGGCGCCCGTTAAACCGGTGGCTCATGCAACACTCGGTGGTAGTGGTATCGCGATCAATCCGCAACATGCGGGTGCAGCAGGTGTTGTGTATGTTCCAAAAGAAGGCGCTGCACTTAAAATTGCCCAGGCCAAAGCCACACTTGCCGCCGAGAGCGATCCCCAAGCCATTCCCACTTCGGTCATTTCGCACAGCGACTTTTTCCAAGGGCTTACTGCCGGTCCGAATGGTACCTTCTACGCTACAGGAGGTGATTCTGATCAGGTGGTGGCTTTGCGCAGTGTGCAGGGCAAGGTTGAGGTGATTCATCGGTATCCTTTGCAGTGGCAGGCTTTTCCGAAGAATCAGTATCCCTATCAGTATCAGGGGAATCAGCAGAAGAAATATCTCTTTTACCCGGACTCGGTGGTCGTCGGTCCCCAGAATAAGCATCTCTATGTGACGGGGATGCTCTCCAACAGTCTGGCGCGTATCAATATCGCCAGTGGCAAGACCGAATACGTCAATGTCGGCGCCTACCCCTTTGCTGTGGCCCTGGCCGATAACGAGCAGCGGTTGGTGGTCAGCGACTGGGCGGGCAACGGCGTTGTGGTGCTGGACCGACAAAACCTGGAGGTTCTGGGGAAAATTCCCACCGGGCCGACGGTCGGCCCGTCAACAGTAGCGGCAGGTGTGCATCCTACGGCGATGGTTGTGGTGCCCGACAGTCCCGACATCTTTGTGGCCGACGCCAATGTCGACAAGGTGGTGGAAGTCGATACGCAAAGCTTGCGTCCGCTGCAGGTGGTGGATGACAGCCCCTATCCCGATGCCCCTCCCGGCAGCTATCCGGATGGACTTGCGGTTGCCGATGGCAAGCTCTACGTCGCCAATGCCGGTAATAATGATGTGGCGGTGTATGACATCCGCACGGGCAAGCGTCTGGGTCTGATTCCCACGGCCTGGTACCCGACCAGCCTGACGGTGGCGAATGGTGCCTTATATATCAGCTGTGCCAAAGGTCTGGGTTCCGGGCCCAATCTGCAGTGGCAGTATATCGGCAATATGATGCACGGGGTGATCCAGAAGGTGGCTCTCAAGGAAATCCCGGCCCATCTGGCCGATTGGACCGAGAAATCTTTGCACAACGATGGTTTTACGCCGGCCCAGCGCGGCGCCCGTCACGAGGAGAATGTCAAAACCACCGCCTATCTGCGCAAACATATTCACTACGTTGTATTCATTCTGCGTGAGAATAAGACCTTTGATGAAGATTTAGGAGATTACACGGCGGCTGGTAAATGGGCGGATCCGCATTTTGATCTGTACAACCAGAAAGAATTGCCCAATTTGTATAATCTGGCCCATCATTATGCGCTGTTCGTGAATTTCATGGCCGACGGGGAAGTCACCGCACAGGGTCATCAGTGGACCGATGGCGCTTCGGATTCCGATGTGGTGCAGCGCTTGTGGCCCGAATATTATTCTAACCGCGGTTTGCTCTGGAACGCCGGTCCCGGCGGTAGCTCCTCCCTCAAGCCCGCCGCACCAGGTGCGCACAACCCCTATGATATCTACCAGCCGCTGGGAGATCATACCAACCCCTGGATCAGTTATCCTGAAAAGCTCTATTTGTTTAATGATCTTTTGGAACATCATGTCAGTTTTGAGGATTTTGGCGAGAACGTGACGCGACGGCGGGATGGTGTCATTCGTACTGGTTTACTGCAGCATATGGATGTCCGTTATCCCTATTGGGATCGGATGATTCTGGATACGGCTCGTGAGAAACTGGCAGAACACTGGCTTAAGGCACATCCGGGCGTAAAATTTCCACATTTCATCTATATCTGGATACCGGATGATCATACCGCAGGTTTGGATCCCTGCTATTACGCGCCAGATTATTACGTAGCCAATAACGACTACGCCACGGCCAAATTCATCCATTACCTGTCCACGACGCCGCAATGGAAGCATATGGCGATTTTCCTGACCGAGGACGATGCGCAGTCCGGCGCCGATCATATCAATGGTCATCGTACTTTTGCGCTGACCATCAGTCCCTGGGTCAAAAAAGGCGTGCTGGAAACGCATCTGGATTCCCAGGTGAATATCGTCAAAACCATTGAAGCGGCCTTGGGTCTGCCGCCCATGTCCCAGTGGGATGCCAATGCCTCCGTCATTGCGGGCATCTGGACAGATCATCCGGATTTCGCGCCGACGCCGGCGGTGCTTCCGATTCAGGTGCCGGTGTCTTTCAATCCGGGTAAATGCAGCAATCGGACCTTGCTCAGAAAAGAGGCGGGGGCCACCGGTCATATGCTGACTGCGGAATGGTTGAAGGCGCATACCGGTCCCCACGGGCGGCATCTGGCTCCGGTTAGTGCGGCGAACGCCTATACCCCCACTTCCCTGCTCAAGGTCAGCGGTCCTGAGCAGTTGAAGCAGGAGTGGATCGCCAGCAAGGGGGTCAAAAGCTACGACCATTTTATGGCCTACTTACATCACTATGCCCAAGTCCATGGGGCGACCATCGCCAGCTATGAAGCCAATGAAGGGAAGCTCCATTGAACAAACAGTGCAACCGCGAAAATCGCCGAATATTCCGTGCCACGACCCGGCCTATGCAAGGATTTTGAGAACGTATGAATACATCCATCCTCTCTTCCCCGGTTCAGTCCCCAAAGTTCAAGAAGGATCACTTCGGACGGGCGCTGATGATTGGTGCCGTTATAGAGGCGCTGATGATCGGGGGACTGATTTATTCCCATCTGTCGCAGCCGGTGACGGTCAAGCCAAAGCCAAAGATTATGGCGGTCCACATGATTAAACCGGCACCACCCAAGCCCAAACCTTTGCCCCCGCCACCGAAGCCCGTGGTGCATCCGAAGCCGATCCTGAAACCACTGCCCAAACCCATACCGAGGCCAGTTCCGCATCCGGTGGCGCATCATCCGCTGCCGCCCAAACCGCTGCTCGCCAAAACGCCCGCACCGCGGGCACCGGTATACACGCCACCGGTGACCCCGCTCGCGCCACCATCGCCGCCCGCACCGAGTCCGGCAGCGCGCCAGTCGGCCATGGACACCTACGCGGCCATGCTGCGTACGCGGGTACAGGCCAATGCCCACGTGCCGGATTCCGTCCGGATGATGCATGTCGGAGGAACCGCCGTGATTTCCTTTCGCCTGACGCCGTCGGGTCATCTGCTTTCCGCGCAGGTTGCCCAGAGCAGCGGTATCGGCGCCATCAACCGCGCCGCCCTGAAGACCGTGGAGAACACCCGCTTCCCACCGTTTACCAAAAAGATGCCCAAACATCCCATGACGTTCGATGTGTCGGTGCATCTCTCCGCTCACGGTAGTTAAGGGAAAAGGTCGCACCCACGGTCCCGGACGACTTTCGGGTGCGCGGCGCTCCCTCACTTTTTGGTTTTGGAGACTGACATGGAAGCATCTGCTACTGAAAATGACGCCGCCGCACGCCAGGCTATTGCCGATCACATTCGCACGCTTTTCGAGGGCCCTGGCAGCCGGCAATGGTACGACGGTTACGAAGCTGTATCGCAGACGCGGCATGCCCTGCAATGTGCGCAGAACGCCATTGCGACGGGTGCGGAGGAGCGTCTGGTAAGCGCCGCATTCCTCCATGATATTGGCCATTTCATCGATCTGAATGGGCGAGACAAATTTCAGAGTGGCAGCGATGCCCAACATGAGGAGATTGGAGCCAACTGGTTGGGGCAGTGGTTTCCGCCCTCGGTAACGGAACCGATTCGCTGGCATGTTGCAGCAAAACGTTACTTGTGCGCGACCGAGCCGAGCTATCATGCGTCCCTCTCCCTGGTTTCTCAACGAAGCCTGGCACTCCAGGGCGGAGTGATGTCCGCAGGAGAGTGCATGGCCTTCGAGAAAATGCGTTTTAGTGCCGATGCCATTCGCCTGCGCCGATGGGACGATCACGCCAAAGACCCCGAAAAGCCGCTACCGGATTTCCAGGATGTCATGGCTTACATCATACGCAGCGTCCACGTTCCCGCCATATAGCGACTGTCGCATCACCTTCAGCGATTAAGGAAATCTCCATGCACACAGTCCATGCGTTATTTGATGATCTGAAGATCAACAAATCACACCGCCGAATTGTTCTGGCCGCTGGTTTGGGCATTTTTCTCGATGGCTATGATTTGTCCATCATTGCCGTCGCCTTGCTTTTGCTGAAGCCTGACTGGCATCTGTCGGCAGTGGTCACCGGTTTGCTAGGCGCGGCGACGCTGGCTGGGGCGGCACTCGGTGGCTTGATTGGTGGGCGCATTGCGGATCTTTTCGGTCGCAAAGTGCTTTATCTAATCGACATAGCAGCATTTTTAATAGCGGCTTTGCTCTCCGGTATCGCTTGGGATGTGACCTCCCTGATCATTTTCCGTGTTCTTTTGGGTATCGGTGTAGGTATGGATTATCCCTTGAGCTCGAGCTACATCGCGGAGTTCATGCCCAAAGCGCAGAGGGGATCAGGGCTCTCTTGGGCATTTACCTTGTGGATGATTGGCGCTGTGGTTTCCGCAGTCATTGGGTTGGTGCTACTGCAGGCCGGTCCGAATGCCTGGCGCTGGATGTTCATCAGTGGGGCTGTTCCGGCTTTGGCGGTACTCTGGTTGCGGCGCAATCTCCCGGAAACTCCGCGCTGGTATATCGCGCATAATCGACCGGAAGTGGCAATTCAGGTGCTCCAGAGCATGTCACCAAATGTGGATGCACAGAGCCTGCGGGAAGCCCTTCAAAGGCAGGCTCCAGAACCCGTCCAAATGCGCGCCTGGGCCACCTTGTTTGCTCCGCAATGGTTAGGGCGCACACTGTTGGTAGTCATACCTTGGATGATGGTGGATGTCAGTGCTTATGGTTTGATCGTGTATCTGCCTATCTTGCTGGAGGGTTTCGGCATCCACTCCCACACGGATGCCTTGCTGTGGAATGTACTCTTCGATCTCATCGCTTTGTGCGGTATCGCGTCTCTGGCACTGGGCACACGCCGGATTGGTAGAGTTTTTCCGCAACTCGCGGGTTTTGCGCTGAATGCTTTTTTTCTGGGTGTCCTGGGTCTGGTGGCACTCTACATGCAGCCCCCGATCTGGCTGCTCATTGTCACCATCTTCGGATACACCTTCTTTAACAATTTCGGACCAGCCACCACGACCTGGCTCCTGCCAGTAGAGATTTTCCCAACGGATCTGCGCGCCTCAGCCCATGGCCTGGCGACGGCCTGTTCCCGCGTGGCGGCGGCGACCTCCGTTTTTCTGCTGCCCAGCGTGCATGCGGCGGTAGGTAATGGTTGGCTGATGCTGATTCTGGCGGCTACGGCGCTGGTGGGTTTGCTGGTGACCTTGTTGCTGGGTCGCGATGTGGAGCCCGGCATCCGTAGTCTAGAGGAGATTTCAGAAGTAGCGGAGCCTAATGCCCCTGTGATCGCGGCCATAGCGGATTAGCGCTTAGGGAATGCAAGGCTGGATCTCAGATGCTTGACGCGGTGTGTTCGCACACTATATGATATAGACGTCTATACATGTTTGGAATACTTTAAGATGAGATTCGACGAAACATCGGTCAACTCCACCAATCTGACCAGCATGCGCGCTCGCTGGATATCGGAGATCGCTCACGCAATATTCTCCGACTTGGCGGATGCTGCGGCGGGTGTCGAACGCTGGCCGGGGTTCACTTCCATCAATTCGCCGGAAGTCGGCTTGATCATGGTCCATGGACGCATGGGCGGTCTGGGTGATCCCTTTCCTTTAGGAGAATGTACGATCACCCGCTGCGTGGTGCAGGACGATCAAGGCTACATGGGTTTGGCCTATGTCCTCGGCGACAGGCTTGCCCATGCGGAAATCGCCGCCAAACTGGATGCCCTGCTTCAACATCCGGAGCGGCAATCGTCCTTATGGGACCGAATCATCGTCCCGCTCATGATCCTTCGTACAGACCGCGAAGCGCAGACAAAGCAGGAAAATCAAAGTAGTTGTGTGCAGTTCTTCACAATGGAAACCATGCGGTCATGATGACATTGGATGGCCAATGGACCTTTCGGATGCTCCTGGAGGCTATGTCCTGCCCGGGACAACACATGACGCTGCCGGACTCGGCTGAGGAGTCGCCTTTCCGGCCTGCCTGCACAGCCATCATACATACCCTGCTGGATGCGGATACCCCGGTTGCCCTGGCGCACCCCGATGCCGCAGCGGAGCATTGGCTGAGAACGCGCTGTTATGCCCTGGTGGTCCCTCCCAAAGATGCTGTCTTTGCTGTCGCGACGGATTGGCCTTGGGAGGAACATGTTTTCCCCATCGGGACTGAGGAGGAACCAGAGAATAGCGCCACACTGATCATCGAGATCCCCACCCTGCAAGGCGGGCCGAATCTGATCCTGAGAGGACCGGGTATTCAGAGCACGCGGACTATTGCGCCTGAGATTGGCGCCGGATTTTTACCCTTCTCGCAACATAATCATGCCCTCTATCCCCGGGGCATCGACCTGATATTGTGCAGTGGCCGGGATTTTCTCTGCCTGCCGAGAACCACGGAAATAGAGGAGGCCTAAGCGATGTCTTACGTGGCAGTCAAAGGAGGTTCCGCCGCCATTCGGGCCGCCCATCGCCTCGTGCGCAAACGGATGCGGGGTGATCCCGATGCTCCTGAAATCACTCCCCGGCAAATATGCGAGCAAATGCATCTGGGCGTGGATCGTGTCATGGCCGAAGCCTCTCTCTACGACGTGGATTTGGCGGCCAGGGCCATGCTGCAGGCGCAGGGCGACATGATCGAGGCGATATTTTTACTGCGTGCCTATCGCGCCACTCTAACCCGGTTTCTGGATTCTACGCCGCTCGCGATGGATGCCATGCGGGTGCAGCGGCGAATCTCCGCAGCCTTCAAGGATTTGCCCGGCGGCCAACAACTGGGTCAGACTTATGACTATTCTCACCGGCTCTTCGGCTATTTTGATCGCCTGGAGACAGCGTCCGAAGTCGAGTCCGGCAAAGCCGAAGTCCCGCCGGAGCCAATGACCAGCGTTATGGGCCTCTTGGAAAAAGAAGGTTTGATGGAGCCAGCCGCAGCCTGTGAGCCATCGGCAGAGAACACGCAGCAAGACATCACGCAGCACCCCCTGCTTTTCCCGGCCAGTCGTGCGCAACGCTTACAGTCCCTGGCCCGCGGCGATGAAGGGTTCCTGCTCTCCATGGCCTATTCCACCCAAAGGGGCTACGGCCAAAATCACCCCTTTATCGCAGAGTTGCGCATGGGGGATGTGACCGTGGAGATCACCCCGCCGGAGTTGGGGTTTTCCATCGGAATCGGGACCATTACCGTCACCGAGTGCCAGATGATCAATCAGTTTCAGGCCAAGAGTCCGGAAGAAGCCGCCTTTAGCCGCGGTTACGGCCTGGTCTTCGGCCATAGTGAGCGTAAGGCCATCGCCATGGCTCTAGTGGATCGGGCGCTGCGGGCCGGGGAGTTGGGTGAAGAATCGCTTTCCCCGGCGCAGGACGAGCAATTCGTCTTGAGTCACTGCGACAACGTCGAGGCGACGGGCTTCGTAGAGCATCTGAAACTCCCGCACTACGTGGATTTCCAGAGTGAGATTCAAACCTTGCGGCATCTGCGTAAGACGGCGGCAAAAGACGGAGCATAAGGTATGACGATCTACTATAATTTCGCCTATCTCGATGAGGGGACGAAGAAGAAAATACGACGAACCCTGCTCAAAGCCGTGGCCATCCCCGGTCACCAAATCCCCTTCGCCTCCCGGGAAATGCCTTTGCCTTACGGCTGGGGGACCGGCGGCATCCAGGTGACGGCCGCCGTTATTGGCCCTGAGGATATCCTCAAGGTGATCGATCAGGGCTCCGATGATACGACCAACGCGGTCTCCATCCGCAGCTTCTTCCGGAGTGCCACGGGAGTGCGGACCACCACCTCGACCCGGGAAGCAACCTTGATTCAGACCCGTCACCGGATCCCGGAAACACCCCTGCATGCGGGACAGATATTGGTCTATCAGGTGCCGATGCCGGAACCCCTGTTCAAGCTGGAGCCCCGGGTTTCCGAAACCATCGCCCTACACGCCATGGCCGATTATAGCCTCATGTATCTGAAGCTCTATGATCAGATCACTCGCTATGGCCGCATCGCCATCGGTTACGAATATCCGGTTATCGTCCATGATCGCTATCTTACGTCGCCGTCCCCGATCCCCGCCTATGATGTGCCAAAAATGCATATGAGTCCGGCGCTACAGCTATTTGGCGCGGGCCGGGAAAAGCGCCTTTATGCGATTCCCCCGTACACGCGGGTTATACCGCTCGACTTCACCGACTACCCCTTTGATCCGGTCAATACCCGGCAGCCCTGCGCGCTCTGCGGCGCGGTGGAGTCTTACAAGGATGAGATCGTGATCGATGACGCAGGCAACCGTCAGTTCATCTGCTCAGATACCGATTTCTGCGGGCAACGTCGATGAATTACAGTCCCGCTCCCATACTGATAGCGCGCGATCTGACCCTGTCCTTTGGCGCACTGTGTGCCCTGGAATCCGTGTCTTTGGAGGCTTATCCCGGCGAGGTGCTGGCCATTGTCGGGGAGAGCGGTTCCGGCAAAACAACCCTGCTGAACACCCTTTATGGGGCGCTGGCCCCGGACGCTGGCGAAGTCCGTTTCGGCGAGAGCGGGGAGTTAGACCGTTGCGTGCAGACGCTTCCGCGTCAGCAGTTGCGGCATCTGCATCGTTCTGCCTGGGGCTATGTTCACCAGAATCCCCGCGACGCGTTGCGCATGGAGATTACGGCGGGTGGCAATATCGTCGAAAGGCTCATGGCCGCCGGTGAAAGGCACTATGGCACGCTACGCGAAAAGGCCCTGTTCTGGCTTCAGAAAGTAGAAATCGATCCCAAACGCATCGACGATTTGCCGGGAACCTTCTCGGGCGGGATGCAGCAACGACTGCAGATCGCCAGAACCCTGATCAGCCATCCCTATCTACTTTTCATGGACGAGCCGACCAGTGGGCTGGATGTCTCGGTGCAGGCGGGTTTTCTGGATTTACTGCGTAATCTGGTGTCGGAGCAGAGAATGGCGGTGATTTTGGTGACCCATGATCTGGCGGTGGCCCGGTTGTTGGCCGGGCGCGTTGCCGTTATGCAGCGCGGACGCATTATTGAGACAGGAGTGACCGATCAGGTCCTCGATGATCCCCAGCATCCTTATACCCAGCTCCTGGTCAGTTCGGTGTTGCCTGCATGAATCTGCTCGAAGTGAAAGACCTCCGCAAAACCTTCACCCTACACCTGCGGGGCGGATTGCAACTGGCTGTACTCCGTAATATCTCTTTTTCTGTAGCGGCGGGCGAATGTGTCGCGCTCGTTGGGCCCTCTGGCGCCGGTAAATCCACTTTACTGCGCACCATTTATGGGAATTATCGCGCCGAAAGCGGTTCGGTGACGGTCATGCACGACGGCGAACTGGTGGATCTGACCCGAGTGCCGCCGCAACAATTGCTGGTGATTCGTCGGCACAGCATAGCCTATGTGAGCCAGTTTCTGCGGGTGATTCCAAGGGTCTCTACACGCGCTATCGTGGCCAATGTGCTGAAGGATCAGGGCGTGCGTTCGGTAGACGCGGACGCACGCGCCGAGGCCATCTTGTTGACTTTGAAGATTCCTTTGCGTTTTCACGACTTGCCTCCGGCGACCTTCTCCGGGGGCGAGCAACAGCGAGTCAATCTGGCGCGCGCCCTGGTCAATGACCATCCGGTGTTGCTGTTGGATGAGCCGACGGCTTCTCTCGATGCCGAAAATGCCGCAGTGGTGCTGTCCCTGATCCAGGAAGCGAAACGCGCGGGTCGCGCCATTGTCAGCACCTTCCATGATCCGGACATGACCGCGCGCGTGGCCGATCGCCAGATTCCAATAACTTCTCTAACGGAGAATGACAGATGATGCAGGGTTTCAGCAACGCGCGGATCGTGTTGGAGGATGTCGTGTTGCATGGGGCGGTGCTCCTGGGTGCGGGAGGCAACATTGCGGATATCCTTGGGGAAACGTCCCCCATCCCGGGCACCGAGGACTGCGCCGGCGATTTTCTTCTGCCAGGTTTTGTGGATGTGCATACGGACAATCTGGAGCGCCAGGTGCAGCCGCGCAGACATGTCCACTGGCCATCGCGCTCGGCTTTTCTGGCCCATGACGCCCAATGCGCGGCGATGGGCATCACCACCGTCGCCAATGCCTTGTATGTGGGCGACGCCGGCTTTGAAAGCGAGCGCATCCAAACTCTGAAAAATGCGGTGGTAGACTTGGCGGCCTTGGATGCTAGTGGATCGTTGCGCGCCGATCATGTGCTCCATCTGCGTTGCGAACTCTCGGCGCCTAATATGCAGGAACTTTTTGAGGCGGTCATGGACCATGCCAAGCTCCAAATGGTAAGCCTGATGGATCACACCCCTGGTGTCGGACAGTACGCTAATCTGGACAAGTTTCGAAAAAGTCGGCGCGATGAGGGATACTCGTCCGAGGAACTGGAGGGCATGATCGGCGAAGCTCAGGCGCGACGTCATGCCTACAGCGAGAAAAACCGCGGCTATCTGTTGGAGCAACTCAAATACTCGCCTCTGGTTCTGGCGAGCCATGATGACCGCACCGAGGCGGAGGTCCTTCGCAACGCCCAGGATGGCATCAAAGTCGCTGAGTTCCCGGTGTCCATGGAGGCGGCGCGAACGGCTCGTCAACAGGGTATGGCGATTGTGGTAGGAGCCCCCAACGTGGTGCGCGGTGGATCCCATTCTGGTAACGTGGCCGTCAGCGATCTGGTCAAAGCCCGGTGTGTGGATGTCCTGGCCTCGGACTATGTGCCCAATGCGTTGTGTGAAGCGGCTTTCCGAATGGTGGATGATGGTCTTCTCGCGCTGCCCGAAGCGGTGCGGATGATCACTGCGGCCCCGGCGCACATGTTGGGTCTACCGGATCGTGGCGCCATTCGTGTCGATCTGCGCGGTGATCTGGTCCGCATCCAGCTCGTGGATGGACACCCGATCATCCGATCGGTCTGGAAGGCTGGTCTGCGGATCGCGTGAGGGGATCGTGAGGGTTGCGATTTATTACGTGCCAGATCGTCAGGACACCCTGTGGACAGCGGGCACCCGCTGGTTGGGACGCGATCCTGAATCCGGTGAAACTCTTGAGCGGCCACCGGTCCCCGGCTTGGCGCAGGCCACCCGAAAAGCCAGCCGCTATGGCTTTCACGCGACGCTCAAAGCGCCCATGCCGATTCGAAAGCCGCTGGCGGAGCTGGTCGACGCCATTAAAGCATCCCTGTCTACGACCGCCCCATTTTTTCTACCACCGTTGCAGCTGACCCTGGAGGATGGCTTTGTGGCGCTCCGTCTCGGTACGCCTTGTCCGCGTCTCGCGGATCTGGCCGATCGGTGTGTGCGGGATTTGGACGATTTTCGGGTGCCCTACACGGCGGTAGCGGAGGAGCAGATCCGGGCGTCTTCAGAACTCACCGCTCAGAACCTCGCCAATCTGAAGCGCTGGGGATACCCCTATGTTTTTTCGGAATGGGTTTTTCACATGACCCTCAGCGACCGGCAACCCGATGACCATATCTTCAGGATGGCCTGCGATTTTTTTGCAGAGAGTGCGACGCGCGCCCGCCGAATCAGTGCGGTGGGAGTTTTTGTGGAACCAGAGCCACAGCAGGATTTTATTTTGATCAGCCGTATTCCTCTCGCTGGCGGCAGTAGTACGCATGCCTAACACCCTCATACTGGTCGCGGGGCCCTCCGGTGCGGGAAAGGACTCGATAATCAATGCCTGTCGTCCCTTGTTGGCCTCTGACGCGCGGATTTACTTCGCCCGCCGTGTGGTCACCCGTGACGCGCAGAGTCCCGGCGAACGGTTGGTCAGCGTGCCCGCTTTTGAGAAACTGAAAGCCGAGGGCGGTTTGGCGTTTGACTGGGCGGCCCACGGTCTGATGTACGGGCTTCCTCGGGAAGAGCTCTTGCCCGATGGCATGGTGCAGGTCATCATAGCGAGTGTATCGCGTATCGTTATCCCGGCCATCTCTGCTCAATATCCTAGCCATGTGGTGTTCATTAACGCTTCGGATAGCCACATCCGAGAACGTCTGCATTTGAGAGATCGGGAGATGTCAAACGATATCGAGGAGCGGCTGTCGCGAAAAGTTTTGTTACCAGAGGACGTACCGATGACCACCATACAGAACGATGGCACCCTGGCGGAGGCCGCCACTCAGTTCCGGACAACCATTTTTCGTTTTACCACGGAAGTATGACAGATATCACCAAAGTGCCTTACGCACCTGGCATCACTGTCTGGAAGCAGATCGTCGATGACATCCAGCAGCGGATGGACAGAGGCGAGATGCGGCCCGGCGAGAAACTGCCCAGCGAAGGGGCTTTGGCATCGACCTATGGCGTTAACCGGCATACGATTCGGCGAGCACTGCAAGAACTTGCTGCGATCGGAAGACTGCGTATTGCCCATGGCCGCGGTTCTTTTGTAGCGTCTACAGTCTTTGATTACCAGCTGGAAGAACGCCCGAGGTTCTCTGAATGGATCAAGAAGTACAACCGGCCAGGCTCTTCTGAGGTGCTGGAGGCGGCCATCATACCCCTGCAGGATCTACCCGAATTACCGCGTATTCTCCGCTACGAAGTGTTTCCCGCCTATCCGAACGTGGCGATGGTTGAAACACTGGGCAAACTTGGCGAGCACCCCGTATCCATCGCGCGTCACCTGTTTTTTGGTGAGCGCCTGTTAGCCCTGGTGGATGATCTGCAACAGGGGCTGGGGATCACGGTGTCGCTCAAAAAACGGGGCGTGAGTGATTATACGCGACTGAAGTCCTCCGTCTCGGCTGTATTGCCCCAAGCCAGGGAACGACAGTTGCTGGCCATAGACAAGTCCGATCCCGTTTTTATCTGCGAGAACGTGAACATCGACCCGGAAGGTGTGGGCATAGAGTTCTCAACGGTTATCTATCCTGCTTCCCGTGTGCGATTGGTGTATGAACCGGGGTGAGGACAACAACGAGCCCCCTGCCCCCAGCTCCGGGCAGGAATTCCGTCTGGAAGGCCCCCAATGACGAACATCCCCAATCCTGCTGCCATGACAATGCGACGGTGACGGGAATGGACGCTGCGGTTGTCGAAGTGGGTGTGAATGTTCTGCATGACCAGCCCTAAAACATCGCCGTCAGAGATGCGTAAACCGCTCTTGGCGTACCTGGGCTGGCCAGAATTGTGCCCACACTGCCCGGGCCATAGTTGCCACCCGCAGACACGTAGCCTTGTACGTTATATTCACGATTCAGAAGGTTATCCAACATAAGCGATACCCGCATGAGCTTCAATCCCGGGACATCCTGATCGAATATCGTCGTACGTGCCGAAAGTGACAAGTTTACGAGATTAACCGCCGAAAACGGTAATTTCAGACTAGTGGGTGCCGCACTGATGTCGCTGGACAAATATGTAGCAGACTGATAATTGTCCAGAACCATTGCGCTCCAGAGAGTACGCGACGCATACATACGGTAGCCAAGACCGAAATTGATGTTATAGGTAGGAAGCCCCGTCACTCTGGCGCCATTTACCGGATTACCAGAAGCATTTATGGTATTTTCAGATCCATGTAAAATACCACCAATCAGACGGACATTGAAACCCAGACGGCACCCATAGACGAGCAGGAAACTAACGCCATGGATCGTTTCATCAGCCGGTTCAAAAATGATATTTTGTGATTCCGCCTGCGTAATCTGCACGGCCAGGTCTGTCAACTTCTGGTGTACAAAAGCAATCTGTCCTTCAACTGGACCATGCGTATATTTCAAACCCGCCATATAAAAATTGATTTTTGCCGGCTCCGTCGGTGCAATGACGGGATGGGAAGCTTCTTCTCCATAAGCGCTGTCAATCTGGGTCTGAAAGTTTTGC
>JAPTWR010000179.1:19748-22639 GCA_028065135.1 Acidithiobacillus sp.
AACTGGACCATGCGTATATTTCAAACCCGCCATATAAAAATTGATTTTTGCCGGCTCCGTCGGTGCAATGACGGGATGGGAAGCTTCTTCTCCATAAGCGCTGTCAATCTGGGTCTGAAAGTTTTGCGACCAGTGGCAAAGGCGTGTATTCCCGGTGTAATGGCCGCATTCAGTGCAAGACTCGGAGCGAGTTTGGTAAAGTTGGCCGTATCTCCCGCCACCGCCGGGAAGGATCCGACGCCGTCACCCGGAAAAAGACTGGGTGCCGTAACCGAGGTAACGTTATTCACTGAAATATGATAATTAATAAGTGCAAATGCCCTTAAGGTGTGGTATCAAGCACCCAGTCTTCCCGCCCCATTTGGCGCACTGCCTGCCGATGGGTGAAAAACACCCAGATAACCAGTAACAAGGGCATGCAAAGTCCCAAGAACCAAAGCATGAAACCGGTTGATGACTGCAGCAGCGCTAGCAGGCCGAGATTTACCAGAAGGTAGGCTAATCCGAATACCAGCGATTGGATGATCTTTTTTTGAGCAGCAATGCGCAAGCCGAACATATAGGCGAAGAAAAAGGCGTAGCTCAACCAAAGTGTCGTCGTAAATAGAAATGCCATGAGCGCTATGCCCTGTAGAATCTGTAACGACAGAAGCGAAGTTGATAGGGCGAGTATCGTCAGCGCAAGCACTCCGGCCAAGAAAATGCTCTGACGTGCATGATGGCGCATGGCTTGCTGGCAGAATCGCGTTTTGCTTCCCCATAGCCCGGTCAGGAAAACCGTTCGCCAGTCTGCGTCCTGCTGAATCCAATGACCGTTCGCCGCACTGACGAGCAAAACGGTTAATGTCCCGCCCATACCCACACTCAGGATAGCGGCATGATGCATAAAAATGGCAGAGAGCTTGGGATGCGTCATTTGTTTGCCGATCACCGAAGTGAGTAATGTCACTAGCACCCCCGCCGTCCCTATCAGAAGGACGCTGGGAACCCCCATGGGGTACAAAACAAGCGGGTTTCTCCACGTCTGTGGTGTCCATCGGGCCAACGCCCGCCAATTCCGGGAGACAGACCAGCGTGTTTTGGCAGGCTGATCGTGCGTCTGCGCATCGAATCGTGTCTCCTGCGTTTCAACCAAGGAGCGTAACCGCTCGGGTCGGAAGAACAGGGTGGCCATGATCGACGACCAAAGAATCACCGTTATGGGTAACGCCCAGAGTAGCGGTAATGTGCCAATATCCCAGTAGAGCGATCCGCTGACCAGCAGCGGTATATAAAAAAGAAGCAACAATCCGTGTAGGACGTATTGCAACCACCGCCGCTTTTTCCAGGGGACGCGAAGTCCGCCAAATCCTGTACCGAGGAGCGTAAAAAGATCCGTCAAAACCAAGGCTCCCGGCCACGGTGCATGGAAGCTAAGCAGTGCTAGGAAGGGCAACGTACTCGCACCCCAAATAAGCCATCGTGCCGTCTGGCGATGCAGGCGAATAAATCCCGGTACGGCCACTGCCAGAGGCTCCGTGACTTGGCGCCAGTAGTGGAGCAATAGTCCGCCATACAGATACACACAGAACATGATCAGGATGAAACGGAAACCATGCTGGGCCCAGGCATGTTGGGGATGGTGGGAATCAATAGTATGGGCAGGAAGTGCCAGCAGCACCCCAAAAGGGATGAGAAATAGCGCGCTAATGGCAGCCAAAGGGTTATCGCGAAACAGGTGCATGCCGATATAGCTGCGCAGGCTCGGATTCTTATTCATGCTGCGGTACCTACCATAGCCAGGAATGCAGATTCGAGAGTTGCCGGAGCGGTAACCACAATTTCCGATGACTCCTGGTTGGCGAGACGGGATGCCCAAGCGCTATTCCAATTAGCGACTAACACGGCGTACTGATCCCCGCCGGTAGCCAGTACCTGCAGCCCCTCAGGTAGCGGCTGAGACCATGGTTCAGCATCATCGCGCCGGATCCAGCGCGTCTGTTCCCGGAATTGAATCATGGACAGCTGTGCATGCATCGCGCCATTGAGCATGATCACCGTCTGCGTGGCGACCGGTTCCAGATCTGAAAGAATATGGGATGAAATCAGCGCTGTGGCTTGTCGATCGCGAAGGTAGTCGCGCAGCAATTGGAGAAAGTCACGCCGTCCAACGGGATCGAGGCTGGCGACCGGCTCATCCAGAATGAGGAGGTCCGGCTGATGGCGCAGCGCAAGCAGGATAGACAGGCGTTGTCGCTGACCACCAGAGAGATTTTTGATGCGCGTCTTAGGATCCAGGTCAGCCCACGCGTGCAATGTGGGTGACAGAGCGCGTCTAGCCTTGGGATAGAATTGTCCCAGATACTCAATCAATTCTTGCACCCGCAGCCAAGAGAATCCTTGAAAACTCTGCGGGACATATCCCATTCTGGATCGATCTTCTTCTGAAAGTTCGGTCGCGGGCTTGCCAAAAACCAGGGCCTGCCCTGTGCTGGGTTCCAGCAGACCGATAAGGCAGCCCATCAATGTTGATTTACCTGCGCCATTGGGTCCCAATAGGGCCACAATCTCGCCTGGTTCTGCCGTTAACTGAATATCACGAAGCACTTCTTTATTAGCGAAGCATTTGCCTAGGTGATTGCAGTACAGGAGGTGATCCTGAGCATTAACTGCCATATTAGACTGGATTCCAGCAGACATTGTTTTGCCCTCTTACTATGCATCCACACCCTAAATCAACCGCAGAACGCCGCGTCGTCTCGTGTTCACGCAGGCAGGGTTCACTTACCTGTAAAATGCGGGCAGCATTCTCGGTCCACAGGGCATAATTTTTATGTACCAGGGCCGTCATCGTCTGGTTGAACTGTTGCTGACTATATCTTTGGGCAGTTACCACACAGTGGCTCCCGGTA
>JAPTWR010000093.1 GCA_028065135.1 Acidithiobacillus sp.
TAAGATAGTTCCTGTCTATTCAGAAGGAGCAGATGATGCCATCGCTAAAAAATGCCTCGAACAGCAAGATATTGCAGGTACAGCGCTGCGGTTCGCAATCTTCATATCCTGGTCCGGCAGAATGGTTTACCGGGTCTGTTCGGGTTGATCCATTGTTTTCATCTCCTGAACCCGCAAGGGCTTCTGGAGCTTATGTCACTTTTGAACCCGGAGCACGCACAGCATGGCACAGCCATCCCTTGGGCCAGACACTGATAGTGACGGCAGGATGCGGACGCGTCCAGTGTTGGGCCGGTGCCATCCAGGAAATCTGTGCTGGGGATGTGGTTACCATCCCTCCTGGAGTCAGGCATTGGCATGGTGCTGCGCCCGAGACAGCCATGACGCATATTGCGGTACAAGAACAACAAGCAGGGGACGCCGTGGAGTGGATGGAAAAGGTCGACGAGTCGGACTATCAGGTTCAGCCCACCAGGCGATAACCTTTTCGAAGAGGATAAAAATCATGGAACAACGTCAATTGGGTCAGCATGGGCCTATGGTATCGGCTATAGGCCTAGGCTGCATGAGTCTGAGTTATGGTTACGGACCCGCAGCGGATAAAACGCAGGCTATTCATCTGATTCGCCGAGCATATGAACTAGGTGTCACCTTTTTTGATACCGCTGAGGCCTATGGTCCATTTGCGAACGAAGAACTGCTGGGCGAAGCTCTAGCCCCCTTTCGGCAGAAGGTGGTCATTGCCTCGAAGTTTGGTTTTGCGGAAGGTGACGTCGCCAAAGGTCTCGATAGCCGCCCTGAAAATATCCGTGCCGTGGCAGATGCAGCACTCAAGCGATTGAAGACGGACTGCATCGACCTGTTCTACCAACATCGGGTGGATCCTAATGTGCCCATTGAAGAGGTGGCGGGTACCGTTCGCGATTTGATTGACCAGGGTAAGGTGAAACACTTTGGCTTATCGGAGGCCGGCATCAGTACTATCCGTCATGCCCACGCCATACTGCCAGTAAGCGCCTTGCAAAGTGAATACTCATTGTGGTGGCGCGAACCGGAGCAATCGTTGCTGCCAGCGCTTGAAGAGTTGGGGATTGGGTTCGTTCCTTTCAGTCCGCTCGGTAAAGGCTTCTTGACTGGAGCTATTGACGAGAGCACCCAGTTTGCCGAAAACGACTTTCGTAATGTCGTACCACGTTTCAGCGAAGAAAGCCGCAAGGCCAATCATGTTCTGGTAGAGCTGCTGGGTGACATTGCGCAAGAGAAACAAGTAACGCGCGCGCAGATAGCGCTGGCGTGGTTATTGGCTCAAAAACCATGGATTGTACCCATACCAGGAACCACAAAACTGCATCGACTGGAAGAAAATATGGCAGCAGCCACGGTGGTTTTGTCTGAAAAAGATGTACAACAGATTGCCAACGCCTTGGCTCAGGTGAAGATTCAGGGTGACCGTTACCCGGCAGCACTTCAGGAACGAGTAGGGAATTAGATTCAGGGAAATACGTTAAAGCATCAACATCAGAAGAGTACAGGAGAACATTATTGCGACATGGTTTATTACCAGTTGTTCGAGTGGTTTGGGTCGGCAACTAGCAATAACTGCGCTTGCGGTAGGTTTTAACGTCGTAGTCACCGCACGAAATCCAGCAACACTCCAGGATGTTGCAGCAAGTTACCCAGAAAATGCATTGGTAGCATCGCTCGATGTTACCAATGAGATGATGATTAAACAGGTAGTCAAACAGGCTGAACAGCGTTTTGGCGCCATTGATGTGCTCATCAACAACGCTGGCTATGGTTATCGAGCGGCCGTCGAGGAAGGAGATAGTAACCAAGTAGCAAATCTTTTTGCTACGAATTTTTTTGGCGCAGTTTCCATGATCAAGGCAGTACTTCCAGGTATGCGTGCCCGACATTGCGGCACTATCGTCAACATCACGTCCATCGGAGCCAGGCTGGCTATGCCGGGATCCGCCTATTATTCAGCGACAAAGTTCGCGCTTGAAGGCTTGTCTGATGCGCTTCGCAAAGAGGTCGACCCGCTTGGAATTCGGGTATTGATCGTCGAACCAGGCGCATTTCGCACTGATTTTGCTGGACGATCTCTTGTCGGCAGTAAGACGATGATCAGTGATTACGATGAAACCGTAGGCCCACGCCGCAAAACCCAGGACAAGACAGATGGAACTCAGCCTGGTGATCCTGCACGTGCTGCAAAGGTGCTCCTAAATGTAATTGGAGAAACAAAATTGCCTTTGCGATTACTGCTTGGTACCGATGCCGTCCAGATAGTCGACAAGGAACTTGCCCATCAAGTTCAAGAAATAAAAGCATGGGAGAGCATGAGTGTACAAACTGATTTTATCAGTCCAATTGCATAGCGCCCTTGGGCGATCATTAGATTGCCTGCTGTTCACTGCTTGTTTTTTTCAGATCAGACAAATAGATGGAGAATAATATGAAGATGAGGAAATTAGGAAACGGTCTTGAGGTTTCAGCGCTTGGCTTGGGTTGTATGGGGATGACCGGAATTTATGGGGCGGCAGGCGAAAAAGTAGAAATGATTCAGCTCATCCGTGATGCCTATAATCAGGGAGTCACCTTTTTTGATACGGCGGAGGCATACGGCCCTTTTACTAATGAAGAACTTGTTGGAGAAGCACTTAAGCCAATCCGTGAAAAGGTAGTGATAGCCACCAAATTTGGCTTTGATATTGATCTGAACACCGGGGAACGTCGTGGGGGCACCAACAGCCGACCGGAGCACATCAAAGCAGTAGCTGAGGCTTCTTTGCGACGTCTGAAAACCGATTATATTGACCTATTTTATCAGCACCGGGTAGACCCGAATGTTCCCATTGAAGAGGTTGCTGGTGCGGTCAAGGATTTAATTCTTGCAGGGAAAGTCAGGCATTTCGGACTGTCGGAAGCGGGTATAAGAACTATCCGTAGGGCTCATGCAGTTCAGCCCGTGTCAGCGCTGCAAAGCGAATATTCATTATTTTGGCGTGGTCCTGAAGAAGCTCTTTTACCCACTTTGGAAGAACTCGGTATTGGGTTTGTGCCTTTCAGCCCGCTTGGAGCTGGTTTTCTGACTGGCAAGATTGATGAGAACACCCATTTTGCGCCAAATGATTTTCGGAATATGGTGCCGCGTTTTTCTCCGGAAGCCCGGAAGATTAACCTGGCACTTGTTGAGGTCGTTAAACGACTGGCAGAAAAAAAGGGCGTGACCCCCGCACAAATAGCATTAGCCTGGCTGCTTGCGCAGAAGCCCTGGATTGTTCCCATCCCTGGTACAACCAAGTTACATCGGCTTAAAGAAAATCTTGGTGCGGTTAATCTTGTACTGTCTGAGAGTGAGTCAAGAGAAATTGACCAAGAGACTTCCAGAATCGAGGTGCAGGGCGAACGCTTGCCGGAAGCGGTTTTAAAGATGACAGAGCAGTAACATATTGTGGGAAAAGCTGTGATGAATAGCAAAGGTGCTAGTCATTTAACGATTTTAATGATTTTGAGCACGCTGATGGCGTTCGCCTCCATTTCAACGGATCTTTACCTCCCGGCATTGCCTATTATGCAGCATGCACTGCATTCAAACTCTGGTGCCATTGAATGGACCATTTCCGGATTTTTAATCGGATTCAGCATCAGTCAACTTTTTTGGGGGCCAATTTCAGACCGATACGGACGCAAGCGCCCTATTGCGATGGGGCTACTCTTCTTTATTATTGGCTCTACAGGTTGTGCACTTTCTACCGACATTAGTGCGATGATCTTCTGGCGTGCAGTGCAAGCAATAGGTGCTTGTGCCAGCGTGGTTTTGGCGCGCGCGATAGTGCGTGATTTATATGAAGGACCACAGGCGGCTAAAATGCTTTCGACTTTGATTACTGTCATGGCTATAGCTCCATTGGTCGGTCCAAGCGTTGGCGGGATGATCTTGCATGTCTCGTCGTGGCGTACCATTTTTTGGACATTGGTTGGGGTAGGCGTATTGACCCTTATGGCTTTGGGGTTTTTGCCAGAGTCTCTCCCTGAATCGGAAAGAAAAACGGATTCTTTGGGCCGTGTATTTTCACATTATGGGGAACTGCTGAGGCATCGCCATTTGATGGCATACATTGGTGTTGGCGCATTTTTTTATGGAGGAGTTTATGCCTATATTGCGGGGACTCCTTTTTCGTATATCACTTATTACCATATATCACCACAAATTTACGGCTTTATTTTTGCACTTGGAATTATTGGGATCATGGTTACCAACCAGATAAACATACATTTGATTGGGATCAATAAGGAACGCTTGTTGCATGTGGGGGTCTATCTTGTAGCTACCGCTTCTATTTTTCTCATTGTAGATGCTTGGACTGGATGGGGAGGTCTCGCAGGACTGGTCATTCCACTCTTTTTGTTTGTCTCTGCAAACGGATTTATTGTGGCTAATTCAATTTCTGGCGCATTAAGTTTTTTTCCACAAAGTGCAGGCTCTGCGTCGGCTTTGCTGGGATCCCTACAATATGGCGCAGGGATCATCAGTACTGCATTAGTAGGCGTTTTTGCAGATGGAACGCCCCTGCCCATGGCTTGGATTATGGCACTATGTGCCGCTGGCAGTATCTTGTGTCTAGTGGTTTTGAGACATGAGAACTTTAAAAGCCAGATAGTTGGCAGTACTTGGTAATTTTTCACTACAAACAAGTTGCGAGAACATGTCGGTCAGTCCGCTGAATGACCGCTTCCGCTGCGTTGCTGTCACTCCTGGCTGCAGGGCGAATGGCGGCAACGGGTCGGAAACCGCCCATTGGTGGTCAGATACCTGGGCAAATGGATGAGTTGCGTTTGTGTAGACGCACGCCTACACTTCTC
>JAPTWR010000052.1:0-17197 GCA_028065135.1 Acidithiobacillus sp.
CAGTCTTCTGCTGTCCTCGCGCGGCCTTGACAGAGAAGCGAATGCCAACGTCAAACTCTACCGCGCACTGAGTCACTTGATCCTAGAGATCGTGCCCTTAGATCCGGGGCTGGATGAGTACCGACAGGACAATACAATGGGCCAGGATTACCGTCACTGGCGCCGAGTCAAGATTGGGCGCAGGTTCCGGCTGTTCTTTCGCTATGACTCCAGAACGCGAATTATTGTCTATGCGTGGGTCAATGATGAACAGACCATGCGCTCCGCCGGCAGCAAGTCCGGTCCCTACGCTGTATTTCGGAAAATGCTGGAACAAGGGAGGCCCGCCTGATGACTGGGCATCCCTACTCACGGCAAGCCAGTCAGCTTGGCCATGAGCAATGCTGATTGGTTAGCAACATGTGCAACAGTCGGTTCCATACTGAGATACATACCAGTGATCGGTACAAGGTTCGCGCCCGCTGGTTTTGTTCCAGAACAGTCAGATGAATATACCGGCAAATCATCGGGGCAGTTTTATTACGACCAGCGAGATGATCATAACTGGTGTTCTTTAATCCGAGTGTTTACTGTTTCTCTCCGGGCACACCGTAATGCCGCCCCTTCCATGCGCCACCCCGGCCACCATAATGACGACGGGCAGAATCCAACGTCATGAGTGTATAGAGCAGGGCGGCAAGGGGCAGGCTGAACATCCACAACGGATTCAGCGCGTAAAGACGCAAGGAGGGCAGATAGGCCGTCAACATCAGCAGGCAGGCCAGCAGAGCGGGCAACACCAACCAGATATTTCCCGTCCAAAGACCAAACAGCAGCACCCCTACCGGCCAGACATAAAGAAAAATCATCCCTAATGTCGCCCCCAGCAAGCGCCAGGGGCTGAACTGCAGTTGCACATAGGCGGAACGCGCCACCATCCGCCATATTTCGCCAAGCCGCTGGTAATCACGCAGGCTGTAGCTCTCCGTTCCCAGACCCAGCCAGATAGCTCCATGGGGCTTCACTAAAGCCGCTAACGTGCAGTCATCTATGAGCGCCCCGCGCATGGCAGCGAACCCACCCGCCTTTTCGAGGATCTCCCGCCGCAGCAGCATACATCCCCCCGCAGCACCAGCCAGTACTCGGCGCGGGTTATTGACCCAGGGAAAGGGATACAGCATCTGGAAGAAGAAGATGAAGGGCGGAATCAGCAGACGCTCCCAAAAACTGCGACAAGAGAGCATCACCATCAGAGAGACCAGTGACCGGTCTTGATCCTCCGCCTGTATGACGAGGCGTTGCAGAACATCCGGCCCATGAACAATGTCACCGTCGGTGAACCAGAGCAGCGGCACCAGGCCTGCCGCATTCACCCCCTGGGCCATGGCCCAGACTTTACCCGCCCAGTTTTCCGGCAGCGGCGCGCCTCGCAACACCTCCAAACGGGAAGCAGCACCCAGCCGGGACGCCGCTTCCCGGGCACGCTCCGCGGTGCCGTCGCTGCTCTGGTCATCCACCACGATGACGTGCAGCACACCGGGGTAATCCTGCCTTAATAGAGCACTTACACAGTCACCAATACCCTCCGCTTCATTACGCGCAGGCACCACAGCGGTAACTTCCGGCCAAGTGCGCTGCGCGCCGTTTTCGCTAGGGGGAAGGCGCTGATCCGCCCGCCAAAAGGCGCCCCGTCCAAAGAGCAGTATCAACCAGACCAGCAAGGCTGACCACGCGGCCAACAGAACCCACCAGCCACTCAAGACTGAATGCGCCACTGCCCTTCTGCAGAAGTACTGGCACCAGGGTCCTCTACGCCACGCCGCATGCACTCCTGCTTGATGGCAAGGCGCAGGTCATTCTGCGAATCGGCGCCGCGCAGGGCGTCTTCATATTCCACCAGCCCATCCATAAACAGTTGTCGCAGGCTCTGATCAAACGTCTGCATACCCACATCATTCGTCCGCGCCATGGCGTCTTTCAGCAAGCCCACTTCACCCTTATAGATCAAATCGGCAATGGCCGGGGTATTGATCAGCACCTCTATAGCGGCGACTCGCCCGCCCTGCCCCTTGATCGGCAACAGGCGTTGTGAGACCACGGCACGCAAATTGAGTGAAAGATCCATCAACAACTGTTTTTTACGGTCCTCCGGGAAAAAATTGATGATACGTTCAATGGCCTGATTAGCATTGTTCGCATGTAAGGTCGACATACACAAGTGTCCGGTTTCTGCATACGCCATGGCATGATCCATGGTATCACGACTACGCACTTCGCCGATCAGAATAACGTCTGGCGCCTCACGCAAGGCGTTCTCCAGCGCCCGCTCGTAATTCAGGGTATCAATACCCACTTCGCGTTGATTAACGATAGACATCGCATTCTTGTGAAGAAATTCGATGGGGTCCTCAATCGTGAGAATATGGCCCGCCGCATTCTGATTGCGATACTGAATCATCGACGCCAGAGAGGTACTTTTACCAGAGCCGGTAGCCCCGACGAAGAGCACCAGACCTCGGGAAGTCATGGCCAAGTCTTTCAGTATGGGCGGCAGCCTGAGCTGTTCCAGGCTGGGAATTTGCGTCTTGATGGCGCGCAAGACAAAGCTCAGTTCACCGCGCTGAAAAAAGCCATTGACCCGGAAACGCCCAATCCCGGGCGCAGAGATGGCCATATTAATTTCTTTTTCCCGCTGGAATTCCTGCAAGCGCTCCATGCCCAGAATTTCTTTGGCCAGATTCAGCACCTGACTCGGCTTCAGCATCTCGGTCCCTAACGAAACCGCCTTCCCGTCAATTTTCATGACCGGCGGCGAGCCTACGGTGAGGTAAAGGTCAGAGCCATTTTTTTCCACCATCAAGACCAGCAGATCATCCAGCACAGACATAAATCATCCTCAGGCCACATTCATAAAGCTGTCTTTGTTCTGAACCCTACGCAAGGCATCTTCGCGGGTTACTTTGTGGGCACGCACCAGGTCGGCAAGGCACTGGTCGAGAGTTTGCATACCCTGATTTTGTCCGGTCTGGATCACCGAGTACATCTGCGCCACCTTATTTTCGCGAATGAGGTTTCGGATGGCCGGTGTGGCAATCATAATTTCATGCGCGGCGACTCGGCCTTTACCATCGGCCGTTTTGAGCAGGGTCTGAGAAATAACCGCGCGCAGGGATTCTGACAGCATCGCGCGAACCATATCCTTTTCCCCCCCAGGAAAGGAGTCGACAATACGGTCGATGGTTTTCGGCGCCGAACTGGTATGCAGCGTCGCAAACACGATATGGCCCGTTTCCGCCGCAGTCAGAGCCAGGCGCATGGTCTCCAAGTCACGCAATTCGCCCACCAGAATAATATCCGGATCTTCACGTAAGGCTGAGCGCAGGGCATGTTCAAAGGAATGGGTGTTGGCGCCTACCTCGCGCTGGTTGACGAGACACTTCTTGGGAGTGTGCAAAAATTCGATGGGATCTTCAATGGTGATAATATGGTCGGCGCGGTTCGCATTGATATGATCCACCATCGCTGCCAGCGTCGTTGATTTACCCGACCCCGTCGGCCCGGTGACCAGCACCAGTCCGCGCGGTACGTTGATGATCTCCATAAAAGACTTGGGTGCATTGAGATCTTCCAGACTCAGCACCTTGGCGGGAATCGTCCGGAACGCCGCCGCGGGCCCACGGTCCTGGTTGAAGGCGTTAACCCGAAAACGCGCCACGCCGGGCAGTTCATAGGCAAAGTCGATTTCCAGATTTTCCTCATACCCCTTCCGCTGGGAATCATTCATGATGTCGTAAATCATGCCATGTACGGCCTTTCTGTCCTGCGCCTCGACATTGAGAGGGCGGATATCGCCGTTGATCCGCAGCATGGGCGACAAACCCGCCGAGATATGCGTGTCCGAAGCATTGTTTTTCACCGCGAAAGCAAGCAGTTCTGAAATGTCCATCATGCAGCTCCCAAAGAAACGTCCCGTGATTTGGGACCAAAGGCTATTGCGCGTTACTATAGTCGACATTGACCATTTCGCCCACCTCTGCCGGAGACCGATGCCCCTCGCCGAACGCCTAGCCCATGTGCAACGTGAGATTACCAATCGTCCGCCGCAACGTCTGCTCGCCGCCAGCAAGGGTGTCGCGGCAGAGACACTGCGTCGCGCTTATGTACTCGGCCTCCGTCACTTCGGCGAAAACTATCTGCAGGAAGCCCTGGACAAGCAAATGGCGCTGAAAGATCTGGATGGCATCGTCTGGCACTTCATCGGCCGCATCCAGCGCAACAAGACTACCGCATTGGCCCGGCATTTTGACTGGGTGGAGAGTGTAGACCGCCCGCTCATCGCTGAACGACTCAATACCGCGCGCACGGGCATGGTGGCGCCGTTAAACGTGCTTATTGAAGTCGCCATCAGCGCGGAAGACAGCAAAGGGGGTTGCGCCCCGGAAGAAGTTCCCGAATTGGCCCTCGCCATTTCCCGATTATCCCATCTACGGCTGCGCGGCCTGATGGCCCTGGTTCACCCACAACCGGGGCAGGCAGACGCCGACTTCCGCCGGATGGCAGAACTTTTCCTCGCGCTGCAACAAACCCCGGTCCATGCCGATCTGGACACCCTCTCCATGGGCACTTCGGCAGACTACCCCCAAGCCCTGCGACACGGCGCCACCGAGATCCGTCTTGGGACCATCCTCTTCGGGGCACGTACCCAGGAGTCCTTATGATTACTCAGAATATCGTCTTCATTGGTGCCGGCAACATGGCACGCGCGCTCATCGCCGGCCTGCGGCTTCAAGGCGTTACGGGTGAGCAGATTCAAGTTCACGCCCCCAGCACCGTGCACCGTGATGCGCTTGCGGAAGAGTTCGGTATTCGCAGCCTGCCGGCGGCAGCGCAGCGTTTGCCGACCAACAGCGTGGTCATCTATGCCGCCAAGCCGAAGCAAATCTCGTCGGTGCTTGCGCTGTGGCGACAGGCCTTTGCCGATGCCGGGGTGCTCTTTCTTTCCGTCGCCGCGGGCGTCGGCAGTGCGCGCATCGCCGCCGAGCTGGATGCCGGAAGCGCCATCGTACGCAGCATGCCCAACACCCCGGCGCAGGTGGGTGCCGGAGCAACCGCCCTTTACGCCCGCGATTCGGTGAACACCGCACAACGTCAGACCGCCGCAGCCATCATGTCCAGCGTGGGGCAGATTTACTGGCTGAGTGATGAGTCACTGATGGATGCCGTTACCGCACTTTCCGGAAGCGGCCCCGCCTACGTCTTGCTGTTTCTGGAGGCGCTCGAAGATGCCGCCGTGCTGCAGGGCCTGGACCGGCCCACCGCCCGCGCCCTCGCCTTACAGACCGTGCTCGGGACCGCGCAAATGGCTGCTGCCAGCGTGCTCAGCCCAACCGAGTTACGCCATCAGGTCACCAGTCCGGGTGGCACCACGGCAGCGGGTTTAGCCGCCTGGGAAGAGCATCTGCGGCCACTGGCGCAGCGGGCCCTGGCCGCCGCGGCCGAGCGCAGCCGCGCTCTGGGCGGCGCCAAAAAGGATGTACCATGATCGAACTGAGTATTATAGCAGCACGCCTTACCAGCCTTGTCCTGACCCTGCTGTTCTGGGCCATTCTCATCCGCGCCGTCCTGTCCTGGGTACAGCCCGATCCGCGCAAGCCGATCGTCCAGTTCCTCGAGCGGGTAACCGGCCCCATTCTTTATCCGCTACAACGGATCATACCGCCACTGGGGGGCATTGATCTCAGTCCGTTGGTGGCCATGCTCCTCATCGAGTTGCTCAAAGGTCTGCTGGTCAATGCCATCCTCAATTTGGGCGGCTAACCCATTTCCAGCAGGCTGCGGCGGCATATGACACCCATAGAAGCACCACCCCCATACCTGCGCGTACAGGGTGGCGATCTGTATCTACGCGTCCGGGTACAGCCGGGTGCCAAAACCGATGCCATCAGCGGATGCCACGGCGATGCCCTCAGGATCCGTCTGCGCGCCCGGCCCGTGGAGGGCGCTGCCAACACTGCCCTTTCCGCCTTCCTCTGTGCTACCCTACGCCTCAAAGGATCGCAGATTACCTTGGTGCAGGGCGAGAGCGCGCGAGACAAAACACTGCGCATCCGCGCGGCGTCTGCCGATGTTCAGGCCCAACTCAGAAAATACGCGGAATCCTCTCACCCACCTGCTCTCAACCGGGACGACCGATGAACACCACCGCACCATCCCAGACTCTTGATGCCATCCTCGAAATCTATGCCAGCCCCTTCAACGATCTGATTTTTGAGGCGCAAAAGGTGCATCGGCTACACTTTGATCCAAATGCCATCCAGTGCTCCACCCTCCTGTCCATCAAGACAGGTGGTTGCCCTGAGGATTGTGGCTACTGTTCACAAAGCGCCCATCACCAGACGGCGCTCAAGGCAGAAGCCCTCATGGACCTCGAGCAGGTTCGCGCGGCCGCACAGGAGGCCAAGGCCAACGGGGCCCAACGCCTGTGCATGGGGGCCGCCTGGCGCGCGCCTCACGACAAGGACATCGAAAAAGTCGCCGCCATGATTGGCGTGGTCAAAGAATATGGCCTGGAAAGCTGCGTCACGCTGGGCATGCTCAAGCCCGGGCAGGCAGAACGCTTACAGGATGCCGGCCTCGACTACTACAACCACAATCTCGACACCTCACCCGAGTTTTACGGCGAGGTCATCCACACCCGCAGCTATCAGGATCGCCTCGATACACTGGAGACGGTGCGTAGCGCCGGCATCAAGATTTGCAGCGGCGGCATCCTCGGCATGGGTGAATCCCGCCGTGATCGGGCACGTATGCTGCAGATACTGGCACATCTGCCGCAAGCCCCGGAGAGCATCCCTATCAACGCCCTGGTTCCCGTTCCCGGCACTCCGCTGGAAGCGGCCGAACCCATCGATGGCTTCGAGTTTGTGCGCACTATTGCCGTCGCTCGCATACTCTTTCCCAAGGCCTATGTACGACTCTCCGCCGGGCGCGGGGCCATGAGCGATGAATTGCAAGCGCTCGCCTTCCTGGCCGGTGCCAACAGTATTTTCCTTGGAGATCGCCTGCTGACGACAGATAACGCCAGCATGGGCCACGATCAGTCGCTGTTCAACCGACTGGGGCTGCACAGGAGCGACACCTGATCACCCACGCCAAGACGAGCCCGGGCAGACCCTGCTTTATCTCAGGAGGAGTGGTCGCCAAAAGACAAGGGGATAGAGTAATCCAGCATAATCTCATCTTCACCAGGGTCCTCCTGGGCGATATATGCGTTTGAAATATGGGCGATTTTAAGCCCAAATCGTGATTGATTCGCAAACTGATAGGCCAGACTCAACTCCAGGCGGAACTGGAAGACGCCATCCAGATATTTGCCCCGCCCCCGATTATACCCGCCTATGCCGAGCACTGGCGTCAGCACCCAGTGATTCCAGGCGACATCCGAGTACAAGCCGGTATAACCCATGAAGCCGCCATTGGTATTAGCGACAATCCCCCACAACGCACCGATACCAAATAATTTGGAGGCAGACTGGTACTCCAGATCGAGTTCGGGAAGGGTCGCATTACCGCGATGTCCGGGACCGGGTTTAACACCCGCCGCATTAAAGGCACCAATGCCGGCACTGAAATAAGCAGGACCGCCCTGAATCACATGCAATCCTGCATCACTTGCCTGCGCCGACCCGGTCACCAACACACCCAGTGCAGCGCTACCCATAATCCCTACCCAGACTCTCATATCTTGCTTCATGACCACTCCTATTAGAGATACATCGACCGCCTTGCCGACAGGAATCGTTTGCGTTATGGTATAAACCGAACGGTCAGTATGCGTTCGCTCGGCGTACGTGTCAAAAAATATGGCCGCTCTGAGTCACACAGATATTACGCGCAAGACCTTATGTTAAATGAGTTCTTCGCATGAATCGACTTTCGGAAACAGGTCCGGAGGGTCACTCGGCTGCCTGAATTGCAACAAGGAATACATATGCGCTGGCTCAAACGCCTTCCGGTTCTGATCATCATCGTCGTCGTTGCTTTTAGCGCCTACGCCTACTTCCAGATTGCTGATTACTACCCCAACACGGACGATGCTTATGTACATGCCCATGTCGTGGACATTGCACCGCGGGTAACAGGGCATATCGTCGCTATTTTTGTACATGATAATCAGGTCGTGCAGGCTGGACAGCCTCTGGTCAAAGTGGACCCGCGGGCTTATCGCTACGCTCTGCAGAAGGCAGAGGCTGAATTGACGCAGGCGGAAAGGCAGACCGCCGCCATTCGGGCCGACATTGCCGGAGCGCAGGCCAATATCAGCGCCGACCAGGTCAATTATCAGAATGCCCTGCGCAACGCACAACGCGCGGCGGCATTGGCGGCGCAGAAATACCTGTCTGCGCAACAGGCGGATAATCAGTTGACCGCCGCGCAAAGTGCCGGAGCGCGCTTGGCCGCTGATCAGGCTGCCCTGGCGGAAAGACGGGCGCAGCAAGAACTCAACGCCGCTCGGATCACAGCCGCCAAGGCGGCGGTGAGCACCGCGAAGATGTACCTTTCCGAAACCACTCTCTACGCGCCCATCACCGGGGTCGTCAGTAAAGTGGATAATATCCATGTGGGCGACGTGGTCAATGTCAATCAAGATTTGTTCCCCCTGATTGGCAATGCGGAATACTGGGTTGAGGCCAACTACAAGGAAACCGATCTCCACCGGGTACATCCTGGCCAGACTGCAGAAGTCACCATTGATATGTATCCTAACCATCGCTTCAAAGGAAAGGTAGTGAGCCTGAGTGGCGGCGCGGGCAACGCCTTCTCTCTGCTTCCCCCGGAAAATGCTACGGGTAACTGGGTCAAGGTGACGCAACGCGTGCCCGTGCGGATCCTCATCACCAACCCGGATCCCAAGTTCCCGCTCCGGATCGGTACCAGCGTGTCGGTAACGGTGGATACGGGCGGAGCACCGCGTTGGGTCAAAGCACTGCGGCCATTCCTCTGAAAACAGATATTAATCAGAGATCAACGTGCCTACACCCGCGTCGGTGAATATCTCCAGCAACAGTGCATGGGGTACCCGACCATCAATGATATGCGCGGCGTGGACCCCGGCGACCACCGCATCCAGACAGCACTGAATCTTGGGTAACATGCCGCCATAAATATGGCCATCGGCAATCATCCGATCCACCTCAGCGGCTTCCAAATGCGTGCGCAGCCGTCCGTCCTGATCCAGCACTCCGGCGACATTGGTCATCAGAATCAGTTTCTCGGCCTTCAGCGTCGCGGCGAGAGCGCCTGCCACCAAATCTGCATTGATATTGTAGGATTCCCCCTGGGCGCCTACACCAATCGGCGCCACCACCGGAATGAATTCGCCCTGATCCAGCAGTCGGATAACATCCGGGTTCACCCGTGCCACCTCACCCACCAAACCGAGATCAACACCGTTGCGACGCAAAGGACAAGCGTGCAGCAATCCACCATCCTTTCCCGTCAACCCCACCGCCCGTCCGCCCGCCCGATTGATGGCCTGCACGATCTCCTTGTTAACGCGCCCGCCGAGCACCATTTCCACTACCTCCATGGTGGCCGCATCAGTCACGCGCATGCCATCCACAAAATGAGTCTGCACCCCGAGCCGCCCCAACATGGCGCCGATCTGCGGTCCACCGCCATGTACCACCACTGGATTCATACCCACCTGTTTCATCAGGGTCACATCGTAAGCAAACTGCTCCTGAAGCTGGGTTTCGGTCATGGCATTGCCGCCATATTTGATGACGATGGTACGACCATGGAAACGCTGCATGTAAGGCAACGCCTCTACCAATATATGCGCCTGCAAGTGGGGATCATTGTGCATAGAGTTCATCGTGTACTCGTCGTATCTACCGAAGACACCGGAATCAGTCCACGCAAAAGAATTTCCACAATTCCAGCGTCATATCCTGCAGGATCGTCGGCAAAGGTGACGTGTGGATAATGACGGAGGATATCGCGGGACTGGAAAAAGAAAACATTCGCCCCCAACAGCAGGGTTGCCACTAGCGCCGGGTCAAAATCCACCCGCAGTTCACCCCGGGACTGACCGGCCTCGAGCACTGCGACCAGTGCCGAAAATACATCAGCAAAGCCCTGTTCGGCGAACTCCTGTGCTCTGGACGCCCCTTTTTCGAGAATTTCCCGCCATACCAGACGCACCCATTCCGGTCGGTCTAACAATGCCTGGAGATGGCAGCGCGCGAAATGCCGGAGCACATCCACCACGGCTCCGTGGGCGTCGACCGCATCATTGAGCAATGTCCGCAAACTTTGGCTGGCCGCACGCAATACCGCAAGATAGAGCGCATCCTTGTTGGGAAAATAATGATAGATATTGGCTTTGCTGATACCCGCCTGCAAAGCGATGGCGTTCATGGAGACGGCATCAAATGCCTTATCGGAGAAAAGTTTTTCAGCGGCCGCTAAAATTCGCTGTCGTCCCTCCCCTTCGATTACCAGTGGCAAATCCCCCATGAGCTCTCCGCCTCCAATCTGCATATGGCGACTACAGTTGCACAATGCCCGACCAATCGGTCAATATTAGGGCAGTGTAGCACCACCCATGGTAATTGTCCCCCTATGGACAAGGGCCGATAGTTATCCACCATCCGCCTGCAATTTGCTATTCTAGACACCACAGGTGTCGACTAAGGAAAACCACACATGTTTACCCACACTCCCAGCCAGGGAGATCTGTCTTTCGCTTTATTATTGCGAGCGCTGCGCGGCATTACCTTATGGCAACCCATTCTGGTGTACGTCATCGCCGTTTTCCTGGGCATGTCTGGTCTGGAACTCTTCGCACAATGGCCTGGGGGATGGGCTGGCCCCACTATTGGGGTGATTATTCTGCTGGTCAGTTTTGGTGTTGGCTACCTGGGCGCCGGCGGTATTCTACTGCACGAGGCACGCGGTGATCCATTGCCGGGAATAGTGAAGAGTCTCCGCTTTGGTATACGGGCGCTGCCGCGCCTGCTGGGGCTGCTGATTATTGAAAGTCTTTTGCTCTTGGGTATTTTTGTCGTAGAAGTATTGGGATTTCTCGCTTGCAAGATACCAGGGATTGGCGCGATGCTTTTTGTCCCGCTCTTCCCTGCCATCATGCTGGTAAACGCCATTGTTTTTGTCCTCGCCATTATTGTCTTCAATCTCTCCGGGCCCGCTTTATGGCACGGCGAAAGCGTAGGCAACTCACTCCGTCATACCATCGCCATCGCTCGCAATAAACCAGGTTCTATTCTGCTGATGATGCTGCTGCTCGCCGCGTTGGCAACGGGTATGGGAATCATCATCGCGGTGATTCTCTACACTGGATACAGCATGGCACTAACGGCTGCCACCCCGGTGCTGGCCACGGAAATCATCCGCAGCGCAGACATGTTCTGGCAAATGCTGGGGGCGCTGTCTGGCGACAGACTCATCAGCGGTGAAACACTTGTGCAGCCGGTGGCAACAAACACCTCCTTATATAGCGCGGGGCTCAGCATGGGGGTCGGTCTGGCCAGTGCGCTGGTTTTTATTCTCCCTAATGTAGTGTTCCTGCTGGGTATAGCGCATATCTATATTGAGGCTCTTGAACTGATAGCACCGGAGGATGTCTAATTTCGCCATGAAAAAATGTATACGTCTACTGGAAATTGAGAAAAACCGCTGCCAGAGTTGCGGTATGCCGCTGCAGTTTGATCCCCAAGGCGGGGGGACGGAGACTGACGGCAGTCATAGCGCTTGTTACTGTAGCTACTGCTATGAGGCGGGGCAATTCAAGGAGCCGGAACTAACGCTGGACGCCATGCAACACCGTGTCCGTCAACTGATGCGCAACCGCAATAACCCATGGTATATCCGCGCTTACATGGCGCACCGCGTACCGACGCTGGCCCGTTGGCGGGGATGCAAAAAACGTTAGGGGAGGGTAATAGGGTAATGTTGTATATTAAGAAGCCTCCGCAGTTCACCACTTCGGGGGCTTCCGTGCTTAAAAAAGCTGCTCAGATCGGGGATTAAATCGCGGAACGGGGACGTCGGCCACGACGAGGCTTCAGCTCCTGCATGAGCGCGTTTCCACGATCATCCAACTCACCCAGCAAATGGCTATCGTCACCCACGCGACCACGAACTTCGGCGACAGCCGCAAGAATCTGCGCAGGCTCCCAATCAGGCACCAGACGAGAAATGCGGTCCATCAATGACCGCCGTTGTGCTTCACGCTCACGACGTGCGCGTGGGTTTTCCTGCAAACTCCGCTTCTGTTGCTCGAATTTTGCCAACTGCTCACGCAGCCGCATTTCTGTCTGTCGTTGCTTCTCTTCTAAATCCGCCAAACGCTCTTCTGAGGTACGGCGGTGACGTTTCTTTGCTTGCGCTTCCATGCTCGATCGCTCCTTGAAATTAGGTTGCCATGGCGGAAAAAATCACCAATGCAATAATTATGTCAGCTTGTTTTTGCTTTGGCAAATACAAATGCATCGGCAAAAATATGCTCCGGATTCAATCCTGCCCCCTGTAAAGCATCGGATAAGGAAAACACCATATCTGGATGCCCGCAAATATAAGCATCGATTGCGCTCGCGTCCGGAAAATCATGAATGACTTGTGCGGTAACATAACCAGTGGCTCCCGACCAGGAGGCGTCCGGGCGTGATACCATCCGGGTTACCTGAAAATGGTCATGGCGCGACTGCCATTCACTCAGTAAATCGTGACAATAAAAATCTTCCGCATGGCGTACACCCCAATAAAAATGGATAGGCCGTATGGAGCCCTGCGCGAAGAGCGACTCGAGCATACCCTTGATAGGCGCAAAGCCTGTGCCAGTGGCAACCATCAACAAAGGACGAGTGGATTCCTGACGAATAAAGAAAGTGCCTAATGGGCCTTCAAAGCGCAGTATGTCCTTTTCTTTTAAGGCACCAAAAACATGCCCGGTAAAGGCGCCACCAGGCACCTTTTTAATGTGCAGTTCTAACAATGCATCATCGCCGGGTACATTGGCGAGGGAAAAGCTCCGCCTGCCGCCATCTTTCAGAAGGATGTCGATGTACTGCCCAGGAAGGAACTGCAGGCGCTCTGTAATCGGAATCTTTAGAAAGAGGGCACGCACATCAGGTGCTAAATCCACTATTTTAGCCACCCGCGACGGTAGGGTTTTAATCTGAATATCCTTGGCGGCGCCGATCTCCCGGACTTCTATGATTACATCGGACAAGGGCGTTGCCTGACAGAAGAGCGCCAAACCCGACGCCTTCTCCGCAGCCGACAATACTTTTTCTTCCACCTTCCCATAATCCACTTCGCCACTGAGAATGCGTCCCTTGCAGGTCGCACAGGTGCCATTGCGACAGCCATAGGGGATGTTAAAACCATGCCGTAGAGCGGCCTCCAGGATAGTTTCATCATTGTCGCAACCCATCTCGTGGCCACTGGGTTCGATATGCAGATGGTAAGGCATACGCACTTCCTTTCGTAAAAATTTAAAATATTTTAGGGGCATTCTAACAGATGCGCGACATAATGCCCTGCTTCAGGGGTACTCCCGGTTGAGATCATAGCGATTCACAATCCGGCAAAATAATTCCGCCGTTTGGCGCGCATCATAGAGTGCTGAATGCGCCTGGGTGTGGTCCCAGTCCAGACCGGCGGCCATAACGGCCTTGGCCAGCACGGTCTCACCATAGGCCAAACCGGCCAGACTGACGGTGTCAAAAGTGCTGAAAAGATGAAAGGGATTGTTTTTAACGCCCGTTCGCTTTTCTGCTGCTTTGATAAACGACAGGTCGAAAGAGGCATTGTGGCCCACAAGAATGGCACGCCGACATTGGGCAGCCTTTACAGCCGTGCGCACCGGCCTGAAGATCCCGCGCAAGGTCTCTTCCTCGGAAATCGCACCGCGCAGTGGCTGAAATGGATCAATACCGGTGAATGCCAATGCCGCCGGATCAAGCACGGCCCCGGCAAAGGGTTGCACATGAAAGTGGTGAGCGGCTACCGGCCGTAACTGCCCTACTTCGCCGCCAATGATAATCGCAGCCACTTCTAGCAAAGCATTACGGTCAGGATCAAATCCTGCCGTTTCCACGTCGACCACTACCGGCAAAAAGCCGCGAAAACGTCCGGCTAAAGCCGCCATTAGAGTATTACTCCTCAATACGTTGAGAAAAAACCAGGGCGTGTGGTGCGGCCAACAGCACCGCGGTGGAGACGCTCAAGGTTACCGACGCAGTCAACATCACCATCACTACCAATTGCATGGATACCGCAGTGAGTGGCGCCATACCGGCCAGAATCATACCTGCGGTAATTCCTGGAATATGAATCATGCCAACACTTTTCAGGCTGTCGATAGTCGGGATCAACGAGCTGCGCACAACGCTACTATACAGACTACGCATGGCCTGGCGATGGTTGGCGCCGAGGGCCAACATAGCCAACAACATATCCTCGCGCTGGCCCACCTCGCTGCGCAAACGATTAAGCGCCAGCGACACCGCGTTCATCGCGTTGCCAATAATCATACCACCGATGGGGACGAATGATTCGCCGCGCCAGAAAACCAACCCGGACATGAGCATCCAAGCGAGGGTGACCACAGTCGCCACCGTAATGCTGATCACCCCGATCCAGTAGGCATGAGGGATACCGGCACCGCGCTTACGGTTGAAACGACCAGCCATCAGGATCATGATCACCAAGAAAAGTACCAGCAAAAACGGTTGGTGCTGGCGAAACAGCCAACCCAGCAAAAACCCCATGACCCCTAATTGAATCGTCGCCCGCGCCGCAGCCCAGAGAAGTTCCTTGCCTACGCCGAGACGCTGCCAGGCGGACAAAGCCCAGGCGCTGCCCAAAAGGCCCATCACCCCCACTATGGTCCACGGCGATAAGGTGCTGAAAATATCTGGTGCGGCATTGTTCATTCGCGGTTCCGTGCCGCTGACAGCAGACGCCAGTCACCCGCCACAAAGCCCTCCAGGGGGCGAAAGCGCTTTTTATAGTCCATTTTCGGGCTGCTGGCGACCCAATAACCAAGATAAAGGTAGGGCAGGCGCTGTTTCCTGGTCCATTCAATCTGACTGAGAATAGCGAAAATACCCAGGCCACGTTGCGGCAGATCCGGCGTGTAAAAAGTGTAAACCGCAGATACACCACCGTCCAGCACATCCACCAGTGCCACCGCCAGCAGGTGATCGTCTTGCTCAAAGACCAGCAGGCGGGCATCAACGCCACCAGTTTCGACAATCATTTCCCGGTACAGACGATCCGCGTGTTCATCCATGCCTCCCCCTGGATGCCGCCAGCACTGATATTCAGCGAAGAGGCGGGCGTGGGCGGCATCCCATTGCGGGGCCTGTTCACGTATTTGAATTCCCTGGTTCCGCCCCCAGGTGCGGCGCTGGCCACGATCCGGCTGGAACTCCGCGACGGGTATACGCACGGAAATGCAGGCGTCGCATTGCGGACACATCGGGCGGTAGGCCACTGAGCCATTGCGCCGAAATCCTTTTTGCAAGAGTTGGCCATATTGGACATTGCCCACCATCTCGCGGGGGTCGCTGAGCACCAAAAGTTCTTCCTGGTCCGGCAAGTAGGGACATTTCTGCAAAGCGGATATATAGAAGGCCATGACTAAAACATCTCGTGCAAAGATAAAGAGATTTTCCAGTCAGCTTGTGGGTGTTGGGTGCACAGATCGGCAAGCGCTTGCAAGAAAGCGCTGCGTGTCCATTCACGCGCACCCATGCTTTGCAGATGTGGGGTGATGAACTGGGTATCGATCAGGCCAAAGCCCCAGTGCTGGAGATGACGCGCTAGCAGAACAAGGGCCAGCTTGGAGGCATCGGGCACCCGACTGAACATGGACTCCCCGAAAAAGAGCCCGCCGAGGGCGACGCCGTAGAGTCCGCCGACCAGCCGGTCCCGCTGATAGACTTCTAAAGAGTGCGCCGCTCCGGCAGCAAACAGATCCAGATAGGCGGCACGTACCGCCGGAGTAATCCAGGTACCGCTCTGCCCGGCGCGCGGCTCCGCACATGCGTCGACAACACCGACAAAGTCGCTGTCCATGTGGTATTGCCAATCCCCGTTACGGGCCGACTTGCGTAAACTGCGGCTGATATGTACCGCCGAGGGTTCCAGGACGGCACGGGGATCAGGGCACCACCAGAGAATGGGGTCTTCCTCAGCAAACCAAGGGAAAATGCCCTGCGCGTAGGCCCTGAGCAGGCGCTCCCGAGATAAATCTCCACCGATGGCGATCAGATTGCCGTCGGCCTGCTCCGGGTCGGGAAAAGGGGCTGATCGGTCGTAATCGCGCAGGAGGACCGGACATACGCCTTCAGGGCGCAACTGCGCTGCCTCCTGCCTGCATCAAAGACCAACCCCCCTGCGGTACCAACTATCGGTAACTATACCCGTTTTGAAGTGCTTGCAGGGCCGCCACCCGCGCTTCCAGGCTGGGATGCGTAGCAAACCAACCGCGCCAGCTTCCGGAAATGTAAGCTGTCGCCATGGGATCGCGCACCACGTCATGCACCACATGCATGGCGTCCGCCCGCTGATGCAGTTTTTGCAGCGCCGAGACCATCGGGGCCACGCCCACCTGTTCGGCAGCAAAACGATCTGCCGCAAACTCCCGGCGGCGCGAAAACCAGGTGATAGGAATCAGCGCCAGGAAAGACAGGCCAATCTGCAAGACTATGGACACCATAAACGCGATCATGGGTCGGTCATCAAACTGCCGCGCGGCCAGCATGGACAGCCAGAATACAAACGTATTCATCAAGCCTTGCAGTAAGGTGGTACTGACCATATCGCCATTGTATACGTGCCCCATCTCATGGGCCAGCACCGCCTGCACCTCATTGTCGCCGAGCAGGTTGACCAGACCACTGCTTACCGCAACCATGCTATGATTGCGGCCCGGTCCGGTAGCGAAGGCATTAGGCTCATCATTCCAATACACCCAGACTTCCGGCATGCGGATGCCCAGGCGATTGGCGAACTGCGCAACCGAGTCGTACACCAAATGCTCCTTGGCCGACTGCGGTGTGTCGATACGTTGCATCTGCAGCCCCGCACGCGCCAGATGTTTCGACATCAGCAGCGAAATAAAGGCGCCGCCAAAACCGATCACCAACGCCCAGAGCAGGTCCGTGTTGCTCACCGAGCCACGCAG
>JAPTWR010000052.1:17297-22186 GCA_028065135.1 Acidithiobacillus sp.
CGCAAGCCCACCACCAGCAGCACCGGGAAATGCAGGTCCTCGGCCAGTTCCGCAAAGCCCCAGTCAGCGCCCAACGGCACGAGAAAACCACCCGCGCCCTCCACCAGTACGCAGTCCATCGCCACGGATTGCGCCCGGACGAAGGCCGCGACGCGCCCACGATCCATGGTGACACCCGCCTGCTGCGCCGCCCAGTGGGGGGCCAGCGGCGGGTCGAAGGCGTAAAGATTGGTTTCGGCAATGCTGCGCGGGGGCTGGCTGGCGGCGCGCAAAATTTCCACGTCCTCCCAGGTACCGTCGGTCTCGGCCCCCGAGACAACGGGTTTGAGGGCCGCAACTCGCATGCCGTGACTGGCGCAGAGGCGGGCCAATGCCGCCGTGACGGCAGTTTTGCCGACGCCCGTGTCGGTGCCGGTAATGAAAATTCCGCGCGCAGGGCGCGCTTGTTGACCTTGCGATCGCTGTTCCCGCGTCACGGGCGGCGGCGCAGTTGGGTCAAGGGGATGGCGACACTGCCGTCTGCGCACGAAAAGGCAAGCGGGCCGCTGCTCCAGGCATGCCCATAGACGACTTCATAGGTGGCCGGCAGCCGACCATCGGCGCGCAAACGCTCATAGGCTTGGCGCAGCACCTGCAGACGGCGCGGAGTGAGCAGACCGCGGGCGCGCCCTGAGGCGGCATTGGTGGCACCGATGTTACGCAGGTCGCGGAGGAGATCATCCACCGTCGCATAGGTGAGCTGATAGCATTCCACATCCAGCACCGGCATTTCGTAGCCCTGACGCACCAGGGCATCACCGATATCATGCATATCGATAAAATGACTGACGTGGGGACGTTCATCCACCGCCGCGAAGGCCTGACGCAGTTCTTTCAGCGTGTCGGGGCCGAGGGTGCTGAACATCAGCAGCCCCCCAGGGCGCAGCACCCGGGCAAACTCGCGCAGCACTTGATCCAGATCATTGCACCACTGAATGGACATATTGGCGTAGAGCAGGTCGATGGTGGCCGTCGCCAGTGGCAGGCTTTCCGCATCACCCTGACAAAAATGTTGACGCTGCCGCCAGCCTTTGCGACGTCGGGCCTGCCGTAACATATTCGACGCCAGATCCAGGGCGAGCAGCCGCGCCTTGGGATAGCGGCGATTGAGACGACGGCTTTGCAGACCGGTACCACTGCCCACATCGAGTATCCACTGCGGTTCCAGTTTGACGAGGTCCAGCCGTTCAATGAGCTGTGCGCCGACCCGATCCTGCAAGACGGCGCTGGCTTCATACGCCGCTGCGGCCTGCTCAAAGGCCCGCCGCACGGCACGTTTTTCCATGTGGAAGGCAGGGTTTTCGGAACTCATCCCCAGGTCTCCAGCAACGCCTGGGTACAGGCTTGCGGCTGCGCCAGAAAAGGGGCGTGGCCTGCCTGCTCTAACCGGGTGATCCGACTACCAGACAACCGCGTGTGGAGATAGTCGGCGGCACCGATGGGCACAATACGGTCCTGTCGCCCGTGCAGGAGTTGCACCGGCATGGGCAGCGCCGTCAGTTGCGCGCGCAAGTCCACCTCCCGCAGCAGCCCCAGTCCATCGGCAAGGCAGCGCTGATCCGGCATAGGCCAGGCACTCAGGCCTTCCAGAGCGCGGCGTCCCTGTGGATCGTTCAACACCTGCAGGGCAAGGAAACGCCGCCGGGTACCCTGCGGGTCTTCGCGCAGGCGTTGAGCGAAATCCTCCAGAGTCGCGGCAGGGATGGCCGGGAACCAGTCGGGGCGCTGGCAAAAGGCGGGGGAGCTGGATACCAGCACCAGTCCATCCAGCAATTCAGGGTGCTGCAAAGCGATGCCCAAGGCCAATAAACCCCCGAGGGACCAACCGAGCAACAGGGGCTTGGGGGCCTCCTGGACAAGCATCTGGCGGAGACCCTCCAGACTGACTGACCAAGCCAGGCCGGAGGGCGCACAGGGTGTCTGCCCGTGACCGGGCAGATCGTAGCTGATACAGGTGAAATGCGCATCCAGGAAGGGCCGCCAGGAAGCGAAGACCCGACTTTCCATCCCCCAGCCGTGGAGCAACACCAGCGGGCGCCCCTGACCACTGACCTGACGCGCCCAGCTCATAAGATGCCCCGGAGCGCGGCAGCCAGAAGCTCGATATCATCGTGGCTGTGCGCCGCGCTGAGGGTGATACGCAGGCGCGCGCTATCGGCAGGCACCGTCGGTGGCCGCACCGCCGGGCAGTAGAGGCCGGCGGTGCGCAATTGAGCACTGACAGCCAGCGCCCGCCGCGCATCGCCCAGCAAGAGGCCCTGAATAGGGGTCTCGCTGGCCAGCCAGGGGGCGTCGGGCACTTGCGCACGCAGATGCTGCCGGTGCTGCGTCAGGCGCTCGCGCCGGGCATCGCCATACCGGAGAAGATCCAGCGCGGCGAAGGCGGCAACCGCCAAGGCCGAAGGCAGGGCGGTATGATAGATGAAGCTGCGGGCGCGATTGCGCAGGAGATCCACCAAGTCCTGACTGCCGGCCACGAAGGCACCATAAACACCGAAGGCCTTACCCAGAGTGCCCATGATGACGTCTACCTCATGGAGCTTCATGTTCCAGTGCGCCACCGTACCTTTTCCCTCCAACCCCAGCACCCCAAAGGCATGGGCTTCGTCGAGGATGATCCCTGCACCATATTGCCGCGCCAGGGTGGCGAGTTCAGGGAGCGGGACGATATCGCCATCCATGCTGAACACCCCGTCAGTGATGATCCAGGCCTGTCCCCGGCCGCCGCGTTCCAGCCATTGCGCCAGATGCGTCATGTCGCCATGCCGGTAGCGATGCAGGCGCGCGCCTGAGAGGCGCACCCCATCCACCAGCGAGGCGTGATTGAGACGGTCGGCATAGACGCGATCACCGCGTCCGACCAGCGCGGAGATGACCCCCAGATTGGCCAGATAACCGCTACCGAAGAGCAGCACCGCCTCCACCCCCAGCCAGCTGGCCAGGGCGTCTGCCAGCGCCGCATGGGCGGGCCGCTCGCCACCGAGCAGCGGTGCCGCACCAGCCCCTACCCCGCTCTGCTGGATTTCGGCGATGGCGGCGTCACGCAAGGCCGGTTCTGCACTCAGGCCCAGGTAATCATTACTGGCAAAGGACAAGAGCGGTTCGCCCCGCGCCCCCATAAAAGTGGGCGGCCCACGCCCCGGCGCAGGTTGCAGGACCTGCAACTCCCGCCAGAGGTCCTGCGCACGCAAGGCGGACAATTCAGCGCGCCATGATTCTTCCCGTTCGCTATGCATAGCTTCTTATAGGGAGGGGCCTGTGCCTTGTCAATGGAGGGCGGGGGCGAGAGAATCAGATCCGGTGGCAACGACTGGCGTTGCCAAACGGCTTTAACTTAAGCAAAGGAACTTCTTGCAACGGATCCTTCCACACCTGTATCGGCTACCCGACGCAGTGGGGCACTTCAGCCACTGGCTATTTCCGGAATGCTGTCGCGCCTGTGCCGCGCCCGGCGTCCCGCTCTGTGCCGGTTGTTTCGGCGACTGGCCGCGACTGCCCACCGAGCGTTGCAGTTATTGCGCGCTACCTTTGTCAGACAACGGGGACTGCCCGGTCTGCTCGGTGGAAGCCCCCGCCTATGACCATGTCCATACCCCGTTTATCTATGCCGAACCCCTGAATACCGCCATCATCGCGTGGAAGTTTCAGCAGCGTCTGGACTGGACCAGGCCACTGGCCGATGCCTGGGCCAGTGCCTGGGGCGGGCATCCGCCGTCCCGCCCGGACGCGCTGCTGCCCGTGCCTCTGCATCGCCAGCGCCTGCGCGAACGCGGTTACAACCAATCCATGCTGCTCGCCCGTCACTGGGGCAAACGCTGGAGAATCCCGGTCATCCCCGGAGTGCTGCAACGTCGCCGCAATACCGGCCACCAACTCGGACTGAGCGCAGCCGCCCGACGGGACAATCTGGAGGCGGCCTTCGCCTTGCGCGGGCGCGTTCCGGATCACGTCGCCATCGTCGATGACGTGCTCACGACCGGAACCACCGCCGCGCAGATTGCCAGCACCCTGCGGGATGCCGGCGTACAGCGCGTTGACATCTGGGTGCTCGCCCGTGCCCTCTGAGAATCCATTGACGCCTGAGCCATTTTTGCACGTCATCCTGTATGAGCCGGAAATCCCTCCCAACACCGGCAATGTCATTCGCCTTTGCGCCAACACCGGAGCCACCCTGCACCTTGTGGAACCCTTGGGTTTTGCCTGGGACGACCGCCGCCTGCGCCGCGCCGGGCTGGATTATCACGAGTTCGCGCAGGTGCATCGCCATGCGGACTGGGCGGCCTGCCGGGCATTTTTAGACAATGCGCGCGTCTTTGCATTCAGCACCAAGGGAACGCAGCTTTATCACGACGTCGCGTACCAGCCCGGCGATGCGCTGCTTTTCGGCCCGGAGACCCGCGGCTTGCCTGCCAGCCTCCTGGACAGCCTGCCCGCTACGCAGGTACTGCGCCAGCCCATGCGCCCCGGCCAGCGCAGCCTAAATCTGTCCAACGCCTGTGCTGTCGCGGTCTTCGAGGCTTGGCGGCAAATGGATTACCGTGGCGGCACGTGAATCAGATGGTAACTGCCGCAGGTATTTACTGGCGATATATCGCCTCAACCGTCGCCTGCAGTTGACACCGCCCCTTCCCACGCATCCGACCGGACGGTATCTTGTGTTAAACTGGCTCACCAAGACACCAAGGACGTACAGAAGGGGAATCCATGGCGCGTACACGTATCGCTGCGCTCCGTCTCGACGGCGAGCATGCTGAGCAGAAGCGGGAAGAGATCCGCAGGATCTTTCACGAGACCTTTTCGCTGTATGAACAGCTTTTCGATCACCTGGCAGAGCCTGCCGCGTGGTATGA
>JAPTWR010000021.1 GCA_028065135.1 Acidithiobacillus sp.
CTTGGGCGAACTGCTCACGAAGTGATTTCCAGTACAGGGTCACACCACGCCCCTCGATGCGGTGCAGCCGATGGGCAAGCCATGCGTAAACATCCAGAGCCAGCGCAGAACCTTTAAGCGCATGCAGAGCACGATTATCTAGTGGCACTGCGCCATCCATAAGTGCTGTGTAAAAATGCTCCGATAGCACCATCAAACCAGGCCACAAGGCCTTCTGCCCTGTGTCTTTGTTCATCAACCAAGCATCGAATTGTTCCACTGCTTGGCCGTTGAACGTCCGCCCCCTATACCCAATCTGCAACCGGCAGGCCGCAAGAGCATGCATTTGCTTCCGCAAGCTCGTGTAGCGTCTGCCATCGTGCTCCATGCCCATTAGGTCAAGAAACTGCGCAGCGCTTTCGCCTATGGGGACCTCTCTTGTTTTGTAACGTACTGCGTGGGTAGACACATGGGCCAGTGCTAAGCGCGGTAATGCTCCGTAGGGAACCAATTGTTGTACCGGCCCATTGCCCTCGTCAATGTAGCCGGCCTGGACGTTAACCCAAGCTGCGCCAGAGCGACGCATGAATTCGCGGCCATCGACCTTTGAGCGAGGCAGACCAACCTGACAGAACACGGCATGAGTAAAGGCCATATCGGTGCCGGTCGGAGGCGTGCCGTAAATATCGCCAGCAGCTTCAAGTAGCTTGTTTTCTTGGCGCGTCAGACATAGAAATTCGGAATCTTCCTTGGGCTTTTTTTGGCTCATGAGCTCTCTTCAACTTTCACACATTAATGTAAAAGTATTCTTACTGATTTGTGTATTTCTGTAAAAGCAACTCTCTCACTTCATCGGCGATTTTTGTGCCCCGCATAGCGCATTGCGCTTTAATAGTACGGTGTAGACTTTCTGGCACATCAATGGTGAGTCGCTTCATCGCTTCTACTTCATTGCCTGCGGCACGGTTTTCTACCCATGCATCAGCAGCCTCCGGTGCAGGCTTGCTGGTAGGCTTGGTTCCAATGGCTACTTTTTTTGTCATTGCACAAACTCCATCAACTCAGCTATCACTGCTTCAATTTCCGCTACTGCTGGCCCGCCTGCATCAACTTCATGTACCGCCATGCCTTGAGCTGCTGCCTCAGCAAAAATCACACGCTGCGTAATACTGGCTTTCAGTACTGGCACGGGATAGGCAGCAAGAGCCTCACCGACATCTCTACCTATCGCCGTATTTGCGATTTTACGATTAACAACAAAAGCTGATTTAAGTCCAGTCTTGTATATTCTCGCCTCGTCTATCAGTTTTACGACCTCATCAGCAGCCCAAATGTCATAAGGGCTTGGCTGCACGGGGATCAGCACGACATCAGCAGCCATAATTGCCGACCTGGCTAAATCTGTAACACGAGGGGGGCCATCAATAATTATATGGTCGTATCCATAACCAATCTGTCCAATCTCCTTGTGTACTGTTGGCCGGGGCAAGCCAACTACGGAAAAGAGCGGTTTCCCTTCACGAGCCGCTGCCCAATCCAAAGAACTTCCTTGAGGATCAGCATCGATCAGCAGGACGCGGGCACCAGAACGCGCCAAGCTAGCCGCCAGATTCACACTAAGGGTGGTTTTCCCTACGCCACCCTTTTGATTCAACAGCCCGATAATCATATGTTCACCTTTTGTTTTTTATCGTAAATGTTATTTTACGGAATTTTACATTTGTTGCAACCAGTCGGAACTCCTGCAGAAGCAAGGCACAAGAACCGTCAAAGACGTGAAGCCCCCGGAACCCAGCGATAGAGGGTCGGCAAGGAGACACCAAGATGCTCGGCCACCTCCCTGCGTGGCGTGCCGTTATCCAGAAGCTTCCTGGCCGATGCCACCTTGCTCTCCGTCATCACCCGCTTTCTCCCCGGCATCCGCCCGAACTTGCGGGCGGCCTCCAATCCGGCGCGAGTGCGTTCAATAGTCAGATCCCGCTCCATCTCGGCAAGACTCGCCATGACATGAAAGAAAAACCGTCCCGATGGCGTCCCGGTATCGATGGCGTCGGTCAGGCTTTTGAACTGAACGTCCCGAGCTTGCAGGCTGCTGACCAGGTCGATCAGATTCCGCACGCTGCGTCCCAGACGATCTAACTTCCAGACCACCAGCGTATCCCCTGCGCGGAGATCTCCCAGCGCCCGAGTGAGGCCCGGTCGCTCTGCGCGGGCACCACTGATCTGGTCCTCCATGATCTTCCCGCAACCGGCTTTGGTCAGCGCCTCCCTTTGCAGGTCCAGATTTTGGTCCTGGGTGGATACCCGGGCATAACCGATCAGCATATTTTTCTCCTGACTCTCTCGATATTCATAATGACGGTAATGAATCAAGAAACCCATTTCAAGACCTATTTTCGAGAACCCTATCCTGTTGATTGTTGGTCATGGCGCCCGTGGCGGGTTTCTCCTCTCAAAAACCCTCGTTTGTGAGATGTTGTCACAGTGACAACCACAGATTAGACCTTGCCGGTTGGTATGGCGTTGAAGCTGGCTCGGTCTGGCTCTTCCAAAGGATCTGGATGCTTTTGGTGGCCGGGGATTTTCCCGATATTCTCCGCTGGGTTGCTGGTTCCATCCACAGGGTGGCGCACAGAATTTGTGGACGGTTTCCTGCAAACCCAGAAACCGTCTAATATATGCTTTAAGGGCCGCATGGTTGGCCAAGTGGGGGCTTAAACCCGCACTAATGATCGGTAATCAGAGGAGCACCCAGAATGAATGCCGTTTTACCTTCTATCATCTCCGAGTTTGAGACCTCAGATCAGGAGGCTAGCTATACTGCGTGGCTGCGTACAAAGGTCGCGTCGAGCTTGGCTGATAAGCGACCCAGTATTCCGCATGACGAGGTGATGGCCGAAATGGACGCGATCATCGCGGAAGCGGAAACCTCCGCTCAAAGGAAATTCTGAGTTGTTACCCATTATCTGGCGGGCCTCGGCTCGCGATGACTTGGCGAATATCATTCGCTATATCGCCAACGAGAATCCGCCAGCGGCACGGCGTATGAAACGCCTGCTGGAAGAGTCTGTCTTGCCTACTACCGAACATCCCTATCTGTATCGTCAGAGCGAGCGAATTCCCGGCCTACGCGAGATTGTTGCCCATCCGAACTATGTCGTTTTCTATCGTGTTGCAACCGCCAGCATTGAGGTTGTGAACGTGGTGCATGCCCGCCGTGAGTTCCCGGTTTCAACCCAAAATGAGTAGCCTCATCGTAATGTCGCAAAAAGGCCCCTCACGGATAGATGAAGAACCCAGCAAAATCAGGCCATCCGCCCCGGCCCGCCCGCAGCCCACGAGACAGAATGATACAAAATGTCTCATGACTGAACCAAAATGTCGCCAACCACGAGATAGCGATCAATAACAATATTGCACGAATGAACGCTTATTACGCAATAAAATAAAGGATTATTATCGTGAATAATATAGCAACAAGCAACAAGCAACAAGCAACAAGCAACAAGCAACAAGCAACAAGCAACAAGCAAATTATGATGAAATAAGCCTGTATGAAATATACGCAATACTTCGTCAAAAACGATCGCTAATCATCGCCATCACCATGACGTTTGCCTTGCTCGCGGGTGTATATAGCTTCATTCGCCCAACCAACTATACCTATCAGGCCTGTGTTAGTATGGGTACCACTGGACGTGATAGCCGTGGCCAACCGATATTCATCGACTCTCCACAGAGCGCAATGGCGCAATTGGATAATGCCTATATTCCGCCTGTCGTCAACAGCGTCCTCAATGGTCAGAAGAAAGTTAATTTTGATACAAAACAGTTTAAGACGTTCAACCCCAAAGGCTCTTCCCTAGTGTGCATCAAGACGGACGCACCAAAGCGTCTTGGCCATAGTGTCAGCCAGATTCAAAACGCCGCGCTCCAGCGCGTGGTGAGCAACAACGCGAGGATCGCGGCTGTACCCAACGCCTCCGCAGAGGCCAATATTAAGCAGTTACAGGCCACGGCGCAAACCCTTTCCACCAAAATCGCAAATGTTCTGGACCAGGAGCGCGCCGTGAACAGTGAATTGGCCCTGTTGAAAACCAAGGACACAGTACTCAAAAACCAGGGTGCCAGAATGGCGCAAGAAATTGACAGGATGCGACCACTCGTCAAAAAGGGTATTCCCAATATCCACAATGATTCCACAGCCCTCACCATGATGATTCAAAACAACCAGGTGGCCCAGGAACGGCAACAGCTATTCAACGTGGAGATGGCGCGCTCCGTGGCTTTACCTAAAGAGCATATTTCCCTCTTGAATACGATGAAAACATTGAAGCAGAAAGTAACCGACCTTAATGCCCAAGTCGCCGCTAATTCCGCAAAAATGGGCTTAGCACAGGCATCATTGAAAGCGCTGCAAATCACGCATATCGTGCGTCCGTCATCGCCATCCATCAAGCCCGTGGGACCAGGGAAAGCTGTTTTCATCGTGTTAGGCGCATTGATGGGTCTGATGTTGAGCGTTTTTTATGCGTTGATCGCCCACGCGGTGGCTTCCCAGAAGGATGAGATACAAAGAATCTGATATCGCGGTAGGGATACCCATTACTGGACACCCCCGCACAGAGAGGTTCCTTGAGGAAACGGAATATAAACCCCGTTAAGCAATCCGGCTCATGGTCCATGGTGGTATCACAACCGGCCGTTTTCGAGAGACCCCGCATTGTGAGAACCAACCCCCTGCATTTGCTGGCGTCGGCCTTCTCATAAACCAGTGTCGGTTTCCGTTGGATCGCATACACGGCTTTTGAGAAACGGCATTGGCCGT
>JAPTWR010000100.1 GCA_028065135.1 Acidithiobacillus sp.
TGGGGGGGGGTAGAATTACCAATGTAATTCAATATGTTAAATGCCTTTACCCAGGCGGGCACAGCCGCTGCGGGCATCGGTTTGGCAAACAGATAGCCCTGCAGGGCCGGGCAGTCCAGAGCCTCCAGCAACTGTAAATGCCCGACGGTTTCCACGCCTTCGGCAATAACCTCCAGACCCAGCATACGAGCGGTCTTTGCGACGCCGGCAACAATGGCAAAGTCACGAGGATCATTGAGCATGTCCAGGACAAAACTCTGGTCAATCTTGATGGTCTGGGCAGGCAGCTTCTGCAGATAGCTCAAGGAAGCATTCCCGGTTCCGAAATCATCCAGCGCGATGCGTAGACCCATGGCATTACAGTGCTGGAGTGTTTCCTGAGCCTTCTGAAAATCCAGCATGGGGGCACTTTCGGTGACTTCAATTTCGCAGTACGCCGGGGCTATCCCGGGATGTGCGGCCAGAGCGCACTGCAAGTCATTCAGAAACTCGGGGTCGAGCAGATGCCGGGCACTGATATTCAGCGACAGGCGTAAGGGAAGCCCGGCCTGATGCCACTGTTCTCCCTGGGCCAGGACGGTATCCAATACAAAGCAGCCAATCCGACGGGCCAGGCGGGGATGGTCCAGCGCTTCGGCGAACACAGCGGGCGTGAGCAGCCCCCGTTGGGGGTGCTGCAAGCGAATCAGGGCCTCAAAACCAATCACGCCCTGCTCCGGTGGTACGGAAGGGGCAGGCCGGGTCACTACCGGCTGGTAGTACATGACCAAGTTCTGGGCTTCCAGCGCTTCCTGGGTCATCGTCAACATCTCCATCAGTTGTTCCTGTTCAACATCCAGGTTTTTTTCATAAAAACAATACTGATTGCGGCCCCGGGCTTTGGCGGCATACAGTGCGAGATCCGCATGCCGCAATATCTGCAGGGCATCGCCCGTATCGCCGGGGAGCATTGTGAATCCGATACTGGCTGACACGTTCGCCACCTGCGTGTCCATCCCGATAGGCTGGTTCAGTGCCTGGATCAGTCGGTGGGCGAGATGCTGGGCGTCTTCCAGATCATGCATATGGGGCAGCAGCAGTCCGAACTCATCCCCGCCCAGGCGGCTGACGCTATCTTCAGGCCGCAGCGTTGCACGGACCCGTTGTGCCACCGTACAAAGCAGTTGATCCCCTTGGTCATGTCCCCAGCGATCATTGACCTGTTTGAATCCATCCAGATCGAGAATACCAACCAGGAGGAGGCCTTCCGGCAGGGGCTGCTCCTGTGTAGTCTGGCGGAGCTGCTCCAGAAACCACTTGCGGTTGGGCAAGCCGGTCAAATCATCGTGGTGCGCCTGATAAACCAGATGCTCGGTCAAACGGCGCCGTTCCGTGACATCATGAAAGACCAGCACGGCGCCCAGCACCTGACCATCACGTCCGTGAATCGGCGCGGCAGAATCTTCAATAGCGATCTCCTGACCATCCGCGCGCAGGAGAACCGTATGGTTGGCCAGCCCCACGACCCGGCCTTCCTGCAAGACTCTGCGGATGGGGTTTTCTACCGGAAGGTGATCTCCCTCATGGACAATGCGGAAAACCGTTTCGAGCGGTTTCCCCAGAATATCTGAGCGGGCAGAACCCAGCATGGATTCAGCCACGGGATTGACATCCGTGACCCGACCTTGGGTGTCGGTCGTTATCACCCCGTCACCAATGGAATGGAGGGTGACTTCCGCCCGCTCCTTGGCCTCCCACAACATCAGATCATGGGCCGATCTTTCGCGCTGCCGGTCTTCGCCGATGCGGCGAAAGGTCCAATAGCCGAAGGTCGAAAGTAGCAGCAGAGCCAGCATGGCAGCCAAAGGTCCGGTCATCCGATTCCACCAGGCGGCCAGCAGAAAGGAGCGCGGCAGTCCCACACCGGCCACCAGCGGATAGCCCCGCACCTGGTTCCAGGCCCCGAGCCGCCATTGATTGACTGCCGTAGCCAGGCCATAAAAGCTGGCAGAGCGGGCCTGGGGATGCGCCCGGATGGACTGGGCAGCAATGCCGTTTTGGGGGGCACCAAAGGTGCTTTGCGTGGGCGGCGGATAACGGCTTTCCAGAAAGCCATCCCGGCGCAGCAGAAAGACCGAACTCAAGGCAGGAAGCGGCAGATTGCGCCAAAAAGGGAATTGGCCGTGTTGCAAGGGCAGCAGGGCCACCATGTTGGCAACCACGGAATGTCGGTAGGGCGTCCCTTGTGCCTCCAGGAAAAGCGGTACCACCCAGTGTGGATGATGGGGGTGTCCCGGATTACGCACCGGCAAAGGGGGACCGACGCAGAGGCCGGAAACATGCCTACAACGCTGGATCAGTTGGCGCTGCTGATCCGTAATCCGGGAACGGGCATCCGGCGATTCCAGGAGTGAAAGCAGGGTCCGCAGCAGCCCCTTGTCCATCCCGGCAGTCACCACCCCGTCACCTGCCGCACGCACGCCGACACTATTGAAATTGGGATTGAGAACCAGGTAATCCTGCAATTTTTCGTGAATCGCCAGAGGCGTGGCATCGGCCCCTTTGCCCGTGTCCTGACCTAACATGGCCAATGAAGACTGGGTCCCCTTGAGAAATAAATGCGTGCCATCTGCCACGGCGGCTGCCAGCACCTGCAAATTGGTGCTGTATTCCAGGCAAACATCCTGCCATGTTTCATAGGCCAGGCCTCCCCCAGCCAGCAGCACGATGACCACAAACAGGAGCCAGGCACGGAATAACCAGGGTAGCATCGGTATCAGGCTACCATGGAGAAGCAGGCATCATGGGTAAGCACTTTCTACGGCATCCTTTCACACGCACAATTATGTTTCATAAATAATACAAGATGTTTCATAAACAGTACAGATTGGGAAATCTACCATAAAACACGCTGCACCTCATCCTGCGTTTCCGCAGCAATCGCCGTACAGACTTTTGCAAAACCAGGGAGGACAAGGTGCTCACATTGTTGCGGTAATCATAAATCCATCCAGATGCTTGGCGCTTAGTCCGTTATTTCCGTGGCATACAGATAAAGGGCATGACGCGCCAGGCGGCCTATCGAACTGGGATGACCACTCAAAAGCCGCCACTGACGCAACGCCCAAAAACGGTTTTGGACGGTTCCGCGACCCAGGTACAGGGCCTTGCCATAGTAGTAGCGCGACCAGTGGCATCCATGGGGAAATGCAGCACACCAGCAAGCCACCGCCCGTTCCGGCTCGTCCGTACGAAACCAGTAGACCCCCAGGTAACGCTGGGCATTGATATGCCCATTGCGCGCCCGCCGCTCAAGGGTGGCTAAGGCCGTCGCATCGCCTTTGCGCGCCTGGTAAAGGAGCCCGCGTATTTCAGCGTCGCTATACTTGGTGATCAAGTTGCTGCTCATGCCATCTGAGTGCCTCCATGAGGAGCGGTGGCGGTTTCTATAGGCAAAGAGGACGGTCAGTTTGCCCTCTCCGTCTAAAATCCCTTACAGTTCCATGCTATCGGGGTGGAGTGCTTCAGATGACCGTCCTGTTTTTGGCGGTAATAAGCCACAGGCCTAAAGCTTGTCACCCCGACCTTGCCATGGGTGGCTACCCATCAGACGTCGTCCGTGAACGGATTTAAACCGGAGCGAATACCGACAAGCCACGCAGGATGCTGCTGTCGCTCACGGCATGTCCAGATTATCCCATCGATTTTCCCGGATGATACGCACGAGATTGAACAAGGTTCCTCGCAAGAAATCCCTCTGTATGCCCTTTTCGGCCGTTCCATACAAAGTGACCCGGAGGGATTCGCGATCCGGCTCTTGCCGCAATGGGTCCACAGTCTCCAGTAGAGACTCCTGCACGATAGGATACCGCCGGATCTGTAAAGCCGACATCTGCTGACCCGAATGGAGAGTTCTGCATCATTATCAGGCGGAAGGGATCATTCTGGTGTGAGTACCTGGCCAGTATCTGAGGCTTTTGAAAGACGCCTCAAACTCCCCGGGGCCGTCTACCCCGCCTGGGCTGGCCATGTTCTTTCAATAGAGATTCCCCACGCGCCTGCAGAGCCTCCGCATCTTCCTGAAGGGCTTTTTCGATGGCGGCGATAAAGTGTCGAGCGTCCCATTCCGGAGCCAAGGCCTGTGCCGCCCGTATAAAGCGCTTGTCCTGCTCCATTCTGTCCTTACGGGCTGACGGGGATTGCAGCAGTCGTTTTTTCGCGGCCTCAATTCTGGCCAGCGCTGCTTTCTGACGTTCCAGAATCGCTGCCTGTTTTTTCTCCAGATCCGCGATTCGCTGTTCTGGAGTCCGACGCACCCGTTTTTTACTTTCTGTCATGTTCTATCCTTCAGTTGATTCACTTTATCGGCAAACTCTTTCCCGGCCTTGAACTTGATACTTTTCTTGGCAGGCACTTCAATTTCCTGTCCCGTAGCCGGGTTCCGCGCTTTACGCGCGGGTTTATCCACGATCTCAACAGAACAGAATCCGGGGAAGGTGATTTTTCCGGCGACCAGCAATTCGGTCTCCAGAGTCTGTCGAAACACCTGGTAACATTTTTCTGCGTCCGCTTTGGACATGGCACCATGCAAGGCCAGTGCGGCGACAAATTCGGATTTATTCATGAGAGACCTCTTTCAAAAATACGCACCTCTGGAATGTAGAGGGGCTCTTCGTCAGATTGAGTGGGTAGGGGGTAGAATGCTGTGGAGCGGTCGTGCCCTGAATAGGAGTTAGCTGATGGTCCCTGAAGAGCTGTTTTCTCTCGCGTTAGGATTGGTTCCGCCGTGGT
>JAPTWR010000022.1 GCA_028065135.1 Acidithiobacillus sp.
GAATCCTACACAGAACAGGCGCACAGGGCAAGTGTTGTTTTTTGGAAATTGCGGATGCACACGCGTAGCCCAGGGGGTATCTCTTCAGGTAGACTAGGCCTCTCGCAATTCAAAAATCCAGGATAAAAGGACTTATGGACGAACAAGAAGCAATTTTTATGATCGAGCGCATTTACGTGAAGGACATCTCTTTTGAGTCGCCCAATGCGCCACTGAGTTTTGTGCAGACTGAAGCGCCGACCGTGGATGTGGGACTGAATACCACCAGCAACGGAGTGGAAGGGATGGACGACCTTACCGAAGTGACGCTGACCGTCACAGTCAAGGCTAAGGCGGGCGAAAGCACTTACTTTGCAGTGGAGGTTCAGCAGTCCGGTTTGTTTCGCATTCAGAACATTCCGGAGGAGCACATGCCCGCCCTGATAGCCGTGCACTGTCCGACGATACTGTTTCCTTACGCGCGGGAAGTGGTGGCAGATATGGTAGGCCGTGGTGGTTTCCAGCCTTTGCATCTGCACCCGGTCAACTTCGAGGCCCTGTATCAGCAGGCACAGGTCCAGCAACAGAACTACACGACGCAATAAGGCATGCGTTGGGCGGTGCTGGGGGGCGGTCACTGGGGGACCGCCCTGGCGGTTTATCTGCTCCGGCAGGGGCATACAGTGCAACTCTGGGGGCGCTGTGCCAAGCGTTTGCCCTGCCAGCCCGACCGTGTCGATCTTTTCCCCATATTCCCGCAGTGCGCGCGACCTGAAAACCTCTGCTGCACAGTGGATCTCGGCGTTGCTGTACGAAACACTGAGGGTATCGTACTCGCCATACCCAGCCATGCCTTGCGCGCTTTGACGACGACTTTGCGCGCTTACCTGCCACCCGCTGCGCTGCTGGTCCTCGCCAGTAAAGGGTTGGAAATGCAGACTACCTTGCGCCTTGATCAGGTCTTGCGGGAGACCGTGCCGAATGTGCCGCTGGTGGTGCTTTCCGGGCCCAGTTTTGCTCATGACCTGATCCTGGGTAAACCACTGGCGATGACGGCGGCGTCCACCAGCCCGGCCTACGCCCAGCGGGTCGCCGAGGCCTTTGGCAGTGCGCAGATGCGGGTCTACACCAGTGATGATGTGGCGGGCGTCTGTCTGGGTGGGGCGATCAAAAATGTGCTGGCGATTGCCGCCGGCATTTCTGATGGATTGGGAAATGGCGATAGTGCGCGTGCCGCGCTCATCACTCGCGGGATGGCAGAATTACATCGTCTGGGAACGGCGCTGGGGGGGCGAACAGAAAGCTTCATGGGCCTGGCCGGTGCCGGCGACTTGATCCTCACGGCCAGCAGCGACCTCTCGCGGAACCGGCGGGTGGGTGTAGGCCTAGGCCGCGGCCTGAGCCTGGAAGCGGTGCTGCGCGAGATCGGTGAAGAAGCCGAGGGTGTGTGCACGGCGCAAGCACTGTTTCAGCTTGCACAGCGTCTGGGCGTGGATATGCCCATCACCGAGCAGGTGTATCGCGTGCTTTTTGAGGGTACGGCGCCGCGCGTTGCGAGCGATGTGCTGATGCATCGCGCCCGGCGTTCCGAATTGCGCATGCCGCCCGATGTCACGCTTTCCTCTGGTGAGTCGTGATGAGTCTGCCCAGGATGGGGCCGTGGGTCTGCAAGACTTGCAGAATGGGCCTGGGATCGTTACATTGCCGCCAGATGACAGGGTGTTTTGCACACCCGGATAAATAGAACAAGGAGTTTGGATGTCACCAGACAGAACCGCATGTTGACGGCAGCGCTGGCGCAGGCTTTGGCGTACCAGGCGCAAAGTCTTCAGGCTGTTTCGCGGACCTTTGCCTTGACGATTCCTCAGTTGCCGGAAACCTTGCGAGACGCGGTCGGTAATGGCTACCTTTTATGCCGGATTGCCGACACTATCGAAGATGATCCGGATTTGCCCTGGGAAAAAAAGGCCTACTGGCAGGCGGAGTTTCTCAAGGTGGTGGAGGGTGTGGGCGATGCCACCGCTTTCGCCGCGGCTTTTGGGGCGGACCTGTCGGCAGCGATGCCGGAAGCCGAGCATGATCTGATTCGTCATACCCCTGAGGTCGTTGCCATTACCCATAGCTTCACCCTGGCGCAGCGGTCTGCGCTGTCCCGCTGCGTGCGGATCATGGGGCTGGGGATGGCGGAGTTTCAGCAGCACGCTTCGTTGCAAGGGCTTGCGGACATGGCGGAGATGGATCGCTACTGCTATGTAGTAGCGGGCGTCGTCGGCGAAATGCTCACCAGCCTTTTTGTGGAATATGAACCGCGACTGGCACCGCATGATGCGGAGATGCAGCAGCTTGCGGTATCTTTTGGGCAAGGTTTGCAGATGACCAATATCCTCAAGGATGTCTGGGATGATTGGCAGCGCGGTGTGAGTTGGATGCCACGCGCAGTGTTCCAGCGTCATGGTTGCGATATTACCGCAGTACGGCCCGGTGGCCATGACCCGGCTTTTGCGGCGGGCCTCAATGAATTGCTGGGGATGGCCGCCGGGCATTTGCAGAATGCGCTGCGTTATACGCTGCTGATTCCGGCCGAACAGACGGGGATGCGTGATTTCTGCCTCTGGGCTATTGCCATGGCGGTGTTAACGTTGCGGCGGATCTCCGAAAATCCCGCTTTTGCTTCCGGGAGCGAAGTAAAAATCAGCCGGAGCACTGTGCATCGGGTGGTGTTCCTGTCGCGCCTGCTGCATCGCTCCGACACGCTCTTGCAACTGAGCTTCCGGGTGGGTGTCAAACCACTGGCGCTGTCTCCTGCCGCAGGACGAGCATGAATCGTATCCTGCAACCCATGCGTTATGGCGCGAGTATTTTTCGCGCGCCGCTGGATCGGGTCATTGCCGAGGCGCGTGCCGCCCTTGGCGGTCTGCAGGCGGAAGATGGCCACTGGTGCTTCGAGTTTGAAGCGGATTGCACCATCTCCGCCGAATATATTCTGATGCAGCACTACATGGATGAGCGCGATGGGCCCCTGGAGGCCAAGATTGCCGTCTATCTGCGCAATAAACAAGCGGATCACGGCGGCTGGCCCCTCTATTACGGTGGTCCTTTTGACCTGAGCGCTTCGGTGAAGGCTTATTACGCCCTCAAGCTGGCAGGGGATAATCCGGAATTGCCGCATATGCGGCGCGCCCGTGAAGCAATCCTGGCGCATGGCGGGGCGGAACGCGCCAATGTGTTCACGCGCATTACCCTGGCACTGTTCGCCCAGGTGCCGTGGCGGGCGGTACCCTTTATTCCGGTGGAAATCATGCTGTTGCCGCGCTGGTTTCCCTTTCAAATTTATAAAGTGGCGTCATGGTCGCGCACGGTGATGGTGCCACTGTTTATCTTGTGCAGCCTCAAGGCACGTGCCAAAAATCCATTGCAGGTGCATATCCGCGAACTGTTCCGGCGGCCGCCGGAACAGATTGCGGACTATTTCAGCCATGCCCGGCAAGGGATTGTGGCCAATCTCTTTTTGTCTCTGGATCGATTTTGGCGGTTGATGGAGGACTGGATACCCCAGCGTATCCGGCGCCGAGCCGTGAAGAAGGCGGAGGCGTGGTTTACAGCGCGAATCAATGGGGAGGATGGCCTGAATGGCATTTTTCCGGCCATGGTGAATGCTCACGAGGCGTTGGAGCTGCTCGGTTATTCGTCCGACCATGTCTATCGCCAGCAAACGGGGGCAGCCCTGCGCAAATTGGTGGTGGAGCGAGCGACCGACGCTTACTGTCAGCCCTGTGTGTCTCCGGTCTGGGACACTTGCCTCGCGCTCCATGCGCTGCTGGAGCAGGATGGCGAGGTGTCTCCGGCGGTACAAAGCGGTATCCAGTGGCTCAAGGACCGGCAGATTGGTGCCGAACCCGGCGACTGGCGGGAGCAGCGGCCCAATTTGGCGGGCGGCGGTTGGGCCTTTCAATACGCTAATCCTTATTATCCGGATCTGGATGACACGGCAGCGGTGGGCTGGGCACTGGCGCGGGCCGGGCGTGCAGAAGATCGCGACAGTATCGAAAGGGCGGCGGACTGGTTGGCCGGCATGCAATCCAGCAATGGCGGATTTGCGGCTTATGATGTGGATAATACCCACTATTACCTCAACGAGATTCCCTTTGCCGATCACAAAGCCCTGCTGGACCCGCCGACGGCCGATGTCACCGGGCGCGTCGTGGCCTTTCTGGCGCATCTGGCGCGGCCACGGGATCGCGACATTTTGCGGCGTGCCGTGGCATACCTGTTGCGTGAGCAGGAGTCGTCGGGGGCATGGTTTGGGCGCTGGGGGACCAATTACATCTACGGAACCTGGTCCGTGCTTATGGCCCTGGCTGAGCTGGATGATCCTTCTCTGAAGCCCGCTATGGAACGTGCGGCGCATTGGTTGCGCGCGGTACAACAGAGCGACGGCGGCTGGGGTGAAAACAATGACTCCTACGGTGACCCCGGGCTTGCCGGCATGGGCCAGGCTTCTACCGCAGCGCAGACGGCCTGGGCCTGCCTCGGTCTGATGGCGGCGGGAGATCAGGATAGCCCCGCCTTGCATCGTGGTATAGCCTGGTTGCAGATGTATCAGGAAGAGGACGGTCGCTGGCCGGACATCTTCTTCAACGCGCCCGGGTTCCCGAAAGTTTTTTACCTTATTTATCATGGTTATAGCCTGTATTTTCCGCTCTGGGCGCTGGCCCGTTACCGGAATTTGGGATGCATTGCCGGCGATTAGGGGTGGTGGTGGCCTTGGACGCGGAGGCGCAGGCCCTCCATGCCGGCGCCCTGCGCCATGATGTGGTGGTAGAAGTGAACGCGCAGCTCTTGCTGGTGGTCTCGGGCATGGGACCGGAGCGGGCGATGGCGGCGGCGCGTACGCTGCTTGCCGCGGGCGTCGATGGATTGGTCTCCTGGGGTACGGCGGGTGCCTTGCAGCCGGCACGGAAGCCGGGAGATTTGCTGTTGCCGGAAGTTGTGTTTGGGGCCAGCAGCCAGACCTGGTCGGTGGATTTGGCATGGCGCGAGATTCTGGCGCAATCCCTGTCCCTTCCCGCTTATGCTGGAGGCCTACTCTCGGTGGCCACTCCCTGCGGCTCGGTGGCTGCTAAGTCAGCCTGCTTGTTGGATTTTCCATTAGCGCAAGGGGTGGATATGGAAAGTGGCGCCATTGCGGCGGTTGCCGATGCTGCGGGCAAGCCATTTGTGGTGATCCGCAGTATTGTGGACCCCGCGGATCAATCTCTACCAGACGCCGCCACGGGGAGCGTTGATGCATACGGTGGCCTGCAGGTGCTCAAACTCATGCGTGGGTTATTGCGCCACCCTGCTGTGTGCGTTGATTTAATGCGTTTGGGCGCGCAGATGCAGAAGGCGTTGAACACGTTACGCGCGGTTGCGCCGAGCCTGCAGGCGGGGAGGGTGGCATGAAGGCCTTGCTGACCGGCGCATCGGGTTTTGTGGGTGGTGCAGTATTGCGCCGACTGTTGGCCGAGGGGCTGGAAGTGCGGGTGTTGCATCGTGCTGGTGCCGATCCGAGCAACTGGCAGGGACTGAACGTGGAGTTGGTGGTCGGTGACTTGACGGATGGCCTCGCTCTGGATAACGCGGTCGCCGGTTGCCAGGCGGTCTTCCATGTGGCAGCGGATTACCGGATCTGGGTACCTGAGCCGCATGCTATGTACGCCGCCAATGTAGGGGGTAGCGAACGCCTGGTGCGCGCGGCGCTCAACGCGGGTGTCGAACGGATCGTCTATACCAGCAGTGTTGCCGTACTGGGCCATTACGCCGATGGCCGGGAGGCGGATGAAGAGGTGCCATCTGATCTGAGCGCGATGATCGGTCATTATAAACGCTCCAAGTTTCTGGCGGAGGAGGCCCTGCGTACACTGTGCCAGAACGAAGGTGCCCCCATCGTCATCGTCAACCCCTCGATGCCCATAGGCCCGGCGGATCGCAAGCCGACCCCCACCGGGCGGATGGTGCGCGATGCCGCGGCAGGCCGTATGCCGGCCTATGTGGATACCGGTCTGAATGTGGTGCATGTCGATGATGTGGCCATGGGCCATTGGCAGGCGTTTACCGATGGTCGGGCGGGGGAGCGCTACATTCTCGGTGGCGATAACCTCCCGCTGGCGGCGATCCTCACCCGCATTGCCGGTCTCACCGGGCATCACTCGCCGTGGCTGCGCATTCCGCGGCGCCTGCTTTATCCCCTGGCCTGGGGCGCGGAGAGCGTGGTACGGCTGCGCGGTAAGGGGACGCCGTTGGTGACTGTCGACGAACTGCGTATGGCAGCGCACAAAATGTATTTTTCATCGGCCAAGGCGGAGCAGGCCCTGCGTTATACCCATCGTCCTGCAGAGGAAGCATTGCGAGATGCGGTACAATGGTTTGCCGATAACCACTATTTATAGCATGTCTGTCCATTTGCCCAGCGCAATTTTGGGGAACTCGTGCTCTGGTGGCTAGAGGCTATGGCGGCGTTGTTTTCTTTGGCTGCCATGGCCTATTTGTCGCTGGCGTTCTGGACGATGGGGCGCTGGCATCCGCTGTTGCCGGAGCGCGATGCCGGCGCCCCAGAAGAGGCCGTGTGCGACTGGCCCGGCATCAGTGTGCTCAAGCCTCTGTATGGCGATGGGGATTATCTTTACCCCGCGCTACGCAGTTTTTGCAAGCAGGACTACCCAATCTTCGAAATTGTTTTTGGCGTGCAGCGCCCGACCGATCCTGCTATCGCTGTGGTGCAACGTCTGCAGGCCGAATTTCCGGACTTGTCCCTGCGCTGGGTATGTACAGAAACGCGTATCGGCAGTAATCCCAAGGTCAATAATCTGGCGGGTATCCTCGCCGCTTGTCGTTATGATAGCCTGGTGATCAGCGATGCGGACATTACTGTCGGCCCCCATTATCTGCGCCGGATTTGCGCACCTCTGCAAAATAGGGAGGTGGGGGTGGTCACCTGCCTCTACCGGGCGTGTCCGGTGGCGACATTCTGGTCGCGGGTGCTGGCCAGTCAGGTGAACAGTCTGTTTCTGCCTTCGGTGCTGGTGGCGGCGCGCCTGGGTCCCAATATCTTCTGTGGCGGGGCGACCATGGCCTTGCGTCGCGCCACTCTGGAGGCTTTTGGTGGACTGCCTCGGCTGGCGAATCAGTTGGCGGATGATTACTGGCTCGGCGCCTATAGCCGCGAGTTGGGGCAACGTACCTGGCTGGTGAATTATGTGGTCGATACGGTAGTACAAGAAACCGGTTTCCGCGCGTTTTATCAGCATGCGTTGCGCTGGTCGCGTACCACACGAGCGGTACAGCCGCTAGGGTACAGCTTCTCTTTTTTGAGCTATCCGCTTCCCCTGGTGCTAGTGCTGTCTCCCTGGATGGGCTTCTGGGGCGGGCTGCCGTTAGGTGTGGTTCTCGTCTTGCGCCTCGTGTACCATAAAAGAGTTGAGCACAAACTCAGTGCAGAAAGTTCTTTCGGAGTGGCCCTGCTGGGAGATTTCCTGGGTCTGTGGATTTGGTTTCATGCCCTTTTCGTACGGCACGTCGCTTGGCGCGGGTCGCAATTTGCCATCGACGCCGACGGGCGGATGGATGGCCATGACGGAGCAACATAATGACGATGAAAACACTTTTCTTGCAAGCCCCTTCTTTTGAGGGATTCGACGGCGGTGCCGGTTCGCGCTATCAGGCCAAGCGGGAAATTCGCTCTTTCTGGTTTCCCACCTGGTTGGCGCAGCCCGCCGCCATGATCCCCGGCAGTCGTTTGCTGGATGCCCCGCCGGGGGACATCAGTGTCGAAGAGACCTTGCAAGTGGCGGCGGCGTATGAGTTGTGCATTATTCACACCAGCACCCCGTCTTTCCCGTCGGATGTACGCATGGCCGAGTTGCTCAAGGAGCACTACCCCAGGATGCTGATCGGTATGGTTGGCGCCAAGGTGGCGGTAGAGCCGGAAGAATCCCTCCAAAAGGCTTCCACAGCCGTCGATTTTGTGGCCCGCGAAGAGTTCGATTATACCGTCAAGGAAATAGCGGAAGGGCGGCCCCTCAGTGAAGTGGACGGCATCACCTATCGCTCCGGCAATGGTCAGATCGTCCATAATCCCGATCGCGCCATGATTGAAGACATGGATGCTTTGCCCTTCGTCTCCGAAGTGTACAAACGCGATTTGCACATTGAAGACTATTTCATTGGCTATCTGAAGCACCCCTATATTTCTTTTTACACCGGGCGCGGTTGCCGTTCACAGTGCACCTTCTGCCTCTGGCCGCAGACTGTCGGCGGACATCGCTATCGCACGCGCAGCGCCGCCAGCGTCATTGACGAGGTGCGTTACATCCAGAAGAACTTTCCGCAGGTCAAGGAAATCTTCTTCGACGACGACACGTTTACGGATGATCGTCCCCGTGCCGAAGAGATTGCCCGCGGTCTCGGTAAGCTCGGTGTGACTTGGTCCTGCAATGCCAAGGCTAATGTGCCTTATGAGACCCTCAAGGTACTGCGTGAGAATGGCCTGCGCCTGTTGCTGGTGGGTTATGAGTCCGGCGACCAGCAGATCCTCAACAACATCAAGAAGGGCCTCAAGGTCGAGGCGGCGCGTAAATTTACCGCCGACTGCCACAAATTGGGGATCGTGATTCACGGCACCTTCATCCTCGGTTTGCCAGGCGAGACCAAGGAGACCATTCAAAAGACCATCGACTTCGCCAAAGAAATCAATCCCCATACCATTCAGGTATCCCTGGCGGCGCCCTATCCGGGTACTTTCCTGTACAACCAGGCCAAGCAGGAAGGCTGGCTGACGGACGAAGACGAAGCCCATCTGGTCAACGACCGTGGCGTGCAGATCAGCCCCATGAGTTACCCGCACCTCAACCACACGGAAATTTTCGACTCCGTAGAGGTGATGTACAAGCGTTTCTACTTCCGTGCCGGCAAGATTGCCGAAATCACGGGGGAGATGCTCAAGAGCACGCAAATGATGAAACGTCGTCTGCGCGAGGGTGTCGAATTCGTCCGCTTCCTGCGACAGCGCCACGGCTGAGGTGGGGCAGGTCGGCGGTCGGCGGGTCATCTTCAACGCCGACGACTTTGGCTTGGATGTGGCGGTGAATGAGGCGGTGGAGTCAGCGCATCGTGATGGTGTGCTGACTACCGCCAGTCTCATGGTGGCTGCGCCAGCGGCTGAGGATGCCGTCGTCCGTGCCAGAGCACTGCCACGCCTGGGCGTAGGCCTGCATCTCACTCTGGTTGATGGCGCACCCTTGCTACCTGCGGAGCAAGTGCCCGATCTGGTGGATGGGCAGGGACGCTTTGCGGCTGATCTCTGGCGGCGCGGGGTGCGTTATTTTTTTCTGCCCAGGGTGAGAAAACAACTGGCAGCCGAGATTCGCGCCCAATTTGTGGCTTTTGCGGCCACTGGTTTGGCACTGGATCATGCCAACGCCCACAAGCATCTGCATTTGCATCCCACGGTACTGACGCTGATGCTGGATGTTGGGGCGGAGTTTGGCTTGCGGGCGGTGCGCTTGCCGTGGGAGCCTCTGCAGGCAGCGCGCTGCGGCGGTGCAAGGGGTTTAGCACCGGCACTATGGTCTTTTTTTCTACGCCCCTGGTTGGCGCGGATGCGCCGCCAACTGAACCGTCGTCAGATTATGCACAATGACCTGCTCTACGGTCTGGATGCCACGGGTCATATGAATGAAGCGCGCCTGCTCCAGATGCTCCACTGCCTGCCTGTGGAGGGGATTACCGAAATCTATTTCCATCCGGCAACCCTACAGACCGCTGCGCTGCATGCCCTGATGCCGGAGTATGAGCCGCACGCCGAGTGGGCGGCATTAATGAGTCCTCGGGTAAAAGATTATTTACGCGATCAAGACATCGCGAAGGGTACTTTTGGTGATTTTGCCGTCCGTTGATCGTTTTCTGCAGCGCGCCGGGGCGCGCATTTCCCAGAGCTTGGTGGCTTTGGTCGACCTTGCGGTGCGGCGCGCTGTCTGGATGCTGGTGACCATTGCCCTGGCTACGTTGCTCGCCTTGCTTTATGCGGTGGGCCATTTTTCCGTCGATACCGATACCAGTCATGCCTTGTCTCGCGACCTGCCCTTTCAGAAGCGGGAAATCGCTTACCAGAAGGCTTTTCCGCAGGATAAGAATACTATTGTGGTCGTCTTGCAGGGTGATAACCGGAATCGCACGGATGCGGCGGTTGATCGTCTGAGCACCTGGCTGCGTGCCCGGCCACAGTCTTTCCACGATGTGTATGTGCCCGGTGGCGGATCTTTTTTTCAGCGTAACGGCCTCCTGTATCTCTCCCCCCAAAAACTACAGGATTTTGCCAACCGCATTACCGATGCTCAGCCCCTCATTGCCAGGCTCTCTGCCGATCCCAGCCTGAATGGCCTCAGTGGCCTGTTAAGCATGGCGATCGGTCAACGCTTGACGAATGGCGTGCATCTGCCTGGATTAACGGGCATTTTTTCCGCTATGGATCAAGCGCTCACGGCGCAGATGCAGGGTAAGCCTTATGAGGTTCCGTGGAATGAACTCATGGGGGGCGATCTGGCCCAAATGGGGCCGGCGCAACGTTTCATCGTTATTCAGCCCGCCCTGAATTACCAGTCTCTGGAACCCGCCGCCGCAGCTATACGTACTTTGCGCGCTGGCCTCAGCGCGCTCAATTTGAATGCCGCGCATGGGGTGAATGTTGGGGTGACCGGTGGCGCTGTACTGGATGCGGAACAACTGAAAACGGTAAGTCAGGGTGCGGCTGTTTCCATGGCACTGACGCTCAGTCTTGAAATTATTTTGCTGATTATTGCATTGCGCTCATTACGTCTGGTTTCCGGGGTGTTGATCGGACTAATCGCGGGCATGATTTTAACCACCGCCTGGGCGCTATTTTTTATTGGTCCCTTCAATCTTATCTCCGTAGCCTTTGCCATTCTTTTCATCGGGCTGGGCGTTGATTTTGGCATTCAGTTCTGTCTGCGCTACCGGGAAGAAGTTTTTAACGGTGCGCCCCACCAGCAGGCCATGCAGAGGGTGACGCATGGTTTGGGCGGTGCCTTAAGTCTCGCTGCTGTTTCGGCTGCCTTCAGTTTTTATGCATTTGTACCTACCAGCTATGCGGGCATCGTTGATCTTGGCCTGATTTCCGGCACCAGTATGCTTATCGCCCTCGTCATGACACTCACCTTCCTGCCCGCTTTTTTGACCCTCTGGCCTATGGTGAGTACCAGTACAAAAGCGACGTACTATCCACACATGCGTCATATTCCTACTTTGGTGCGTCACCCCATCCACCGTTATGCCTACTATATACTGGGCGCGGTGACCCTGCTGGCGCTGGCATCGGTGCCGCTGGCATTGCGCACGTCCTTTGATTTTAATCCGCTGCATATGATCGACAGCCATGCCGAGGGGGTGCGCGTTTTTGAGAAACTACTCGCTGATCCACAGACGGCCCCGTATCGCATTGACGTACTCACACCTAATATTGCTGCGGCCCAGGCCCTTGCTACGCGTGCAGAACAACTGCCCACGGTGGCTCAGGCCCTGACGGTCTCCAGCTATATCCCGAAACATCAAGCGGAGAAGTTGGCCATTGTGCAGAATCTGCAGATTCTGGTGCCCCCCTTTTCGCTGTTGATGCCCAGCAGTTTGCAGCCGCCGACGTCGGATACCAGCACAAATCTTGCGGATCTGGTAACAAAGTTGAGGGATCTCGCGCAAAAAGAAGGTGAGAGCACAGCAGATGGGCGGGGAGCCGCGACGCTGGCTGGTCATCTGGAGCAATTTTTAGCGAAGGACGGCGCTGACCGTAAGGCGATCGAAGATCTGCAAACGCGGGTGATGGGGACTTTACCCGGTGAGTTGAAACGACTCGGTATGGCCTTGTCGGCAGCCCCAGTGACCTTGCAGACTTTGCCGAAGTCCCTGCGGGACCGCTATGTGGCAGCCTCGGGTCAGGCGCGGGTGGAGATTGTCCCTAAAATCAACCTCAGTAAGAATCGGGAGATGGTAACTTTTGTGCAGAGCGTACTGAAGGTGGAGCCGAACGCCGTGGGGACACCGGTGATGCTGGTTCAGGGTGGGGAAGCGGTGCTCGGTGCTTTTCAGGAGGCGACCTTTATTGCGTTGATAAGCATCAGCTTACTGCTCCTCCTGGCTTTGCGCAGTTACCGGGATGTTCTTCTGATCATGATCCCGCTGCTGCTGGCGGCATTGTTTACCGTGGCGGCCATGCGTTTGTTTGGCTTGAGTTTCAACCTGGGCAATATTATCGTTCTACCGCTGCTCATCGGTCTCGGCGTGGCCTTTGCCATTTACATTGTGGTGCGCTGGCGCAACGGGGTGGATGTGGCGCATTTGCTCGGCACGTCTACCCCCATGGCGGTCTTTTTTAGTGGGCTCACGACCCTCAGTGCCTTTGGTAGTATGGCGGTTTCCCGCGATCCCGGTATGGCCAGCCTGGGTGAAGCGCTGAGTCTCGCGCTGGCCATTGTGTTGCTGTGTATTCTGATTGTACTTCCGGCTCTGCTGCTGCTCTTCACCCAGTCACCTCGCGAAGAGGGTATCGCACAGGATGAAGGCAGCTGATTTGTTGAAACGGAAAGGCAACCTCCTGTTTCTGGCGGCTGGTCTGCTCGGTCTGAGCTTATCTGTCTTCCTGATCGTGCAGGCCGGTATTTCCGGCATTGTAAAGCTGTTGGTGGTAGCCGGCTGGGGCTTGCTGTGGCTTCTCCCCTTTCACCTGCTGCCGCAATCTCTGGATGTGCTGAGCTGGAGGTGGCTGCTGCGCGGTGAAGCGCGCGCCCACTATTGGTTTTTACTATGGGTCGCGTTGGTCCGCGAGGCGGTCAACGGTCTCTTGCCGGTGGCGCGGGTGGGCGGTGATTTGCTCGGTGTACGCCTCTTGACTCGCCATGGCGTACCCGGCTATATCGCCGGGGCGAGCGTTATGGTCGAAGTCACTTTGACCTTGTTGAGCCAGTTTGCTTTCACGCTTGCGGGGCTCATGGTGCTCAGTTACGAGGTGAGTGATCACCATCTGCAACTGGATGTGGTGTTTCTTTTGGCGTCGGTATTGCCGCTGCTGGTGGTTTTTATCTGGATGCAGCGGCACTGGGGTTTATTCACTATTTTACAGATGCTGATGAAAAAACTCCTGGGCGGCAAGGACCTGCTTGCGCTCATGGGCGATCCGCAATGTCTGGATACCGAAATTCGCAGACTCTACGCCCGCCGCTGGGGTCTGCTTCCGGTCAATTTCTGGCAACTGGCGAGTCTATTGGCAGGCACCGCGGAGGTCTGGTTTACCTTCTGGCTGCTTGGGCATCCTATTCCCTTCTGGGCGGCGCTGCTCATGGAAAGCCTGGGGCAGGCCCTGCGCAGCATGGCCTTTCTGGTGCCTGGGGGGCTGGGGGTACAGGAGGGTGGCTTTATCCTTTTCGGCAGCGCTATCGGTGTAGGTCCCGATCTGGCGTTGGCCTTTTCGCTGGCGCGGCGTTTCCGTGAAATCGTGCTAGGCATTCCGGTACTTTTGTCTTGGCAAGTATTAGAGGGCCATCATATACATCTTCAGTGGCGGCAGAGACCCGGCAATGAGGAGAGCGTTTCATGATCGCCATGTCTTTGGCTATGGGCCCCGACACGCATATTCATTACTAAACGCTTGTGACCTTGTCCCACATACGCTTTGGTATGTTATACTAGCCACAGACTGTTGTTCATTACTTACATGCTGCGTTGCAGCGATGCGGGGGTATTTTATCATGGGCGTTCCTTTAATTCAGAGCTATCGGGTAGGCCGCTACATCCTTGCGCAGAAATTGCGGGGGCGTAAGCGCTATCCATTAGTGCTGATGCTGGAACCATTATTCCGCTGCAATCTTGCCTGCGCGGGGTGCGGAAAAATTGATTATCCCGATGAAACCCTCGACCGACGCCTTTCTGTAGATGAGTGTATTGGCGCCGCCGAAGAATGCGGCGCGCCGATTGTTTCCATCGCCGGTGGCGAGCCGCTTATTCACAAGGATATGCCCGCCGTCGTGGCTGGCCTCGTCAAGCGTAAGCGCTTTGTTTATCTTTGTACTAACGCGTTACTCCTCAAGAAACGTATGGAGGATTATCAGCCGTCCCCATACCTGACCTTCTCTGTGCACCTGGATGGCAACGAGCATCGTCATGACGAGTCCGTGTGTCAGCCCGGCACCTATCAGCGTGCGGCAGAGGCGATCCGCGAAGCCGTGGCGAAGGGCTTCCGGGTCACGGTCAACTGCACTCTTTTCCAGGGCGAGGGCGCCGAAGAAGTAGCAAGCTTCCTGGACGATTGCAAGGCTTTGGATGTCGAGGGTGTGACCATCTCGCCGGGGTTCAATTACGAGCGGGCACCGCAGCAGGAGGTATTTATCCAGCGGCGTGCCTCGCGCCAGCTTTTTCGCGATATTTTCCGGATTGGTAAGGAGCGCAAGGCAAAGTGGACGTTTAATCAATCGAGCCTGTTCTTAGATTTTCTGGCAGGTAATCAGAATTATCAGTGCACCCCCTGGGGCAACCCCACCCGCAACATTTTTGGTTGGCAGAAGCCATGTTATCTGCTGGTCAGTGAGGGTTATGCGCAAAGCTTCAACGAGTTGATGGAGACAACGCCGTGGGATAAATATGGCGTGGGCGTGAATGGGAAATGTGATCAATGTCAGGTGCACTCTGGTTTTGAGCCGACGGCCGTCAATGATACCTTCATCCATCCGCTGCGGGCCTTGAAAGTAGCGCTGCTCGGTCCACGTACGGAGGGGCCGATGGCGCCGGATATGCCGGTGTCGCCGCCCCCTCAGGGTCCCAGTCACCCAGTCTTTCCGTTGCGCGTCGAACGTTGAGATTCATTCCGAGCCCACATGAAATTCGGGATAAATCCGGAGGAGCTATGCTGAAAAAGTCGGCAACAATGTTATTGGTCTGTGCGCTAATGGGCATCACCCCGGTGCTCTCCGCAGCGGGGGTGACCGCGTCAGCGGCATCCATGCCTGCAACGCCGGCGGATAAGGCGATCCTTGCGAATACGCCGGAAGCAACCATCAATGCATTGGATGCTGCCCTCATCAAATCCATGCAGGGTGGTAGCCGGCTGGGTTACCGTGGTCGTTATCGTATTGTCGCCCCAGTGGTACAGGCTGCTTTTGATTATCCGCGAATCGCTAGCCTGACGCTGGGCGCCTATTGGAATAAGCTCAGTCCGGAACAGCAGAAAGAGTTTGTCGGGGTGCTTGCCGATTACACCGCAGCCACTTATGCAGCACGGTTCAACAGTTTTAATGGGGAGCATTTTGCTATTGTGAGCAGTGAAACCTTACAGTCCGGTACAGAAGGGATATTCAGTACCTTTACACAGCGCAATGGTAAGGTGCATCGCTTTGATTATATTCTGCAGAAGCAAGGGGGGCAGTGGCGCATCGTTAATGTTTTCGCCGACGGGGTCAGCGATCTTGCCCTGAAGCGGGCGGAATATACCGAAACCGTGCAGAAAAAGGGTTTTGCCGCACTGGTTGCGCATCTGAAAGCACAAATTGCCGGGTACGCCAAAGGATCTCAATGATGCGAGCAGGTGCGTATTTATCAGGAGTGATACTGTCCCTTGGTATATTGACCTTGTCTGGCTGTGCCACGGCAAATGGGCCTCAGGGCGCTGTGAAATCTCCCGCGGACCCGCTGGCGGCCATCAACAGGCCGATGTTTCATCTGAATATGGGTCTTTATGATTATGTGCTGGAGCCGGTAGCCACTGGATATAAGGCAGTGACCCCGGATTTCGTCCGCGAGGGGGTCAGTAATGTATTCGCCAATGTGGATATGCCCTATATTTTTATCAACGATTTCCTGCAGGGGCGTGGTCAGCAGGGAATGGAAGATCTGAGCCGATTCCTCGTCAATTCGGTGTTTGGCCTGGGTGGACTCTTCAACGTGGCGAGCAAGTTGGATTTGCCCAGGCATGACAATAGCTTGGGAGTCACGCTGGGCGTTTGGGGAGTGCCGCAAGGACCTTATCTGGTGCTGCCATTTTACGGACCCAGCTCGCTACGCAGTTTGCCCGGCCTAGCGATGACGATTTTTGTCGGACCGGCGTATTACCTGACCAGTGCTCCGGCTCAGTACGCCCTGACTGGTATGGGAATTATCAATACGGGCTATATCGATGAACCTAAAATTCGTATGGTCCAGGATGCCGTTAATCCCTATGTGTTTATGCGTAATGCCTGGGAACAGCATGAGCAGTATCTGATTTCCGGTGGCACCGTCAGTAAAAATCAGTTGCTGGAGGGTCTGCAACTGCCGCCACCGGCGACCAGTACACCAGATCAAGTCACCCAGAGTCACGAGAGTAAAAAAGGAAACCCATGATCATGGCCTTCGATCAGGATACCGTGCGGCGTACGGCACATCTGGCCCGCATTGCGCTGCCGCAGACAGAAATACCCGCGGTGGCGGAGCAGTTAGAGCGTATCATGGGGCTGGTGGAAGAACTGCGTGCGATTGACACGACGGGTGTCCCGATCATGGCCCACCCCCTGGATCTGGATCAGCCCTTGCGTCCGGACACGGTTGGCAATCATGCTCAGCGCGAGCTGCTTATGGCCAGTGCTCCGGCGGCTGAACACGGGCTTTTTCTCGTCCCCAAAGTTATCGAGTAGGAGCTACACTTGGAACTCCACGAATTCTCCCTGCGGGAACTCCGCCGGGGCCTGCAGGAGCGGGACTTTTCTTCCGTAGAATTGACCACGACGCTGCTGAAGCGGATCTCCGCCCTCAATCCGGCACTGAATGCTTTCGTTACGGTTACCGAGAGCAAGGCCCTCGCCGCCGCCGCGGCGGCGGATGCGCGGCGTGCGGCTGGTGAGGATGGTCCCTTACTCGGCATTCCCATGGCCCATAAGGACATCTTCTGCACTGCGGGGGTGCGCACCACGTGTGCTTCAAAAATGCTGGAACATTTTGTCGCACCCTACAACGCCACCGTGGTCGAGCGGCTGGCGGCAGAGGGTATGGTCACGCTGGGTAAGCTGAATATGGATGAATTCGCCATGGGTTCTTCCAACGAGACCAGTTATTTCGGTCCGGTGCGCAATCCCTGGCATACCGATATGGTGCCCGGTGGCTCTTCCGGGGGCTCTGCCGCTGCGGTGGCGGCGGGTCTGGTCCCCGTGGCGACGGGTACGGATACCGGGGGTTCTATCCGCCAGCCGGCCGCCCTTTGTGGCATCACGGGTATCAAGCCGACGTATGGCCGGGTCTCCCGTTACGGCATGATCGCCTTTGCCTCCAGTCTGGATCAGGGGGGTCCCATGGCACGTAACGCCGAGGATTGCGCGCTGATGCTGAACGTGATGGCCGCGCATGACCCGCGCGATTCAACCAGTCACCCGGCCGCCGCCAGCGATTTTTTACGCGGCCTGGATCGTCCCTTGCAGGGTTTGCGGGTGGGGGTTCCGGAGGAGTTTTTCGGCGCCGGCCTCGACCCCGAGGTGGCGGCCGCCGTGCAGACGGGTCTTGCGGAACTCGTCCGGCAGGGCGCCACGGTGCAATCCATTCGCTTGCCGAACAATCCCCATGCGGTGAGCACGTACTATGTTCTGGCGCCGGCGGAGGCCTCCAGCAACCTGGCCCGTTTTGACGGCGTGCGCTACACCCACCGGGCGGCGAACCCTGCCGATTTGACCGATTTGTATCAGCAGAGCCGGTATGAGGGCTTTGGTGCGGAGGTGCGGCGACGGATTCTGGTGGGCACCTACGTGCTCTCTGCGGGTTACTATGATGCCTATTATCGCAAGGCCCAGCAGGTGCGCAGTCTGATTCGCGAGGATTTCCGGCGGGCTTTTGCGGAAGTGGACGTGATCGTCGGGCCGACCACCCCGACCCCGGCCTTTCCGCTGGGGGCCAAAAATGCGGATCCGGTAGCCATGTATCTGGCGGATATTTATACCATCGCGGTGAATCTGGCGGGCATTCCCGCACTCAGCCTTCCCTGTGGCTTCACTGCGGCCGGGTTGCCCATCGGCATGCAGTTGATGGGAGACTACTTCGCCGACGATCTATTGCTCAATGTGGCCCATCGCTATCAGCAGGAAACCCAATGGCATCGTGCGCGTCCGTCCTTGCAGGCGGGGGGGGCTTGAGTATGGACTGGGAAGTTGTCATCGGCCTGGAAGTCCATGCCCAGCTCAATACCGCCACCAAAATATTCTGCGGCTGTCCGACCGCTTTCGGGGCGGAGCCTAACAGTCATACCTGCCCAGTCTGCCTGGCTATGCCCGGTGCTCTGCCGGTCCTCAATGCGGCGGCAGTGGATAAGGCTATCGCTTTAGGGCTGGCGATTGGCGCTGAACTGAATCGCCACAGTGTTTTTGCCCGCAAGAACTACTTTTACCCCGATCTGCCCAAGGGCTATCAGATCAGCCAATACGAACTGCCCGTCGTCGGCAAGGGGACGCTGACGGTGCAACTGGCGGACGGTGTGGAAAAGGTAGTGGGCGTAACCCGCGCACACCTTGAAGAAGATGCCGGTAAATCACTGCACGAGGCCTTTATCGGTCAGTCTGGCATCGACCTGAATCGCGCGGGTACGCCGCTGTTGGAAATCGTGTCGGAGCCGGATATGCGGTCGCCGGCTGAGGCGGTGGCGTATCTCAAGAAACTGCATGCCCTGGTGCGTTATCTGGATATTTGTGATGGTAACATGCAGGAAGGCTCCTTCCGTTGTGACGCCAACGTCTCCCTGCGGCGGCCGGGCGCGGCATACGGGACCCGGGCAGAGATCAAGAATCTCAATTCCTTCCGTTTTCTGGAAAAGGCGATTGAATACGAGATCGTTCGCCAGCGCGATATTCTGGAGAGCGGTGGTCAGATTGTGCAGGAAACACGTCTCTATGATGCCAATCGCGACGAAACCCGTTCCATGCGCAGCAAGGAGGAAGCCAACGACTACCGCTACTTTCCTGACCCCGACCTGCTGCCATTGGTGCTGGACGAGTCGCGTATTGAGCGGGTACGGGACATCCTTCCGGAGTTGCCCGATGCCAAGCGTACCCGCTTTATGAGCCAGTACGCCCTGACGGCCTATGACGCGGGGGTGCTCACCGCAGGCCGTTTCTTGGCGGATTACTACGAGCAGGTGGCCGCCGGTGTGGATGGTAAGCTGGCGGCGAACTGGGTCATGGGCGATCTGCTCGGCGCCCTCAACAAGGCGGGCATCGAGATTGAGGACTGCCCGGTCTCTGCAGAAAAATTGCGTCTGCTGGTTCAGCGTATTGCGGATCAGACGATCTCCGGCAAGATCGCCAAAGAAATCTTTGAAGAGATTTTTTATCGCGGGGGCGAGGTGGACGCCATCATTGATGGTCGGGGTCTGCGGCAGATCACCGATGTGGCGGCTATTGCCGCAATGGTGGACGCCATTGTCACGGCCAATCCGCAACAGGTGGCCGATTTCCGCGCCGGAAAGGACAAACTACTCGGCTTCTTCGTGGGGCAGGTGATGAAGGCCAGTCAGGGGAAAGCCAATCCTGATCAGGTAAACGCCATTTTGCTGGAGCGTTTGCAGAAGAGTTAGCAGGCGGGGAGCCTGGCTCAGGCAAAAGGGGCACTTCCAGTGGTTCCGGGGTGCCCTTTTGTTGTTACGGAGACGGCCGATCAGGAGGCTGGAACTGTTGCAGGCACGTCCTTGATGAGTTTCAGGAAAGCAGCGAATGGACCCATGTTTTCCATGGCTTCCATTTTCGGACCCTTGAACTTCAAGTCACCCCACATCATCGCTATCATGGGTGAACCCATGTGTTGCCAGTTATGGGTGGTAGCCCACATCTTGTAGTCGTAACTATAGTTAAGTTTGGTGACTTTGATGGGGCCGCCGTAGACGCACTCGGCTTTGCCTCCCTTCAGCGCGATTTCGAGCTGTACAGGCGGGGTGGTCTTCATGTCGGAGTCGGAGAGTTCCATCACTTTGTAGCCTTTGCCACCATTGTTTTTGGCCCAGGAATTGGCCAGTTTTTGGGTCAATGTCGAGTTATTGTTCCAGGCGGTGCAGAGATTTTGCGCCCAGGCGGAGGACATAAAAGCCGGAGCAGCGGCGGGAGACTGGGCGGTGCTGGTTGCCGCCGCAGTCGGGGCGTCCGCCGCCGCCGCCATCGTCGACCCCGCCAAAGCAAGCCCCAAGATGGCAGCCATTGTCATTTTTTTGAACATCGACCTTTCCTCCATATCGCTATCGCCGCGCTCCAAATGAGCGTAGGGCCAGTATAGCCTCTGGAGGTTGTTGCCAGCACCAAGGTATTTTTAATTGCTCGATAAATAAGAAGAAAATCATTATATAAGATTTTAGTGGAGAGTGGTGTCGCGTCCATTCCCATCGGGTAGCACTTTCGTTAAACTAGCGGACCACGGAGGTGTGGCAGAGCGGTTGATTGCACCGGTCTTGTCCCCAAATCGAGCCCCTGCCCGGAAACAGGCGGGGTGGCAGGAATCAAATTCGGCGAATCCCCTGGTTTATCCGAGGTAACGCCGAGCCAAGCCGGAAAGGTTCCGGAAGGTGTAGAGATCAGACGGTTCCCACCTACAGCCTCACGGCCAGGGTGAAGGCATGATCCAGACTCCAAAAGGGTCCTCGTGGCCCTGTGGCGAAAGCCATAGCGGGTAAGGAAAACCGGCAGGGGTTAACGCCCCTCGTGAGTTCGAATCTCACCGCCTCCGCCA
>JAPTWR010000047.1 GCA_028065135.1 Acidithiobacillus sp.
AGCGGCAGCCATTCCGGACTGGGTTGCCCAGTATCGCATGCCGGTTACATCCATTACTTCCGCCTTCCAAGAGAGAGAGTCCAGCGTACTCATCGGCCATTATCACCGCGTGCAGCAATTCATCGCAGCACTTCGAGGAGAGGAACCTTTTCCCGAACACGTCCTTGAGCCAGACGCCTACCAGAAATGTCATTTGGGACTATGGTTGCAGATGGAAGGCTTTGCGCAATTCGGCGATGATCCCGCATACCCCATCATCACAGCACGACACCAACGGTTACATCACTTGTCTATGGAGGCCAAAGTGGCGTTGGATACCGGACAGAAAGACGAGGCATTGCGCAAGGGGCGTCGACTTGAAATGGAAAACGACGCTCTTTTGGCTGAAATCAGGGTGTTGATGGCAGATCAGGCAGGACCTTCTGAGCATGAAACAAAGCCGCCAGAATGGGCGTGTCAGCCCAAAACACAGAAAGTTCCGTCAGACCATGGCAAAGGCTGAAAGCCTTAAACTTTCTGGTTTTTCACGGGCGCAATAGGCAGAATTCTGGGAGAAAACTGCACTTTCCGATCTTCGATGTTTGGCATGGCCGTCTCTTTGGCGTTTCTGCCCTCCAATTACCCATGTCCGTATTCCGGGGCATCGTGGTCGCCGGGACTCTTTCTGGGGTTCCGGCTTACACCCCCACCCCCTCTCCCCATACCTACCCGTGAATGTTACTTCCGCAGCGCGTCGTAAAGGCCTCAAATTTGCCCTACAGCGCACGCAATGTGTCCTGGTGAGGTAAATCTACCTCAAGCCATAAAAAACCGATTCTGGGCCATTTTCGATGCCCTTCTTTCGTTGGATGGAAATCCAAGGGGGAGCCGATGCCGGAGGCATGGGGGACGTAGTCCCCGAAGGGGGTCGATCCGGCGAGCCGGAGGCTCGGACAGGGGGAGCGGCAGGCTCCCCGCCGGGGAGGTTTGCGCCCGGCGCCGTAGGCGGCAAGTGGGCGCTCCTTCTTTATTCCTTAACCAAGTGACCATCGTTATTTTGATTTATCCACAGTCTCGCCCTGGTAGAAATATGGTAGAAAAAAGGTAGAAGAAAAAAAATGGCTTTTTTTATTATATTAATCAATATATTGCAACTGTGCGCCGCGATGCTATGCCACTAATCCGCGATGCTATGCCACTAATCCGCGATGCTATGCCACTGCCTGCGCGACGCTATGCCACTGGTGCAGTACGCCATAAGGCGAGCTGCGACAAGCCTTTCGTGCTGTCTTCAATGCGGCCATTGGCGATGATTTCTAGGCGTTCTAGCTCGTGCACAGCGCGAGTAATGGAGTCTCGAAAGTCACGCATCCGCCCGTTGTACTCCATTTTGTTCTTGAGCCAATCTAGTGCGTACCGCTGCACCATATCGGAGGACGTGGCCACCAGTCGCTGCAAGGTTTTAGCCATGTCCTGCCCGCGTCCGATCTGCATACGCTTGTCCCAATCAATTAGGCTGTATTCCCGATTCCCGAACATCACCACCCACCGAGGGTCAAGGATGTAGGTATACGTCTCGCTCTCTCCGTCATATTTTAAATCTTTCAGTATGTTAAATGACTCCATCTTGCCTACGGTATATCGAGTTGAGCCGTTGGGCTTTCGCGCCTCAAGGAATAAGACACCTTCACGCAACCTCTTCATGCTCCGATAGAGCCAGTCGTATTGCGTGCTACCTATGCCACCCGGTTTAATCTTCCGCAGTAGATCCTTGCGATTAAGAGGTGCGGGCGTACCCAGAGGGAACGGCTGGGCGAAGGCAATCAGTGCCATGATGAGGTCGCCGTCCGCCTCGTCCAGTTGCTCCCCGGTATACTCCAGCACGCAATCTTTCCGCGTGACCATCTCGGCCTGTCGGTGGAACTTGCGCCGACCGCGTGCGATCGGAGCTATGAGACTAGAGCGATTCAGGTGATTCGGGAAACCCCCAATGTCGAAGCCAGGCAAGAACATTTGTCGTGGCGTCTCTGCTGCTTCATGCTCTGACTGCGCCATCGCTTCGGCCGCTTTCTCACGCACCCACGCAAAAGGATCGCGTTTCAATTTTTCGGTATCCCCGCCAGTCTCAGCCATTACGCCAAAACCGCTTCCAGGCGGAGCGTGTCCGCAGCAGATCGCACTTCTTTCTTACGGCCATGCCCAGGTAATGGCTTGTCTTCCACAACAACCAGGCCCATCTCGGCAAGCAACGTCACATCCCGTTTTACCGCGCTGCGATCACGTCCAAGGCATTCTGCCACCTCTGTAATGGAACGCGGCTTCTCCAACACCACACGCATGACCGCAAGTCGGGCCGTTGTGAGCACCTGCAAAAGATCAGCAGGGTCCTCAAAACTGATGGTCTTCTCTTCTGACACCAGTTTCCCCGCATCTGCCAGGCGAGCAATCCTTTTCCCGCTCTTGAAAAACGCCTTTTCATCAGAAACATGCAGCAACATTGCTATCACCTCCCCAAAGCCATCCACTCCGCCTCGAACGCGGCTTCAATTTCCTCAAAGCTCACAAAATCGACGGGATACACCGCACCAAAGTAGTGTCGATGGTGATACCCATGCTGATTGTCGTAGCCCACCACACGACCGTTATCTACCGCACACAGTGCATGATTGATGTACGCCAGGTTGTAACGACTTACCTTGCAGTCTTCACTAATCCAAACCTCACGGCGCAACTGTCCATTTCCACGCCGCCTTGAAATACGATGCACCTCATCAACAAGCTTTCTATCAGGCATGATTCAATATATCTTTCCTGTGAAAAAATAGATACTCACCACCAAAGTTGCCACCACGGGCTCCGCTTAACGACTGAATTGCTGCCACTCTCGTGCGTAAGTAATTTGACTTGGCGTTGCGCATCCTCAAGCTGCTGACGTAACCATAGCTCTCTGTCTTCTGCTTTCCTCTCTCGTTCCAGCGCGGCCTCTATCTGCAAGCGCAACGTGGCTATAACCTGATCTTTTGCCTGAGAAGCCACGCTTAACTCACTGTCACTCGTAGAATTTTCGCATGTCGCTTCCTGATCTATAGATGTCACGTTACGCGTCATCTTCATCTCTCCGAAAACACGGATCAATTCGCTGGTATCTATCTTTGGGTTTCCAAGATGATCTCTATCAACTGATATTTTACCTTGGTTTATATAGTTCTTATATAAATTCTGCCTAGCCAAACCAACAAGCCTTGCCGCTTCTGACACCGTCACTTTAGCCATGTCATTTACCGTAACCTTACATGTCATAAAATGACACTATACGATTACACAACAATCACCGCCACAGTTTCTCGAAGCGCACGGGGTTCGTAGCCGTGTAGCGCACCGTATGCTGGATGTTCCGGTGCCCCAGATAGTCCTGAATGAGCCGGGTGTCCGCCCCCTGGTCGGCCAGCGCGAAGCCGCAGGCATGCCGCAGCATATGGGGATGGGGTGGCAAGGCCAGCCCCGCCGCTTCCCCATAGCGGCGCAGCAGCGCCCAGAAGGTCTTGCGGGAGAGTGCTGTCCCTCGGGTGCTCAGAAACAGCGCCTGGCCATCCAGGGCCGCACCCGCGCCGCCGGACTTGCGCCACTGCCGCAGCCAGCGTTCCCGCTCGGCCATCCAGCTTTTGAGCAGACGGATCTCCTCCGTCCGTAGCGGCTGGGTGGTGGACAGTCCCCCCTTGAGTCGCTGCACCTGGAGAATCTTGCTCTCCAGATCCACCTGATCCATCCGCATGGCGCAGGCCTCCGTCACCCGCAGCCCGTGCCGGAACATCAGGAGGATCAGGCAGCGGTCGCGCAGGCCGGTACGCAGGTTCTCTTTCGTGGCCGCCAGCAGCCGATCCACCTCCAGCGTGGTGAGGTGCTTTCTTTCGCCCTCCGGGGCTTTCCGGCGTTTTTGGGGGGTGGCTTGCGCAGCAGACAACAGATCCTGTCCTGCGGACGGCGGCCCTGACGGTGGCAGCCTTGCAGGCGGTGCCCCTGCTGGCAGCACCTCCGAGAGCATCGAATCCGTCACCAAGACCACCTCTGCCGGTGCCCCCTCAAACAATTCTCCCTGACCAGGCGCAGTCGGAATCGGTGCTTCCGCATCCCCTACCGCCTTCCGTTTCCGCCCTTTTTTCGCTTCCGCCATCGCCCAGAATCTCCACCGTGATCGTAATGTCTCATAATAGCCCCTTCTGGCCCTTGGCCGGTAGCAGGAGAATCAGCACATTACAACTTGGCCGGTCGCAGGCTACCAGACAGAATGATGCCAATTGTCTGGTGATCCAGACTGTCTGACAGCGCACGACGCAGCACCTGAGCTATTAAGCCTCATGGATCATTGCGCAATCGAGCGATAACCGGCGAGAATGCGCCCGATGACTCCGACACACTTCTCTAACGGCAACACCGCCTGGATGCTGACCTCCACCGCTTTGGTGCTGCTCATGACCATTCCAGGTGTAGCTCTTTTCTATGCCGGCATGGTACGCAAAAAGAACGTCCTCGCCACGGCGGCGCAAAGCTTCGCTATTACC
>JAPTWR010000008.1 GCA_028065135.1 Acidithiobacillus sp.
GGACTCTGACTCCGCTAACCGTGGTTCGAATCCACGTCCCCCAGCCAAATAATAATGCTGACGCGCGTTGTCCTCCCCGGACAGACATTGCTAAACTCGGCACATGAGCCACGCCCTTACTGATTCTGCGTCCCCCTCCCTGCGCTTCACCAAGATGCAGGGCCTAGGTAACGATTTCGTCATTTTTGATGGCGTTCGTCAACGGATCGAGCTGCGCCCCGAGGCGGTCCGTGCCATAGCCGACCGCCACTTCGGTGTCGGTTGCGATCAAATTCTGCTCGTAGAGGCCGCGACGTCCCCCAATGCGGATTTCCGGTATCGCATCTTTAACGCGGACGGCACTGAGGTGGCACAGTGTGGCAATGGCGCCCGCTGCTTCGCCGTCTTCGTGCGCCGCGCCGGGCTCACGAACAAAGAGGTCATCACTGTCGAAACACAGTCCGGGCACCTGATGCTGCATCACCAGGGTAATGGTGAGATCACCGTCAATATGGGTATCCCGCAACTCGCCCCGGCTGACGTCCCCTTCCGCGACAATGAAGAAGCGCCCGAATACCTTCTGTCCGTAGGGGACGACACTCTGCGCATCGCCGCCGTCGGCATGGGCAATCCCCACGCGGTGTTGCGGGTATCCAGTGTGGCGGATGCACCGGTAACCACCCTCGGCCCCCGCATTGAAACACACCCGGACTTTCCCCGGCACTGCAATGTGGGTTTTATGGAGGTCTGCGACCGTAGCCATGTTCAACTCCGGGTCTGGGAGCGGGGCGTCGGGGAAACCCTGGCCTGCGGCAGCAATGCCTGCGCGGCGATAGTCGCCGGTATTCGTTGGGATGAATTGGATCACGCGGTAGCCGTGACCCTGCCGGGCGGCTCCCTGTACATTGAGTGGGCGGGTCCTGGGCAACCCGTTATGATGACAGGCCCCGCGCAAGTGGTTTTTGATGGGGTTTGGCCCATATCTGCAGTTCTCGGGAACAGTGAGGGGGGATCATGACATGCAGGATACGACCTTAAAGGCTATTGCCAAGGGCTTGAACAGCGATGCAACCCAGTTAGATTTTCTGCACAGACTCAATGACCAGGAGGGTGAAACGCTGGCACGCCTGATCGCCGCACTGGAAGTGCATAGCGCCGCTGAACGCTACCATGAAACCCATTGGGAGGATGACTGAGTGACCATCGCCCCCGAAACGGATGACCAGGCGGATCAGGTCCGGGCCTATCTCCGCCAACACCCACGATTTTTGTGGGATCAGGAAGACCTGCTTCACACCCTGACCCTGCCCCATGTCGGACGCGGTTCGGCCTCATCCCTCCTGGAGCGGCAGGCACAGGTACTGCGCGAGGAAAATATCCGTCTGCGCCAACGCATCACCGCGCTGCTGGGTGCCGCCCAACAGAATGCCGCACTCGGTCTGCACCTCTCCGATCTGGCTACCGAACTGCTGCAAACGCCCGATTGTACTACGACCCTGAATACCGTTATCAGCCGCTTGCGGGAGGGCTTTCAGGTCGAGGAAATGGCCCTGATCACCCGCGCGCCCATGGCCGATCTGCCACAATTTCTGCCACTGGACCAGGCGGATTTTCAGGAGGTTCTGAATGGATTCCCGCTGTTGCGCGCCGCGACCGGACTGACCCTCAGCCCGGCCCTGCGCAGCACCCTCTTCGGCGCGGCGGGGGCGGGACTGGAATCCTTCGCCCTGATCCCGCTTGCCGGTCAGCATCTGCAAGGGGGTATTTTGCTCGGCAGTCAACACCCCGGCCGCTATGCCGAGGACGCCGGGGCCGACCTGCTCGACCAGATTGCCCGCCTGGTCACCGCGGCACTGGATCGCTGCCTGACCCCATGCTGATCGAAACCGCCATTGTCCAATTTATCGAAACGCTCCGGCAGAACGGCAGGGCCAGTCCGGCCACGATCAGCGCCTATGGCCATGACCTATTCGCCTGGTCGCGATTTTCACAGCAACGCGGGCAGACGGAGATCGCGCAAATAGATCGCCGCAGCCTGCGCGCCTACCTCATGGCGGAGCGCAGCCGGGGCGTGGCCATTCGCAGCCTGCGCAGGCATTTCGCGGCGTTACGCGCTCTTTATCGCCATTTGCAACATGACGCGCCCGAACTGCGCAATCCGGTGCAGGGCCTCGCCATGCCCAGGGCGGAGCAACGTCTGCCCGATTGGCTGACCGTAGACCAGGCCCGCGTGCTGATGCAGCCCATCCCCCCCCCCGGCGCAGCCGAGGATCAGAAAGACTTTATCCGCCTGCGTGATCAACTGATCCTGGAACTGCTGTACTCCAGCGCCCTGCGCGTCAGCGAACTGGCAGGGCTGAATTTAGGCGATCTGGATTATCATGGGGGTACGGTGCGGGTGTTGGGCAAGGGCCACAAGGAACGCATCGTACCCGTGGGTCAGCCCGCCTGGGCGGCACTCCGCGCCTACCTTGCGCTGCGCCCGGCGATGTCTGCAGGCGAAGAAACAGCGCTTTTCATCAATCAACGCGGCCGGCGACTCAGCGTGCGCAGCATCCAGATACGGGTCAAAAAACTGGGTGAGACGCGATTGGGACAAGCGCTGCACCCCCATACCCTGCGCCATAGTGCTGCCAGCCATCTGTTACAATCGTCCGGCGACTTGCGCGCGGTACAGGAATTCCTGGGCCATGCCGGTATTGGCACCACCGCCATCTATACCCATATGGATTATCAGCAATTGGCGCAGGTCTACGACCAGGCGCACCCGCGATCACGACGCGATGCCCAGGATACGAAACATTTTGAGGAAAAAGCATGACAGATTCGCAGCAAATGCATGGGACAACGATTCTTTGTGTCCGCCGGGGGAGCAACGTGGTCATGGCGGGAGATGGCCAGGTGACCCTCGGCAATACGGTGATGAAAGGCAACGCCCGTAAGGTACGCCGTATAGATCCTGGCGTCCTGACCGGTTTCGCCGGAGCTACGGCGGACGCTTTTACCCTGCTGGAGCGTTTTGAGGCCAAACATAAGGCTCACCCCGGTCAGTTGGCCAAAGCCGCCGTGGAACTGGCCAAGGAGTGGCGCACCGATCGGGTACTGCGCCGTCTGGAGGCCATGCTCGCCATCGCTGATGACAAACAAAGTCTAATTATTACCGGGCAAGGAGACGTACTGGAGCCAGAATACGGCATCATCGCCATCGGTTCCGGCGGGCCGTACGCCTTGTCAGCGGCGCGCGCCCTGCTGGAAAATAGCGACCTGCCCGCCCGCAGCATCGCCGAACGTGCCCTAAGCATTGCTGGCGACATCTGCATTTACACCAACCACAACCACACGATTGAAGAACTATGAGCATGTCTGAAATGACCCCCCGCGAGATCGTCCAGGAATTGGACAAGTACATCATCGGCCAATCCGAGGCCAAGCGTGCCGTGGCGATTGCCCTGCGCAACCGCTGGCGGCGCGGGCAGGTGCCGCCGCCACTGCATCAGGAAATCACTCCCAAAAACATCCTGATGATCGGGCCCACCGGGGTCGGCAAAACGGAAATCGCCCGACGTCTGGCGCAACTCGCCAACGCCCCCTTCATCAAGGTTGAAGCTACCAAGTTCACCGAGGTGGGCTACGTGGGTAAGGATGTGGAATCCATCATCCGCGATTTGACCGAAACCGCTGTAGATATGATCCGCAACGAACGTCAGGTCGCGCTGCGCCAGCGTGCTGAGGAACTGGCCGAGGAGCGGATCATCGACATCCTTATCCCCGGCCCCCGCGACAGCACTGTGCCGCGCAGCGATGAGGGTACGCGCCAGAAGTTTCGCAAAATGCTGCGCGAAGGCAAACTGGACTCGCAGGAAATTGAGATCGAAGTGAGTGCGCCCAAGGGTGGTGTAGAGATCATGGCCCCGGCGGGCATGGAAGAAATGACTAATCAGCTCCGCGATATGTTCTCCAACATGGCACCAAGCAAAACCAGCACGCGACGCGTCACCGTTAGCGAAGCGCAGCGTCTATTGACGGATGAGGAAGCCGCCAAGCTGGTCAATGAAGAGGAAGTCCGCGCCCTGGCGCTGGAGCGGGTGCAGTCCGGCGGCATTGTCTTTATTGATGAGATCGACAAGGTAGCAGTGCGCGCTGGCACGCAGCAGGGCTCGGACGTCTCCCGGGAAGGCGTGCAGCGGGATCTGCTGCCACTGGTAGAAGGTTCCAATGTGAGCACCCGTTACGGCGTGGTAAAGACCGACCATATCCTCTTCATCGCCTCTGGTGCCTTCCACCTCAGCAAGCCCTCAGATTTGATTCCAGAGCTGCAAGGCCGCCTGCCTATCCGCGTGGAACTGGAAGCCCTCAGTGCGGCAGATTTGGTACGAATACTGCAAGAACCGGAGAATGCGCTGGTCCGGCAGTACAGCGCCTTGCTGGCCAGCGACGGGGTAACTTTGCACTTTACTCAGGGGGGTGTGCAGCGCATTGCCGAGATTGCTCAGCAGGTCAACGAGCGTGTGGAGAACATCGGGGCTCGGCGATTACACACCGTCATGGAGCGGTTGCTGGAAGATGTGGCTTTTGTCGCGCCGGACGGCGGCGCTACTGCCCTGGAAGTCGACGCTGCCTATGTGGACAGCCGCCTGAAGGATCTGGCGCAGGACGAGGATTTGTCCCGCTATATTTTGTGATGGGGTGACTGTACCGCGAGCTCAGGGCTTAATGTAGAGGGCACCGGCCTCTTGGGCATCGGCGATAGCAACGATCCCGGCGGCAACCAGTTGGCTGCCTAGCGGGCGGTCATCGGGATCCAAACCCAGATTAAGCAAGCTATTTTCACAAAAATCGACCCGCACCCCGGCACTGATGCGCTCTTCTATCTCGCGCCGCCAATGGCCCTTCGCCCAGAGGGACATGGGTGCCTGACCATTCGCGATGACCCGCAAACTCCGCTCGGGAGCCGCTGTCTGAGCATTGCGAACATTGGCCAGCAGATTAGGCCAGCGACCGGCGTCGTCGACGTGGAAAAGCAGCACTGCGCTCAAGCGGTCGCCAGCATCTGCTGACGCAACTTGTCCATACTGCTTTTTTCCAGTTGCCGCACCCGCTCTGCCGAAACACCCAGTTCATCGCCCAACACCTGCAAGGTTTTAGGGTCTTCGCTCAGCCAGCGGTTCTCAATGATGTAGCGATCTCTCTGGGGCAGAATGGACAACGCCGTGTGCAAGGCCTTGTGCTGATGCTGATCCCAGTCTCGTTCCGCCAGTTGCTCTACGGGAGACCCGGTGGGATCCGCCAACTCCAGGACACGCCCACCCTCTCCGTCCTCATTGGGTTCGAGGTTGAGCGAATAGTCATAGCCGGACATCCGCCCTTCCATCTCCAACACCTGCGCCTGGGTAACGCCCAGATCGTCCGCGATGGCGGCACTTTCCTGGCCACCCATCCAGCCGGTGTGGGTGCGACTGGAACGGAGGTTGAAAAACAGTTTGCGCTGCGCCTTGGTAGTAGCCACTTTGACAATACGCCAGTTGCGCAGGATGAATTCGTGGATCTCCGCCTTGACCCAATGCACCGCAAAGGAGACCAGACGTACGCCATGATCCGGGTCGTAGCGCTTCACCGCCTTCATCAGCCCGATATTACCTTCTTGAATCAAGTCGGCTTCTTGCAAGCCATACCCTCGATAACCCCGCGCTACCCGCACCACAAAACGCAGGTGGCTGAGCACCAGATCCTTGGCCGCATCCACATCATCGTGATCACGCAGGCGCAGGGCAAGATCGCGCTCTTCTTCCGGTTGCAGAAGCGGTTGAGCGTTCACAAAACGCAGGTAGGCCGCCAGCCCGTCGGGGCTGACCAAATCTCTACTGGCTATCGCAAGTTCTTTCATAGCAATCCTCATGCACCGTCATGCGTAGTTGGACTCCGAATACGACCGCATGTTCCGTTTTGCGGAGTCTCGCCTCAGGAAAAAGTATGGTCGAGGTGCCGCCCCACTGCAAGGCGCGACCCCAACCAACCGAGAAGCGCACTGGCGGCGACGAGAATAAGACCCTGCCCGGAATTCAGACCCAGCAAATGGAAGCGGGCCCCATAGAGTTCCGCTAATTGTTCCACCGGTCCCTGTAAAACGGTTACCGTAATAGCGACGATAAGCCAGGCGATCATCCCGGCAACCGCCCCCTGAAACAGGCCCTGATACAGAAAGGGACGGCGAATGAAGGCGCGGGTAGCACCTACCAGACTCGCCACATCGATTTCGTCACGCCGCTGGGCAATGTGCAGGCGGATCGTGTTACCCATGACGAGGATGGCTCCCACGGCGAGTAATCCTGCGAGAATCCACACCGCGCGCTTTCCTAAAGCAAGGATCGCCTGCAAACGCGCCACCCAATGCAGGTCTGATTGCGCACTGGCTACTCCCGGTTGCCGGCCCCAATAGGCTACCAGTGTTTGCAGCGCAGATGGACTCTGTGCCAGCGGGTTCAGTTCGACCACAAAAGAGGCCGGCAAGGGGTTTTCACCTAAGGTCTGTATGGCCGCCGTCATCCCGGCGTGGTGCTCAAACTCCGTCAGCGCCGCCTCTTTGCCCACATAACGCACACTCGCCACCCCGATGCCGCGTTCGAGCAGGACCTGGAGATTCTGAACCTCTGCGGCAGAGGCGTCCCGGTGCAAAAAGAGGGAGATCTGCGCTTGATCCCGCCATTGCCCCAAGAGTTGCTGGAGATTGTTGAGGGCAGCAAAGAGACCCACCGGAAGCGCCAGAACGATAGCCAGCGCCAGCACGGTCATGAGCGTGGCTACGGGCTGCTTGATCAGCGTATCCAGCGCATTTTTTGCCGCTTCCAGACGGATATGGAGATTCACGCCTTGTCCTCCTCAGGAGTGTGCAGACGGCCTTGTTCCAGGTGAAAAACCGGTAGGCCGAGACGGTTGACTTGCGATTGATCATGGGTAGCCACCAGCACGGTCGTTCCGTGGTGATGGAAGTCGCGGAAAAGATCAAGAATCTCCGTACTCAGGGAGTTATCCAGATTGCCCGTCGGTTCGTCCGCAAGCAGAATTTCCGGAGTGTGGACGATGGCACGGGCAATGCCCACGCGCTGCTGCTCACCGCCAGACAGGACCGCGGGCAAATCTTGCGCCCGATCCCCCAGCCCCACCTTCTCCAGCGCCGCCCGTACCCGGCTTTGTATCTGCCGGCCAGTAAGGCCTCCCACCTGCAAGGTCAGCGCCACGTTGTTGAACACATCGCGATCCATCAGCAGCTTATGGTCCTGAAAGACGACACCGATCCGCCGCCGGTAGGCGGGAATATGACGGCGCCCGAGGGTGGAGACATCGACGCCATTGACCATCAGCGTGCCGCGACTGACATCCTCCAAACGCAGAAGCAGCTTGAGCAGCGTGCTTTTACCGGCGCCGGAAGGCCCGGTCAGCAGGGCCATCTCACCTTTACGCAAGTGCAGATTCACCTCGCGGAGGACGTGATGCCGTCCTGGGTAATGCTTGGTGACGTTGATAAACTCGATCATGACTTCGACTCCGCAAAAAGGGCATCGACAAAAGATTCGGGGTCAAAAGGACGTAGATCTTCGACCTGCTCACCAACACCGATATAGCGAATGGGAATGGGCACGGCCCTGGCAATGGCCGCCACCACGCCACCTTTGGCGGTGCCATCCAGCTTGGTGATGCAAATACCCGTCAACCCTATCGCATCGTGAAACTGACGCACCTGATTAAGGGCATTCTGGCCGGTGCCCGCGTCCAGCACCAGCCAGATCTGTTGTGGCGCCTCCGGGTCCTGTTTGCCAAGGACCCGCTTGATCTTCTTCAATTCTTCCATGAGATGACCCTGGGTATGAAGGCGTCCGGCGGTATCGGCGATGAGCAACTCGCTGCCGCGCGCGCGGGTCGTAGTCAGCGCATCAAAGATCACGGAAGCGCTGTCGGCGCCCGTCCCCTGCGCCACCACGGGCACCTGCACCCGTTTACCCCAGCCCTGTAACTGCTCCACGGCGGCGGCGCGGAAGGTGTCTCCGGCGGCGAGGACAATACCGAAACCCTCCGCCTTCCAGTGCGCAGCCAGCTTACCGATGGTGGTCGTTTTACCCGCGCCGTTGATACCCACCATGAGCAATACCTGGGAGCGCCCCTTCTCGGGCGACCAAGGTTGCGCGCGGGGACGCAGGATGTCGAGGAGTGACTCGCGCAACGCCGTCTGGAGCGCGTTGGGGTCCGTGAGTTCCTTGCGATGTACCCGCTCCGCCACGCTGTCCATGATTTCCCGGGTTGCAGCCGTGCCCAGATCAGCTTGCAGCAGTAAGGCTTCCAGGTCTTCCAGCAATTCCGCATCAATAACCTTTTTACCGCGTACCAGACGCCCCACGCCCTCGACCAATTGTTCCCGGCTTCGGGTCAGGCCTTGTCGAAGACGGGAGAAAAGCCCTTTTCCGGGTGTATCGGAAAGGGCTTCTGTCGGCATGGACTCTTCTGCTATAGCTGGCGCCACAACAATCGGAGAAATCACCCCTTCGGGTGACGTTTCCCCCGCGGGAAGGCTTTTGTTACGCTTGAACCAGTCGAACACCATTGGGCTAAGCAAACCTCAGACACTATGAATTTCTTCATTATCCACCGAAGGGCGACATCGAACAATGCGTGCAATGTCATACCGCGCCATGAGCGGCGTTTCTTGCCGCGGAATCGGCCCGTATGAGCGTCTCTATTATTGCGGGTCGCCACCGCGGGCGACGGTTGCTCACCCCAGTCGGTCGTTCCCTGCGCCCTACACCGGGTGCGGTACGCGAGACGCTATTCAACTGGCTGGGAGGACAGGTGGCCGGAGCACGGGTGCTGGATCTTTTTGCAGGTAGCGGTGCGCTGGGCCTGGAGGCCTGGTCACGCGGCGCGCGCGAAGTGGTCTTCGTCGAGAAAAACCCACAACACCGCCAACTCTTGTCCCGGAATCTGGCCGCCTGCGGCGTAGCGGCACAGCAGTTAGCTGGCACAGATGCATGGGGATACCTGCAACATTGCCCCCGACCCTTCGATATCATCTTTGCCGATCCGCCCTTCGATCAAGGCTGGCCTACGCGGATGGCCCCCATATTGTGGAATGGTCAGCAGATCGCTGCGGAAGGTTGGCTGTATCTGGAGACCTCCGCTGCAGAACGATGGGATGACGCCGCCATCCCCAACCATTGGCGCACTTATCGGCGCGGCCGCTGCGGCGATTCGCATCATACTCTCTATACCATTTTGCCGGAGCATCTCCATGACTAAGCCCCACACAGAACGCCGAATTATTTATCCCGGCACCTTCGATCCCATCACGAATGGTCATGAGGATCTGGTGCGGCGCGCAGCTGCACTATTCGACGAAGTCGTGGTGGCGGTAGCCGCCCAAACGGCAAAAACGACCATTTTCCCTCTCGCAGAACGGGTCGCGCTCGCCAAGGCAACTTTAGGCGGGATTCCAGGGGTGCGGGTACGCCCCTTTCCTGGCCTGCTGATTCACCTGCTTCAGGAGGAAAAGACCCATCTTATACTGCGCGGACTGCGCGCCATATCGGATTTTGAGCATGAGTTTCAGCTGGCTTCCATTAACCGACGCATGAATGCCCAGATCGAGACCCTCTTCTTGATGACCTCCGATCAGTACACTTTTCTCTCTTCCAGCCTCGTGCGTGAAATCAGTCGTCTGGGGGGAGATGTGGACGCCTTCGTCCAGCCTTCCGTGGCCGCCGCCTTAAAGCAGCACTTTTGTGTCGGCATGGACCCCAAGCTTACGGAAAAGTAGAATATGATGTTGCCTTGCGGAGGATATTGATGTCCCTATTCATTAACGATCAGTGCATCAATTGCGATGTCTGCGAACCGGAATGCCCCAACAACGCCATCAGCATGGGTCCACAGATCTACGTCATTGACCCCGATCTTTGTACGGAGTGTGTCGGTCACTATGACACCCCGCAATGCATGGAGGTCTGCCCCGTCGACTGCATCCTCAGCAACCCCGACCATGCAGAGTCGCCGGAAACCCTGAAACAAAAATTTCTGCGGCTTACGGGGCAGTGCTGAGCGCTTCCCGCAACAGATGGAGCAATGGCGCCGAATAATGGTCGAGACGGGCCATCTGCTCCTGCACAATCTGCAGACTCTGCCGTAGTTGCTGAATGCGGGTATCAATATTGCCCACGGTCTGAGCAATACTTTGCAATGCATTGAGCTCCTCTTCGGCATTGTCGTGAAAAACCTGCAGTTGCTGGTTCATGACCGCCATGATCTCATCTACCCAGGTCTCTGCCTCCCGCCTGGTTTCGACGACAAAATCGCGGGTTCGACTGGCTACGGTCAGAAAGGCCTTACGCACCACGGCACTTTGGGTGTTCACGGCGATCTCCAGCTTCATCCCGAAGCGCTCATAATTTTCCGCCATATCCATGAGCTCCGTCCGTCGCGGCATAATGGCATAGGGCACCGTCCGCAAGGCGGGTAAACGATAACGGCTCTGCAACACCTGATACTCCCCGGCCACCAGTGCCGATACCTGCTGCGCACCCTGCAGCGCCTTGTCAAAATGGGCTATGACCTCCGCGAAGAAAAGTCTGAAACGTTCGACGATACCTGCTGTCGTCCATACGGAAAGCATCTCCGCTTTGGCGTTGCTGATCACAAGATCAAAGGAAGCGGGTGCCAGAGGGACGAGCAGACACTCTTCAACTGCCTGACGGAAGGCCGCTTTTTTCCCCTCGAAGGCATGCCGGTCTTGCTCAAAGCTTTGGAGTAACCGCTGATGTTGTGCCACCAGTTCGGGCACTTTCTCAGCCGTCCGATCCTTGAGGCTGCGCACACTCTCTATCTGCGCCGTGATTCTATTCATTTGTTCATGCAGCAGATTTTTCTGGTCCACGACGGCACGTTCTACCAAGACCCGGCACCTTGCCTGGATGGCCGCTCGCCGTGCGGGCAATAATACCTCAGCAATGGAACGCTCCAAGGCTGCCATTCCGCTACGTTCAAGCAGTTTCTGATCCTGGCGGATTCGGGCGATGAGCCCCTTCTGACCGGAGACTGGAATAACCTGCTCACGAGGAATACGCAGTCGCTCCGCCGTTTTATCCACCTGCTGCTCAATTTCTGCCACCACCCCAGACCGGTCACGCAATTCGTCCCAGAGGGTATCAATCTTGTTGAGGAGCACAATTTGCTTCTGGTGCGCATTGCGCATCAGATACTGTTCCCAGATGGTCAGGTCGCTTTGGGTAACACCGGTGTCCGCACCCAGCACAAAAATAATGGCATCCGCGTCGGCGAGCATACCGAAAGTCAGTTCGGGTTCCGCACCGATGGCGTTGAGGCCAGGGGTGTCCAGCACCGTGAGACCGGCATCCAACATAGGATGCGTCAGATAAAGCAGGGCGTGGCGCCAGCGCGGGATAAGCACCTTACCGAGGCCACAGGAGGGACAAATGGTGCGCTCGCGGTCTTTGGGCGTACGATTGAGCGGTGGGCAAAGTCCGATGCGACGGGCATCCTCAATCGCCACACAAAGCGTTTCCGTAAGATGAGCCAACGCCTGGCACCGTTCGTTTTTTTCTTCCAGCACCAGCGGCAATCGCGTCCACGCGCTCCCCGCCCTTTTGAGTTTTTCGATGCTGACATCGAGGCTACGGCTGGCAATGGGCAGGAGCTGCAAACCCGGCCGCCCCTGCGGCGCGCCGCGAATCTCCACGGGACACATGGTGGTCTGGCCGGGACTGGAAGGCAGCAGACGCGCCCCCATATCCGCGAAAAAGAGGGCGTTAATCAACTCGGTCTTGCCCCGCGAAAACTCGCCGACGAGGGCGATACGCAAGCTGTCCTGCTCCGTTTCATAAGCCAAGGTTTCCAGTTGCAGCATGGTCCCACTGGGCAGCAGACCCAGATCGGCTGTCAGCGCCGCCATTTCATGAAGACCGTCAATCACTTTTTGCCGCCAACTATTTAACGCGCGCAGCCCCTGCAGAATGGGGGATGTCTTCAACAAATGCTCTTCACTCATGCTTACTCCCGACTGGTCAGCGCTGACAATGGGAACAATAGGTCGTCGCTCGGCCACTGATACGGATATCGTGTAACAACGCCCCACACTGCGTACAGGGTTCCCCTTCTCGCCCATACACCGCAAGAGATAGTCGAAAATAGCCATTTCTGCCATCGGGCCGGGTAAAATCGCGCAGGGTCGTTCCGCCCTGGGCAATAGCTGCCTCCAGAATATCGCGCACTGCCTGCACCAGCTTCCCATAGCGCGGCAGAGCAACGCGCCCCGCGTGGCGGCGCGGATCGATACCCGCCGCGAACAAAGACTCATTGGCGTAAATATTGCCGACGCCGACGACGATATGGGCATCCATGAGAAAGGATTTAATCGGCACCTGTCGGTTTCGGCTCCGCAGATACAGGTATTCTTCCGTAAAATCAACGCCTAGCGGTTCCGGCCCCAGATGCCGGAGGAACGGATGCCGGTCGGGATCGGCAACCCAGCACACCGCGCCGAAACGGCGCGGGTCATGGAAGCGCAAGCACAGACCGTCGGTAAAGAGCAGATCGACATGATCATGTTTCTGCACCGGGGTGCTTTGCGGGAGGACGCGCAGGTGTCCGCTCATCCCCAGATGGATCAGGATCGCTCCCTGTTCCAGGTCGAGCAGAAGGTATTTGCCCCGTCGCCGGAGATTGAGCAGGCGCTGCCCGGCCACCCGCCCGGCAAGATCGGCGTTCACCGGCAGACGCAGGCGACTATCCCGCACCACGGCACCCTCCAGACGCTGTCCCAGCAGATGGGGGGCGATACCCAGACGGGTGACCTCGACTTCAGGCAATTCGGGCATGGTTAATTCCTTGTTCCGCTGCTCACGCGTTCGCGTCCGGCCAGATCGCGGCAGGTTTGCACCGCACCGAAACCAGCGTTGTTGAGCAGGCCGCGCACCGCCTTCCCCTGATCAGGGCCATGCTCCAGCAATAGCACGCCCTGCAACGAAAGTCGCTCATACGCACCGGCAATGATGCGTTCCAGGCACTCCAAACCGCTGGGACCGGCCACCAGGGCTTCCCAAGGCTCATGACGCAAATCAGGAAGGTGTGAATCGTTATCGGCCAGATAAGGGGGATTGGCCACAATCCGATTAAACCGCAAGGCGTTATCCAGTGGTGCGTACCAGTCACCCTCCAGCCAGTGCACCTGCGGCGCCAGAAGCGCGCCATTGGCGCGCGCGACCTGTAACGCCGCCGGGCTGCGCTCCACGGCCCAGACCTCCGCCAGCGGTCGCGCCTGGGCAATGGCCAATGCAATGGCCCCGGAGCCTGTACCAAGATCAAGCACCCGCGCCGCGTCATTCTCTGCCAACCCCTCAAGGGCCAGAGTCACCAAGGTCTCGGTATCCGGGCGAGGGATCAGCACCGCGGGAGCCACGCACAGATCCAGTCCGTAGAATGACCACTCGCCTAAGCAGTAGGCCAAGGGCACGCCTGCGAGGCGCTGCGTGAGTAATACGGTAATCCGGGCCTCCTCCTCTGCGGAAATTGGCATCAACGCATCACGCAGTAGCGCCGCTCCATCCAGTCCCAGAGCGGCGGCCAACAACCAGCGTGTTTCCTGCTCTGGCTGATCACTCAATGCGCGCAGTTGGTCGCGCAGAGCATACTGCCAGTCACGCAGACTGCGTGATGGATTGTGCGTTACGCCCGAATCAGAGGTCATCACCCAGATGCTGCAGGAGATCGGCCTGATATTCTTTGATCAGCGGTTCGATAACGGCGTCAAGATCTCCCGCCAGCACCGCCTCCAGCCGATACAGCGTAAGATTGATACGATGATCGGTGATTCGCCCCTGCGGAAAGTTGTAGGTACGGATACGCTCGGAGCGATCTCCGGAACCCACCAGCAGGCGCCGGGTCTGCGCCGCCGCACTTTGCTGCTTCTCCTGCTCTTGTTCCAGCAGACGCGCCTGCAACAGTGCCATGGCTCGCGCCCGGTTTTTGTGCTGGGAACGGTCTTCCTGACAGGTCACCACCAAACCGGAGGGAATATGAGTGATGCGGATAGCGGAGTCGGTCTTATTGATGTGCTGCCCGCCCGCACCACTGGCCCGGTAGGTATCAACGCGCAAGTCGGCGGGATTGATGGTGATCTCGCTCACCGTATCCACCTCGGGCAGCACTGCTACCGTACAGGCGGAGGTATGGATACGGCCCTGCGCCTCGGTCTCCGGCACCCGCTGCACCCGATGCCCGCCCGACTCGAATTTCAGACGGGAATAAGCGCCGCGGCCGCTGATTTCCAGAACGATTTCTTTGTAACCACCACGTTCCGAATCAGAGGCGGAAAGGATAACCACGGCAAAACCTTTATTCTCCGCATAGCGGGTATACATCCGGGCCAGCACTCCCGCAAAAAGTGCTGCCTCCTCACCACCAGTCCCCGCCCGTATCTCCACAAAGACATTACGATCATCATTGGGGTCCTTGGGCAGCAAGCGCACCCGCAGGGACTCTTCGAGCTGATCAAGTTCAGCCTGTGCCGCCGCCACTTCTTCACTGGCCATGGCACGCAGTTCCGCATCCCGCTCGTCCATCATCATGCGCTCGGCGTCATCTCGATCCTGCCGCCGCTGCTCATGACGACGCAGCAGGTCCAGCACCGGGGCGATTTCTCCCAACTCTTTGGAAAGACTTTGAAAACGCTGCGCATCGCTCGCCACATTCGGGTGCGCCAGCAACTGACTTAATTCATCAAAGCGAAAGGCCAACTGCTCCAGTTGGCCTTGCAAACGCGGGCTGAGACTCATCCTTCGGCGTCGCTGAGATGAAAGAGGATATCGAGTGCCGCGACAAGACTTTCGTTGGTCGCATCCTGACAAGGCTGGCGAAGGGTTGCAATGGGATCGTGAAGGACTTTATTCATCAACGCCTTGGAAAAGGCATCCAAGACTGCGAAGGGATCCTGCCCCTGATTCAGGTAATGCGTAAAGCGCTGCAGCTCTTCCTGGCGCCGCTCCTCCACATGATCACGCAGGCGACGAATGGCAGGCACCACATCCAGGCTTTCCCGCCACTGCTGGAACTCAGCGACCTCATCGGCGATGATCAGCTCTGCTACCGCCGCCGCCTCGCGGCGTGCGCGCATGCCTGCCTGCGCGATATCATTCAGATCGTCCAGTGTGTAGAGAAAACATTGCTCAACGCCTTCCACTTCCGAGGCGATATCCCGGGGTACGGCGAGATCCACCAGCATCAGATCTCTCTGCGCCCGCCGTAGCATAGCCGCGGAGACTGTCTCCAGCGTGAGTATGGGCAACAGACTCGCCGTGCAACTCACCACCACATCGGCGTCATGCAGGAGCTCCGGGATGGCCTCCAGTGCATGGGCATTGCCAGTAAATTTCTCGGCCAACTGCTGGCCGCGTTCCGCGCTGCGATTGGCTACGGCAAAACTCCCCACCCCATGCTCGCGCAGATGAGTCGCCACCAGTTCGATGGTATCCCCGGCGCCGATCAGCAACACCGACTTGCCTTCCAGGCTACCCAGCAACTGCTTGGCCAAGCTCACGGCAGCATAGGCCACACTGACCGGGGCTGAACCGATGGCCGTCTCCGACCGCACCCGCTTCGCCACGCGGAAAGCCCAATGCAACAGGCGATTCAGCACCGGCCCGGCGGCACCACTATCCGCAGCAGCCTGATAGGCATCCTTGACCTGACCAAGGATCTGCGGCTCACCGATGATCATGGAATCCAACCCGCAGGCCACGCGAAACAGATGGCGCACGGTCTCCGCATCACTGGAGTAATAAATATGCCCATCCAGCAATCGCGGGTCCACGCCGTGAAAGTGACAGAGCCAATCTTGCAAGGCTTGGCGATGGTAGCCCTGCCCGCCGTGGACATAAATTTCCGTGCGGTTACAGGTCGATACGATCAGGGTTTCCCTGGCCAACCCTTGCTCCAGCAAGTAGCGATAGGCCGCAACAAGGTTCTCCGGAGAAAAAGCGACTTTTTCCCGAACCGCGATAGGGGCAGTATGATGACTTAGACCAAGGCAGAAAATAGCAGCGACCGTCCCTGCAGAGCGACGATGAAGGGGCTGAATTGTCGCCGACACCGGACAGGATTGCAAGCCAGGTCCCTAGCGGTTATTGTGCTTGCTGGCAAAAAATGCGGGGAATGGGTAGATGAGGAGCAGGCTTGGGGGCATCGTGGCAGGTATTGTACTCAGCCTCGCCGCCGGAGGTGCAGCCGCCGACCCCGCCTCGGATGGCATGACCGGGGAGCAGCTCTATTATCTGTTAGTAGCCGAATTCGCCACCGTGCAACGGGAGCCACAACTGGCCATTCCAGCTTGGCGGGAAGCCGCCAAACTGGCGCCAGAAGCCAATGTCCTCGGGCGCGCCACACAGATCACCGCGCAATTCGGCGATTTTCCAGGTGCTCTGCAACTTGCCAAACGCTGGCGCGAGACCGCTCCGGGGAACGCCCAAGCAGATCAGTTTGAAGCCGCGCTGCTCCTCACCACAGGTCAGGATGAGCAAGCCATTCAGTTACTACAGGCCACGCTTGCCCGCTTTCCCAACAACCCGAAGGTCACCTTGCAACTCGCTGAATTACTGGTGGCCCACGGACGCAGCGGTGAGGCGCGACGATTGTTGAGTGCGCTAGCCGACAAAGACCCGCAATCCGCAGCCGCCTATTATGCGCTCGGACGTATCGATCTCGATGAAAAACAACCAGAACACGCCATCCCCTGGCTGGTGAAAGCGCTCAGTCTCCGTCCGGACTGGCAGGAAGCCGCCATCAGTTTCGCCGAAGCACAGCAAGCCACCCAAGGCACTACCGCCGCTTTGCACAGCATTCAAAGTTTCACGGCCAGCCACCCGGAAGCCACGCTCGCCCGTCTATATCTGGCTGCGCTCTACCTCAAAATGGGTGGCCTGACACAGGCCTATCGCCTCTACCAGAACATGGCACGACAAAACCCCGATGACCCCGATATCATCCTTTCTCTCGGCCTTATGGACGTCGAGCGCGGCAACTGGAAAAATGCGGAAGCCGCTTTGCAGCGCGCCCGCGAATTGGCGCCCCAGTCCCCCGCCCCACTCTACTATCTGGGGCGCCTCTACGAGGCACAGAATCGTTGGGCCGAAGCATTGCAATGGTACCAGCGCATTCATCCCGGTCCTCTGTATTCTGAGGCAGAGCTGCGCAGCGCGCGCGTGGAATATCTGTTGGGGCACCACGACAAAACCATCAAAAAACTGCGGGCCCTGGCGGCCGCGCGCCCGCATGAGGCACAGATTCCGCTGCTGGAAGCAAACCTGCTGCAAGACAGCGGCCATCTTCACCAAGCCCTACAGGTAGTCAGGCAGGCCTTGCAGCGCATGCCCAACCAACCTGGGCTCTGGTACGCGCAAGGCGCCATCTATGAGCAATTGAAAGATTATCCGGCCATGGAAAAAGCCATGCGTACAGTTATCCGCCTCGCACCGGATCATGCACAAGCCTACAACTTCATTGGCTACAGCTTGGTCGAACGGCACAGCAACCTGGTCGAAGCACAAAAGCTACTGAGCAAGGCATTGAGCCTGAGTCCTGACAACCCCGAGATTCTGGATAGTATCGGCTGGCTGCGGCACGTGCGGGGCGACAACCTCCAGGCTCTGGAGTATCTGCAGAAGGCTCATACGGCCTTACCTGACAATGCCGCGGTGAGCGCACACCTCGGGCAAGTTCTCTGGTCACTAGGGCGCCACACAGATGCCCGGCAGGTCTGGCAAAGTGCGCTGCAAAAACACCCGGACGATGCCACCCTCAAAAGCAATCTGGCCCGCCAGCCATGATGATTCCCTATCCCAGAGCATCCGTCCGGCGCCCTGCACGAAGGCCGCTCCACACACTGGCCGCACTCCTGCTCACCGGCGTATTATCCGCCTGTGCCACCACGCCCCCCATCCAACCGTCCGCTCACATCATCCTGTCAACGACCGAGAGAAATCAGGTCGTCGCCAGTCTAAAATATTGGCAAGCCAGCGGACAGGCCGCTCTCAGCACACCGAAAACGAGCAAAGATTTCGGATTCCGCTGGAAGCAATCCCCCCAACACCAGGAACTTTCCATCTATGACCCTCTCGGCCGTACGGTCGCGCGCATCGAAGTCGACCCGCAAGGCGCGCATCTGCAACTGGCCAATGGCGCGACACGACAAGCAAACAACCTGGATACCCTCCTCGCACTGGTCCTCCACGTCGAACTACCCGCGAGTGAATTGCCAGACTGGATGCTTGGCCTGCACAGCGCGGCGGTAACTGAACGGCAGAATTCAGCCGGCCTGCCCACCGTACTCCACAGCGGCCCCTGGCAAATCCACTATCTCCAATATGCGCCAGTAGGCGGCCTGAGCATGCCCAAACTGCTCCAAGCCATGGGTCCGGCGGGCATCACCCTACGCCTTGCCATCACCCAGTGGCGTATGGGAGGCCACAACGCCCCATGAGCGAAAATTATCCCGCACCCGCGAAGCTGAATCTGATGCTTCGCGTTATCGACCAGCGCAGCGACGGTTATCACGAGTTGCAGACCGTATTTCAGTTTATCGATCTGGCTGACCAACTCCAGTTTGACTCGCGCCCCGCCGGGCGATTTTCCCGCAGCGGCGGACCAGAAGGCGTGCCGGAAGCGAACGATCTGAGTATCCGCGCCGCGAAATGTCTGGCCGATGTCGGCGGTGTCCATGAAGGAGTCCATATTCACATCGACAAATTTCTGCCCATGGGCGGGGGTATCGGCGGAGGTTCCTCGGATGCCGCCACCACCCTCATCGTGCTCAATCGGCTGTGGCGTACCGGTCTACGCCGCGAAGAACTCATGGAAATTGGCGCCGGCCTCGGTGCTGACGTTCCTGTATTTATTTTCGGACGCGGTGCCTGGGCGGAGGGTCTGGGCGAGCGTTTGCAAGCGCTCGACGCCCTCCCGGAAAGTCACTATGTGCTGCTGCACCCGCAGGTGTCCGTAAGTACACGGGAGATTTTCACCGCCCCTGAATTGACACGGCATCACGTGCCCAGCACAATAGGCGCGTTTCTCGGCGGGGCGACGGAAAACACCTTGGAACCTACGGTGTGCGCCCGCTACCCAGAAGTCGAACATGGTACGCGCTGGCTAAAAAATCAGGGCGTGCACGATGTTCGTTTGACGGGTAGCGGCGCCTGTGTTTTCGGGTTGGTAGCGGATAATATTTCCGCACAACAAATTGCTGCGCGGGTGCCTGCCCCCTGGCGCGCATGGTCCGTGCGTGGATGCAACAGGCATCCACTGTACGATCTTGCCGAGCAATGATTATTGGGGCGTAGCCAAGCGGTAAGGCACCGGATTTTGATTCCGGCATTCCCAGGTTCGATCCCTGGCGCCCCAGCCAAATTGTCCTCGGACTGTTTTGCCACCTGCGAAAGAGAGTAAAGACATCACATGGCCCACGGCAATCTCATGGTCTTCAGCGGGAACGCCAATCCCATTCTGGCTGCTCAGGTGGCGCGCTTCCTGCAGATTCCCATTGGCCGTGCCGAGGTGAGTTCTTTCAGCGACGGCGAAGTCTTCGTCGAAATATTGGAAAATGTGCGCGGCCGGGACGTTTTCGTGCTCCAGCCCACCTGTGCGCCCACCAATGACCACCTCATGGAACTACTCACCATGATTGATGCGCTCAAACGCGCATCGGCCAATCGCATTACCGCCGCCATGCCTTATTTCGGCTATGCCCGACAAGACCGCAAATCACGCTCACGCACGGCCATCACCGCCAAACTGGTTGCCGACCTGATTACCACTGCAGGCGCCAATCGGGTCCTGACGATGGATCTGCACGCCGACCAAATTCAGGGCTTCTTTGACGTACCGGTTGATAATATTTACGCCTCACCCATTCTCCTAGGCGACATTTGGCGCCAGAGCTACCCAGAACTGATTGTGGTTTCTCCCGATGTGGGCGGTGTTATCCGCGCCCGCGCCATCGCTAAACGACTCGAAGTGGACCTCGCCATTATCGACAAACGGCGGCCGCGCCCCAATGAATCCGTCGTCATGAATATTATCGGCGATGTGGCGGGCCGCACCTGCGTCATCGTGGACGACATGGTCGATACGGCCAACACGCTCTGTGAAGCGGCCCATGCCCTCAAGGCACAAGGCGCAGTCAAGGTCTGCGCCTACTGCACCCATCCGGTTCTGTCTGGCCCAGCCATGGAACGCATCGAACGGTCCGACCTGGATGAACTGGTCGTCACCGACACCATACCGCTCAGGCCGGATGCCCGAGCCAGCGGTAAGATTCGCGTACTGTCCGTTGCCGAGCTGTTGGCCGAAACCATCCGCCGGATCGCGGAAGAGGATTCCGTCAGCTCGCTGTTCATGGATTGA
>JAPTWR010000190.1 GCA_028065135.1 Acidithiobacillus sp.
TTCTGCAGGCCGTTGATGGTCTGGTTGGTATTGCCCAGACTGTTCAGCGCTTCTAGCCCGGAAACGTTGGTGTTGATGGAACCGAAGGCGGTAGACATGATTTACACCTCAATCTAGTGGCGAAAATGACGGGAGGCGCAATGACGCGGCTCTTAATTCCCCACTACGGCACACCGGCGCAAAAAGTGCCTTCGAACGGTCCGTGTGGCGGCGGGTTGGCCCGGCGCCGACAGGCAGTACAGACGTTCCTCAAGGCGAGTTCCGCCCCGAAATAATGAAAGGATCACATATCGGGCTTGAGTTCGTAGACCCACTCACACCCATTGAAATAGGGCTCAATGTCATCCAGTATTGACCAATCATCTGGATCAATCTTGTCCATGGCATCGCTGAATCCACTTTTTACGTGTCCTGCGGCTTTTGGTGCCACGTACGCTCCAAGTGCGACAGCTCCTGCCACAACGGCAACAGTGGTCACAACTTTCAAAGCGGTGTCCTTGATATCGTCGTCCATTAAACGTAACGTGTCAAAAATGCTGGCTTTAGGAATTTTAGCTGGAGGACAATCCTTATATTTTTCAGCCTCTGCTAGACATAGAGCAACGTAGTCTACTTCATCCTCTTCTTTAACTGCTCCAACTGATCCATCTGCACCACCCGCAATTGCGGCACTATCTTCGCCTTTATTCATTTTTTTCTCCTAGCATTTTCCGTGATGATGTGTTTGTTTAGCAGCCGGTATGCTGCCAACCTTTCCACAAGTATATCAGACGGTTTTGCCCCCTGTCTCCTGCCTCCTGATGCTGCCCACCGTTCACCACAGGCTCTTCGCTGTTCTGAGGACCTTGTGATGCTCTTTGCCGCTGCCCCTCCACCCATACCCATATATCTTGTAGGTGCGACTACGGCCAAGCTTTGGGCCTTGTAGCAGGTATCTAAGTGCTGCAATAGTCGTTTCGCAAAAAATGTTGATTTGAACGCGCGGGATTTTAGATTATGGGTGCTTTTCGGTTTTAGCGTTGATCTCCTTGAGTTCTTCGTAAATCCGGAAAGCCAGGATCATCAGTTCGAAAAAAATGCGTGTGAACACCATACTGATGACGATTTCCACAGGCCCCAGTAGCAGATATGCGCCGCCATGAAGCATCAAACCCAATCCAATCACAAAATCAATCACCAAGGCCAGCCAGTAAAACACCGTTACCAGCCGTGGCGTTAACATCTCTTCGAAAAAAAGCACATTTTTCAGTTCCACCAGGTATCCCCCCCCCCTATAAAGGCTGAAACCATTTTCAGCCGGAAAACGTTGATATCGCTCAGGTCCACGCCGATTCCCACAAATCCAGATGCTCCTCCAGTATCCAGTGCTGTTCAATGTGGGCTTTCAGGGTTTCGCCCGCCGCTTTTAGCACGGACCGGTCCGCCACCAGGTCGCGCAGCGCGCCCATCCAGTCGTTGTAGCGGTTTTTCACCAGCCAGATCGGGAATCCCTGATACGGCAGGATGTCCGTAGCCAGCACGGGAATACCCAGGATGCCCATTTCCAGAATGCGCAGATGACTCTTTCCCTTATTGAACGGGTGGTCCTCCAGCGGCGCCAGAGCCAGATCGAGACCCAGGGAGGCCACCTTCGCGGGATACTGTTCGAACGGCACCGGCGGCACAAAGGTGACATATGGGCGCATGGATTCCGGGCACATGCCCATGAACACCCAGTCGATGTCCTTATGGGTCGCTTTCACCACGTCCTGAATGATTTCCAGATCCCCTTGATGGCTGACGCCGCCCACCCACCCGACACGCGGCCGCGCGTCGGGTGAAACTTGCGTGGACAGGCCGCTCCACCGCGCACGTTCGATAAAGTTCGGCACCACCCGGATATCGGGGTTCCAGCCGCGATACTGCTCGGCCAGAAATTCCGTGGTGACCACCATACGGTCCATGCGCTTTGCCGTATGGCGCAGACGTTTGATGATATCCGGGTGGATATGTGGACGGTGCGCGTTTTTCATGGGCAGGTGGATAACCAGATCATCCACTTCAAACACCCGCAGGGTGTCTGGGCGGTAATCCATCCACTGCTGGATGCCCCGCGCCTGGTGATCCTCCATCTGCAACTGGAAAACCACGCTGTCGGGCGCGGATTGCAGCATCTCCGGCGGCGTGAGCAGCTGCATGGTTTCCATGGTCTGCACGCGGCCTGCACGGGACAGGGCGCGGGCCGGGGCGATGATCCGGTACTCACCGGTGCCCTCCCGATTGACGGGGTGTGCGAACACCTTTTTACGGGGCCGCCAGCCGTCTTGCCAGGACAAGGCGGGTACGTTCTCGTATTGGAAACCGCGTCCATGACGGGTGAAGTTGGCGTTATAGGCGCGATCCCGCGCCATCCTTTCCGGCCATTTACGAAACAGCCGGTCATTGCCTTCCGCCAGAATCCGCCGCGACTGTTCTGCCGCGTCCGGATTGCCCTGCGCTTCGGCCCGCTGGCTGGCGGAACCATGGTGCATGAGAATAGCGTCCGGGGTCCAAACGATACGCAAGCCACCGGCGCCTATCTTCAGACAAAGGTCCACGTCGTTGAACTGCACCGGAAACTCGGCGGAGAACCCGCCCACGGCATCGAACACCGCGCGTCGGACGGCCATGCAGGCGGCGGTGACCGCCTCGTAATTCTGGGTCAGCACGAGACGGCCATAGTATCCACGATCTTCGGCCTGCAGCCCCAGAAAGGGGTGATCCGCGCCACCGCCGGAGAGTCCCAGGATAACACCGGCATGCTGGATCTTGCCGTCCGGAAACAGCAGTTTCGCACCCACGGCGCCTACCTGCGGGCGCAAAGCGTGGCGAACCATGTTCCGCAGCCATTCCGGATGCAGGACCGCCGTATCGTTATTCAGAAACAGCAGCACTTCGCCGCGAGCCGCCTCCAGGACGGCGGCGTTGTGCATGGCGGCGTAATCGAACTGGCCCGGCCACGGGAACACGCGCAGACGATCTCCGAACGCTTGCGGATTGGCGATAATGGCGTCCAGATACTGCCGGGCGTCCGCATCGGTGGAGTCGTTGTCGATGAGAAGGATCTCGAAATGGGGATAGTCCGTCCTGTCCAGCAGGGTGTCCACGCACTGCTGCAGGTATCCGAACTGGTTTTTGGTGGGGATGATGACGCTCACCAGAGGCAACTCGTGCGGCAGTGCATAGACCGGGCGGTAGGTGGCGGGCGCCGGCCCGAACTCCACTTCCGCGGATTCGCCACAGCGCTCCAGATGTGCGGCCAGGGCCAGTCGGCCGGAATGGACGATGGTCTCCACGCCGACTTTGTCGGTTCCGGACCGTGCGCCACGATGGTAAAGTACCCGCGCCACATGACCGATGACCTTGTCCGGCGTATCGATCATCACTTCCGCCGCCCGCAGCGCCAGGTCGTATTCCTCGGCGCCCGGGAATCCGGTCGGCATCCCGCCGATGCCACGAAGGAAATCTTCCCGAATCACCATCAGTCCGCCGGTATAAGGCAGACTGCGCAAGGTGTCGAGATGAAAATCCGGTTTGAAATGCGGATTCCCATGCCGCCCCAGGTCATCGACCTGATCCTCGTCGCTGTATAGCATCCGCAAGGAGGGATGGTTCAGGATGGCGATGCCCATGCGGGCCAGAGCGTCCGGCGCCAGATAATCTCCGGCATCCAGAAAAGCGATCCAGCGTGGTGACCGTCTGGTGCCCTTCGCGTCGTCGAAACGTAACAGCGTATTCAACGCCTCCCAGTCCTCTCCGTCCATGACGGAAACGTCCGGCCACGCCTCCGGCGTATCCGGCCAGAGCATGGGTGTTTCTTTATCGGTTGCGCATGCCTCCCGTAAAATGCGCACCGCCGCCGGATGCACCACCTGTCCGGCGAGGCTGTCCATGGCGAGTTTCGCCCGCAAGCCGTTACGGACATTCTGCCGCATCAACACCACGAATTCCGGGAATCCCGGTTTGCCGGCTTCTTCGCGCATCCAGTCGATGTCCTGTGGGGCGAGGCCCTGGTTGGACCGCCAGATTTCTTCCGGCGTTGGCGTGTGTTGCACTTGCATGGGCAGTACGCATTTGTCTTCCGGGATGGATGGATATTCCGCCGCTGCGTCCGGCATTTGATATGCGGGATTCAGGCGCGCGGTGAGGATGTGCTGGAGTGCGGCCATCTCGTCGAAATCGCGCGGCGACACGGCGTGCAGGGCGCAGCCGTCCATGTTGATCAGCGAAGTGCAGCCGGGTCGACCCTGGCTGACCAGCCTGACATCCCATACGGCGTTCTGGTGAATGACTTCATACCCGCAATCTGCCAGCAGGGACATGGCGGATTCGCGGGTAAAGAATCGCAGATGCGTCACGTCCAGTATGCCGCTGACCGCGTAGCGCCAGTGCCCGGCGCGCAAACCGGCCATGACGCCGAGATTGCGCACGTTGGGCAGGGAGACGATGATCTGGGCGCCGGGTTTCAGGAAAACCCGCAGCCAGCGCAAAACTTTCCACGGGTTTTCCAGGTGCTCCAGCACGTCCGCGAGAATAATCGTATCCACGGTTCCCGGTCCGACACGCCCGTCGCTCTGCCCGGTCACGTCCGTTTCACAAGGATCCTTTTCCGCGCAAATCACGGCGTCCAGCACCGTTCGCGCGATATTCAGGGATTCCACGTCGATATCCATACCGACCACCACGGACTCCGGCCACTTTTCCTTGATCAGCCGTCCCGTGGCGCCGCCGCCGCAACCCACTTCGAGCACCAGCCCCGGCGCGCGAATAAAGGACTGGATCAGTTCCGGACGGGGATGGTTGTGGTAGGCCTGGAAGTCCTTTCCAGTGTCCTGGGCGGGTACGGGTGTATCCGATGCAGGGTGGGTTTCCGGTATCAACAGTTCTGCTTCAGGCATGAGCAAGGCGTTCCCTTCAGGTATGATAGCTGTACAAAAGCAATCCTCATGCCACTATTTTTTGGAAGCTAACTTCCTGTTAAGCCTAATGCAATTTTCAGCCTTGCGTTTTCATTCACGAGAATCGCCAGCTTTTCCGAGATGGCGTTCTGCTGGTTCAGCGCGCGGATGCGCTCGTCGGAAAGGACTCGCGCCACCAGATGCAGGAAGGTCTCGGCGTCCGACAAGGCAACGATTCCGTACACTTCCATGGACGGCAAGCTGATTCGGGAAATCTCGCGCCAGTCCGCCATGTCTATCGCGACGATTTGCGCCCGTCCCGAAAGGGTGCCGTCGGCGACGTTCCGGCTGGCGCTCAATCCCACGTAAAGAATTCCGTCCCGAATGGCCAGACCACGGGTGTAGCCGTCCAGGGCGATGCGTGAACAGGGGTACTGGTGTCCTGCCGTATGCCATAGTTCCCCGGTTTCGGAGTTACAGAGAATCCACTCATCCACATCGTCAATACCCAGAATGGAATGCGGCTGGCTCAGTCCGGCGACCAGTGAAAGCCGCGAGTTGCCGTGCAATCGACGTAAAAAACCCTGGTTCAAGGTGGTGAGCTTGTAGCCTCTGGAGATGGGGAATTCCCCAAACGCGGTGAAGCACAGTTCTCCATGCAACCAACCCAGACAGTTGATGTGCCAGGCATCCTCCGGGTCGGCGAAGGTCCAGCGTTCGGCCTCCATTGCTTTTTTGATGTTCCAGCGGATGACGGCATTGTGTTGTGTCGAGACCAGATAGACATCTTCGCCATCCAGCAGGACATCGTGCAGATCAGCCCATTCCCCGGCGTATTCTCGTGTGCCGTTCCGGTCGGTAAGGGCCAGCAGGTCTCCCTGCTGGATGCCGCGCAGGAAAATGCCTTCCGGGGACCAATGAATGCCGCAGGTTCCGCGATCGTCCAGCGGGAGGATTTGTCCGTCATCCATGATGGCGAACAATCCGCCCAGATTGTTGGGCGCGCTAAAAATCAGGTGGCCAAACAGGGATGTCGGCAAGTTATTCATCCGGCGCCCTCCCTGAGCGTACCGCGCTGCCGCTCGGCGACGTAGCGTTCCAGCGCCTTCAGAAACAGCGCGTATGGTTCCACGAACCGCATCCCCAACAGGAACCGCTCGCGCCCGGACGCATGGTCGTCGGGCGTCCCTGTTTTTTCCACCCGCGCCACTTGCGCATCCACCGTGTAGGTTCCCCGGTGGATGCTGAGGGAAATATCCATGTGGTCCCTTTTGCCCGGCGTGGCTGGAAAGGACAGGGGCGAGGTGAAAGAGAGCCGCATCCCGTCGATGCTCAAATCATGCGCGAATGCCGGAAAGCGAAACTGTCCATGCTTTACATCCCATTGGATGGACAGGTTTTGTGCATCCTCCAGAGGAACGGGCACCCGGAATGCGTGCCGTCGCTGCGTGCGTTCCAGGGTCTTTGGAGCGCTCACGGAAATGGCGGGGAGCCCATCTTCCGCGTAAGGCCGCATGCCCATGGAAATGGCCTGGAATCCGTAATGATAGCCGTCTCGTTTCCGAAGCCATTGCACGGCGATTTGGTCGCCACGCTCCGGAAGACGGTCCGCCATGACGCGCAGGTGCGCATCAAACAGCAGCGTGTTCTCCGTCATTTCTGGCAAAAACCGGGAGTGAATGAGGTCGTCGTTCGCCAGCAGCAGATCCGCGAAGGATTTCGTGGATCGGGCATCGGACAGTATGCGCTGCGTTGCCGCGGGCGGGACCCTTTCCCAGGACTGGTCGGGTGCTTTCAGCAGGGGCGATTCGGACATTTTTTGGAACCCATGATCAGAACTTCAGCGTGGCGAACAGGTTCAGACCCTGCATCGCGCTGAACGCCGACAGCGCCGCCTGCAGGGCCGTGCTGCCCTGTTGGAATTGGGTGGCGACGGATGGGAGGTCGGCGGAAATGAGGTTGTTCTGGGCAATCTGGTCATTACTGGACTGTGTCTGATTGATGCCGGAAATGGCGTTGATTTGCGCCAGCGAGCTGCCGATGGCGGCCTGCCCCGTGAGCAGGCGCGTCAGGCCCTGATTCAGGTTGGAAATGACGTTGCTGACGCCCTGACTGAACTGTGCGCCGCCGGCGCCATTCGAGGCGCCCTGCGACAACAGTCCGGCCAGTTGGCCTACGGTCTGGAACAGGCTCTGGTTTTTGGCCGGGGCGATGGTGAAGGTGTCACCCGCCGCCGGTTGGCCGTTGATCGTCATCTGGTTGCCGGAGACGTCGATGGTGGCGCCCTGGGTGTAGACGCCGCTGGAGACGACCGTACCCGATGCGTTGGTCACGGAATAGGTGGTCTGGGAAAGTCCGGATCCGCTGCCGGATGAAAATCCCAGGGTGTAGGACTGGTTGGCGGTGTCCATGGCGCTGGCCGCCTGGAGATTGCTCACCCCGTTGACGGACACCGTCGCGGTGCCGGTGTTGCCGCTGGCGGCGGATGCCATCGCATAGCCGTTGCCGGTCGGAATATCCATCAACAAAAACTGGCCTGACAGGGAAGTGGGAATGGTCAGCCCCGGAGCGATCTGCAGCGCGCCGGTGCCGGCGTCCCCTTGATAAGCCACGCCACTACCGTTGCTGCTGAAGGGCTGCGTGTTGCTTTGGCTGCCGGACAACAGGTAATTGCCGTTCGGGGTCTGGCTGTTGCCCAGCTGCACCAGTTGTTGCAATCCCTGGTTGACGGAATCGGCCAGCGCCTGCCGGTCCTGGCTGTTGGTGGTGGCGTTGGCGGCCGCGAGGGCGGTCTGTCTCAAAGATTGCACGAGCGTGCTGATACTGCCCACGGTGGAGGACAGATTCTGCAGGCTGGACTGTGCAATGCCCGCCGTGGCGCCGTCCAGATTCAGCGCGGAAAGCTGTTGCCCGAGTTGCAGACTGCCGGCCGCCGCCGAAGGATTGTCGGCGGGGGTATTGACGGCGAGCCCGGTGGCCATCTGCTGATCCAGGCTGGTCAATTGCGCCTGGTCCTGAAGGATGGCGTTGGTGGACAGCGCGTAACTGACCGGGGTGCTGATGGGAGAAACCGGCATGGCGCAAAGCTCCTTTATACGGACTGCAAGAGGGACTGAAACAACGTGTTCGACGTCTGGATAATGGCGCTGGCGGCCTGGTACGCCTGCGTGTAACTGACCACCTGCGCCGCCTCCGCGTTGAGGTTCACCCCGGAGATATTGGACAGGGACGTCTGCGCCTGGGTAAGGGTTCCCTGCGCTGATGCGTTGTTCTGCTTTGCGGCTTGCGCCATATTGCCGTAGCTGTTGGTCATGTTCGCGGTGAACTGGTTGATGGACCCTTGCGACAGTACCGCCTGATTTGCCGCCTGGGCCATGCTGACCGCATTGGCGTTATTGCCGGGAGCGCCGCTGCTGAAGGTGAAGGTGTCACCCGATGCCGGTGTGCCACCGCCCCACGAGAAGGTCATCGCCGCACCCGACGCCAGTGATCCGGATGGATAGGGAATGGCGAGGGCCGTTGATCCGGCGCCCCCCCAGGTGCCGGAGGCCACCACCGTTCCCCCGGACGTCGCCACCTGATATTGCGTATTGCTGGTGAAGCTCAGGGTGAAGGATTGCGGTGTCACCCCGGATGGTACGACCGCCACACCGGAAGAAAATGTGCCGGAAGGGTTGGACACCGCTCCCGAAGAAAGTGACTCTGACCCGGTATTGTTATTGACGAGTCCTGCGCTCGCCGAATAAGTTCCGGGGCTGGCCACATAGGGGAACGCGGCGGCGATATCGCCGGGATTGGTCATCACGGACTGGAAGGATCCTGCCGTGGATCCCGCGGGGTTCACCAGAAAGCGGTCGCCCGTGGCGGGTGTTCCGGAAACCTGCAGGGACATGCCGCCGAAGCTGAGCGTTCCGCCACTGCTGGCACTCAGCGTTTGACGGTTGCCGGAGGTATTGTTGATGACGTTCCATTGAGCGCCATTGTACTCCAGGGTATAGGTGGTCGCGGGCACGGTGGACAGGTCCGTCACCGACGCGGTGATGGTCGCGGTACCCTGGTTGGCGCCTGCCGGAAACACCTGCGGTCCCTGTACGGAGAAGATGGGGGTGCCCAGTTGCCCTTTCAGATTCACGCCCATGGCCTGCTGGGTATTGGTCACGGCGGTAATGCCCTGGGCGAGCAGTCCGTACTGCAACTGGATACTGTTCACGTTGTTCTGCGCGGTCAGAGCACCACCCAACGCGCCGCCGGTGATCTTGCTGGTGAGCGATTGTCCGGTGGGCTGATAGATGATCCCCGCTTGGCCGGGCTGCTGATAGGTGCCCCCCGCCTGTACGGAGAGTCGCATGCTCTGGGCACCGTCCACCAACGTGGCACCGCTTTTGGTGGTGATGATCAAGGTGCCATTGGCGCCGGGAATGGTATTGACGCCCACCTGTTGCGACAACTGGTCCAGCGCCTGCGCCTGCTGGTCCAGCAAGCTGTTGGGGACGGGCGTACCGTGTGGTGTCGCCAGGATGGACTTGTTGATGCCCGCCAACTGGGTGGACAGCCCGTTGATGGTGCTGACCGACTGTTGCATCTGCTGCACCAGACCCGTTTGCGTGGTCTCGATGATGCCCATGGCGTTCCGGTACTGCGCGGTCAGACTTTGTGCCTGAGACAACACGCTTTGCCGGTCCGGCGTGCTCGACGGGTTGGTAGACAGGGTCTGGAACGCCGCATAGAAACTGGAAATGGCGCTGCTCAACCCGGATTGCCCGGACGACACCGGGAACAGGCTCGATAACTGGTTCAGGGTCTGGGTCTGTCCGCTGGTGGCGGAGGACAATGACGTCGCATTCATCAGTTGCGTTTGCGCGTAGCTGCTGAAATTGCGGCTGACGGAGGCGACGTTGACCCCCGCTCCAAGACTGCCATAGCTGGTTGGCGTGGATGCGTTCTCGGCGAGATTCGTGGTTTCTCTGACGTACCCCGGCGTGTTCTCGTTGGAGACGTTGTTGGACGCGGTCTGCAGCGCGTTCTCGCTGGCGAGCACGCCGGACAGGCCAACCTGCAATATGCTGTTCAATGACATGGTGACCGCCTGAAAATGTCTGGTGACGAATATCTCTCTAAACCATTACGGCACATGGGATGGAAACGTGCCTGAAAAAGTGTCGCGCGATGGATTGCCTGCGGTGTCCGCCCAGGCCGCGACCCTTTCTCCTGCGCGTATCGCGGCCTTGGCGTCCATGCCCACCGTCGGCGCCGCGCTCCCCGTGGACGCGGTTGTCGCGACAGAATGGCTGATCTTCGGCGGAAGGGGGGCTGCGCACGCCTGGAACGGCAGCAGGACGCATCCTGACAGGCAGACCGCGATGACCGCCAGCCCATGTTTCACGGCATTCCCGCCAGCAGCGGAGATCCCGCCAATGCGATCAGTTTTTGCGCATAAGCGGGGTCGGTCGCGTAATGTCCCTGGACCAGACCCCGCGCGAAAGCCTGCGTATCCGTTCCGGCGTTCACGGCGCCCGGGTAATGCGCTTTCAATAAGGTTACATAGTGATGCAGGCAGGCGGCAATGTCCGGAAAGGCGCGGAAGGCCGCCATGGCCGGCAATAATTGTCCGCTCGCGTCGGCCTCGTGGGTGGGTGCGAGTATGCTGGGCGCCCCGGGGCTGGCCTTGATCCCAAACAGGTTGTTTCCGACCACCGACTGTCCCCACCCGGTTTCCAGCGCGGCCTGCGCCATAATCAGGCGGGGCGCCACCCCTAGCGCCCGTGCGGCCTTGTCCACCAGCGGGGTCAATTTCTTCACAAAATCCCGCGCGTCCGCGCTGATGGGGCCTGTGAGACCTTCTGCCGCAGAGGTCGCGGAGCCAGATAACAACACGGCGGGATGGTCCTCCAGCGTCTGTATCGCGCTGGCCGGGATATGCAGGCTTTTCTCCAGCAACGGCATGAGTCCCATGCCACCCGCCGACTGCGCCATGTCTTTCGACAGGGATTGCATGAACATGGACTGGTAGCTCTGGGCGCCAACAGCGCTCCCGAACAGGTTCGGCATGGTTTCCTGCAACACTTCATCGATGAACATGGCGGCGAACCGTTGCGCCGCCTGCGCCTCTTGTTGAAAACTGGCGGCTGACGGCTTCGCCTTCTTTGTCCCGGTCAAGGTCGTTATGCCGTGCTCCGTCGCGGGCGCCGCCCTTAAAGGGGTCGGCACGGATACTATCGCGGGTTTTGGCGCGATGATCGGCAAGGATGCCGCCGCTATCGTCATCAGATCACCTTGATTCTGGCATGCAACGCCCCGTCCGCCTTCATGGCCTCCAGAATGGACACCAGTTGCGACGGGGTCGCGCCCACCGTATTCAGGGTGCGCACCACGCCCTCCAGAGAGGAGGTCTTGTCCAGCAGCACCAAATGCGCCTTGTGCGATTTGATCTTGACCTTGGTGTTGGTGGCGGCCACGGTAACCCCCCGCCCGAACATGTTGGGCTGACTGACCTGCGGGTTGTTCTGCACGCTCACGGACAAGGTGCCGGTCGCCACGGCGCATGGGGAAATGCGGATGTCCGCACCCATGATCACCGTTCCGTCCTGGGCGTTGATCACCACCGTCGGTGCGGGCTTTGGGGGATGTACGGGAATCTGCTCCAGCGCCGCCAGAAAGCCCACGCGGGCATTCGGATTCGACGGCGCGCGCACCTGGAGGATCCCCGACCCTTGAGCGATGGCGCTTCCTGGAAAGACCAGGTTGATGGCCTCCACCATACGCGCCGCCGTCACGAAGTCCGGGTGGCGCAGCATCAAGGTTACAGCGCTTGTGGCAGTATGGGTGGTCGGCATTGGAACCTCGACGACACCGCCGTTTTCCACCCGTCCCACGTCCGGATTGTTGACTGTCAGCGACGCCGTAACGCCCTGCGCCGATGCTCCGGTGACCACCAGGGAACCCTGCGCCTGGGCGAACACCTGGCCGCTGGCGCCGTGCAGTTGCGTCATTAGCAATATTCCGCCGCGCAGGCTGCTGGCGTTGCCCATGGCGGAGACGGTGACATTGAATTTCTGGCCGGGTTGCGCTTCTGGCGGGATGTTCCCGGTGACCATGACCGCCGAGACATTGTTCGGTTGCATGAACTGCCCGGCGGGCAGGTTGATGCCCATGTGCCGCAACATGTTTGTAATGGTCTGGGTGGTATATGGGATTTCCGTGGTCTGGTCGCCCGTTCCCGGAAGCCCCACCACCAGGCCATAGCCGATCACCCGGTTGGACCGGTTGCCGCCGATGCGGGAGAGGCTTTGTATGGTGGCGCCGTCGACGGTTTGCGCGACCCCGGACAGCATCACCACGAACAACCAGAACATCAGCGCCAGCTTTGGCATCCTTTTACGCACGTCGCGCGTCCCCATCAGAAAGGCCAAAGATTCAGAAAAAACCGCGCCAGCCACGGCATGCGGGCCGCTTCGTATCCTTGCCCGGTGCCGCTGTATTCCACGCGGGCGTTCGCCACTTCCGTGGAGGGCACAGCGTCGTTGACGATATCCTCTTCGCGCACGATGCCGGCGATGCGTATCCACTCCGCCCCCGTGCCCGCGCCAGAATTGAGTTGCGTCTGGCCCAGGATGGAAAGGTTGCCATTGGGCAGCACCTGGGTCACGGTCGCCGAGATCGTGCTGATGAGTGTGTTGCTCTGCTGCGATGCGCCGGCACCCGCGCTGCTGACGCTGGACGACCCGGTGACGTTCGGAGAAAGTGGCGTGCCGCCCACGTTGCCGACGGACAGGGGCAGGCCAAAAAAGCTGCTGATGGCATCGCCAATGGAGCTTTTCCTGCTCGTCGTGTTATTGATGGCGTTGCTCGCCGTGGCGTTTTCCTGAATATTGACCGTAATAACGTCGCCGACACGCCAGTTCTGATGGTCGGAATACCAGTTCTCAGCCGTGTTCTGCTGGTAAACCTGGCCGTGGATAGACGCCTTGCCCGGCATGGACATGGGCGGCATGGGCAATGGCGCGAATGGCTTGTGTGGGTGAAAAGGCATGCCCGGCGCGCATCCTGCGAGCAGGATACTACCGAGCAGAACCGGCAGAATGGACGCTCTCAAAAGCCTTGCCTCCTGAAAGTGGCGGGGCATCAAATGCTCGCCAGATAGCCCAACATCTGGTTCGCCGTGCTTGCCAGATTGGTGCCCAACTGGTACGCCCGTTGCGCGGTGATCATGTCCACCATGGAGTTCACCACATTGGTGTTGGAGGATTCCAGGTAACCCTGCATGACCGCTCCGGTGCCGTTGATGGTCGGCTGCTGGACGTTCGGTGCGCCGGATGCGCCCGTCTGAATGAGCAGATTATCCCCCAGGCGTTCCAATCCGGCCGGATTCTGGAATGTCGCCAACTGCAATTGCCCCACCTGTGTGGCGGCGGCCTGACCCGGCAACTGCACCGTGACCGTGCCGTCCTGGGCCACCGTAATGGATTGTGCGTTGGCGGGAATGGTGATGGGGGGTTGCACCAGATAGCCGTTGGCGGTCACCATCTGCCCGTTCTGATTCAACTGAAACGAGCCGTCCCGCGTATAGGCCATCGTGCCATTCGGTTCCAGCACCTGAAAATAGCCATTGCCGTTGATGGCCAGGTCCAGGCTGTCCCCCGTTTGCGACAGGCTCCCCTGGGTCTCTATGGGCTGCGTGCCCACCACCTGTACGCCGGTGCCCAACTGTAGGCCGATAGGCAATCGGGTCTGGGTGGAGGATAGGGCGCCCGGCTGTTGCGCCTGTTGGTATAGCAAATCCTGCATCAATGCCCGTTGGCGCTTGAAGCCGGTGGTGTTGACGTTGGCCAGATTGTTGGCGATCACGTTGATCTGCGTCTGATCGGCTTCCAGCCCGGTACGGATGGTGGAAAGTGCGCCTAACATAAAATAGTGTGCCTCCTGATGTTAAAGATTCGTTGGAATGCTGCCGGCGTCCTTCTGGTCCGCCGCGATGGTTTGTTCCGCCTGGGTTTCCCACTGGAACAGGCGAGAGTCGCTGATCATGTGAACCATGCTGTTGACCGGATTCACATTGCTGCCCTCCAGCGCCCCCGGCACCAGATTCGCCGCGATACCGTTCTTGAGATGGATCGCGGCACCGTTCGCAGGGGCAAAGGTGCCATTGCCCGCCAGTTGCAGGGATTGCGGATTGGGATTCGCCACCAGAATCTGCCCCACCACGGCCGCCTGTGCATCCGGTGTATTCGGAATGACGGAAACCGTGCCGTCCTGGGCGATGCTCACCTGCGCATTGGGTGGCACATAGATGGGCGCCTGCCCTGTGCCAAGAATCGCCTGACCATTGGCGTTGACCAGCATACCCTGGCTGGTAACGTCGAGATTGCCCGCGCGAGAATACGCCCTGGCGCCGCCCGCGTTCTGGACGACGAAAAACCCCGGACCGTTAATGGCGATATCCAGCGATCGGCCCGTTTGCTGAATCGGTCCCTCTTGCCAGTCGACCCCGTTTTTTTGCGCCACGGTGTCCACACGGTTGGGCAGCCCATGGTAAAAAAACGGCACCGCACGATAGGCCGCCCGCTCCGCTTTGAAAGCGGTGCTGCTGGAATTCGCCAGATTGTTGGCGGTGACGTCCAGACTGCGGGCGGAGGCCAGCATGCCGGTCATGGCGATGTATTGCGATCCTTCCAAGATTCAAGCCCCCGTATGGCCTTCGTACAAATGGATTACAGTTGCAACAGGGATTGCGTATCCTGCTGCTGGGTTTTGATGGTGCTGGTGTTGGCCTGATACGCCTGTTGCGCGACGATCATGTCCACCAGTTGCGAGGACAACCCCACATTGGACGCCTCCACGGCGCCGGATTGAATCACCCCAAGCCCCGCGGTGCCGGGCGCGTTGACCAGCGGATTGCCAGCGGCCGCCGTGGCGCTCCACAGATTGCCGCTGATGGGTGAAAGGCCCTGGAGGTTGGCGAAATTGGCGAGGGCGACCTTGCCAATGGCCTTGCTCTGTCCGTTGGTGTAATTGGCGTCGATGGTGCCGTTGCTTTGAACGGAAATCGCTGAGTAGGTGCCTGGCGCATAGCCATTGATGTTCTCCGACGTGACGGCGAAGGAGGCGTTGGTCAGCGTGGTCCCGGAAAGATTGACGGCGATACTGCCGGACGCGGATCCGTCACCCCAGGCGGGCACGTTGATGGTACCGGCGGACCCGGACACCAGTTGCCCGCTATTATTGAAGGTGAGTGTCGTGAGTGTTCCAGAGGATACCGTCGTGCCACTGCCATTGCTGGCGCTGTAGTGAACGTCCCACTGATTTGGCTGATTGGCGCCTCCAGTACCACTGGCTTCCGTAAAATACAGTGTGACATCCTGCGCGTTGCCCAGGCTGTCGTAGACCTGCATGGTGGTCGAACTGTTGTAACTTGCGGAATTCGTCGGGCTGAACGGTGTGGTGCCCGTATTGATGGGCGTGTCGTTGGCGTTCAGATTCGCCACCAGATTCGCCTGGGTGGTGGCCCGCGGCGGCATGGCGGCCTCGTTGATGGTCAGGTTGCTCAACACCGTGGAAAACTTGCCGGCGCTCCCGGAAACCGGCTGGAACCCCTGTACCGGCAGATTCCCGTTGTTTTCCAGGGTACCATTGGCCGCCACATGAAACTGTCCATTGCGGGTGTAATCCTGGGTGCCATTGTTGTTGACGATAAAGAACCCGCCGCCATTGATGGCCATGTCCAGGGGATTGCCCGTGGTCTGGACGTTACCCTGCGTGAAACTCTGTGAAAGGTCCACCGTGGACACGCCGATGCCGGGGGTGGTACTGGATCCCGCCGCACCCGCCAGGGAGGCCGCATACAAATCACCGAATTGGGCGTTGGACTCTTTGAACCCGACCGTGTTGACGTTGGCGATGTTGTTGCCAATGGTGTTGAGATCGGTTTGCGCGGCATCCAGACCGCTGACCGCCGTGTTATATCCCATGTGTTTTGCTCCTGTCAGGCGGCGCCACTGGTGGCGGTCGTTGTGGATGATGAGGATGAGGATGATACGGGCGTCGCCGCGCCGGATGTGCCGACACCCAATGCGGAGTTCAGATTGTCCATGCCCGTGCTGATCTGCTGTAGCAGGGTATCCGCATTGGACATGCCGTTGGCGGTGGTGAAGCTGGCCATTTCCTGCGCCAGTTGCGTGTCGCTCGCGGGTTTCGTGGGGTCCTGGTTTTTTAGCTGCGTGATGAGCAGGGTGAGGAAATCCTGCTCCGTCAGCATCTGCCCGGATGCGCCCGAAGCGGAACTGGTCGATGATGCGCCATTGGTCACGGCGCTGGTCGGTACCGACTGGGAAACCGGTTGCGAGCTGTTCAGAACGGAGGTGATGGACATACAGAAGTTCTCCCGTGTGATGGATTAAAGCGCCAGCGTTTTGATGGCGACGGTTTTCAGGACGTTAGCGGCGGTGACGTCATCCTGGTAGGCGCGTGAAGCGGAGAGCATGTCCACCATGCTCTCGATGGGGTTCACGTTGGACGCCTTCACATAGCCCGCCTTGTCCGCCAGGGGGTTGCCCGGTTCATACAGCAGGCGCGCCGGAGCCTTGCTCTGCACGACGCCGGCCACCCGCACACTCTCCAGCGGCACGGCGCCGGCAACACTTCTTAGCGGCACGGCGGCGAACACCATCTCGCGCGCCTTGTACGGCGTGCCGGTGCTGGATGTGACGCTGTCGGCGTTGGCGAGATTACTGACTACCGTCGCCAGGCGCTGGTTCTGTGCGGACATTCCAGCGCCGGCGACGGTAAGGGCGTTGATGATGGACATGCAGGTTCCTTTCTCAGTAGACCGTGGACGTGTTGATCGCATCGATCATGCTTTGCGCTGCGCCGGACGCGAACGATTCATCCGCCTCGCTGTTCAGGGCGGTGCGGGTGATTTGCATCATGGTTTGCTGTGGACTCACGGAATTCCCGTCCAGTCCGACGGGATTTCCGCGCTCGTATTGGGTATAACGAGACAAATTGCCCAACTGGTTGCCTGACTCGTGCAACGCATGGGCGAACGCCTCCCGGAAATTGAGGTTTTTCGCCTTATACCCTGGCGTGGACGCATTGGCGAGGTTGCTGGTCAACACGTCCAGTTGTGCGTTGCGTAAAGCCAGCGCCTTGCCAAAATAAGTGATGCCTTCCAGCATGGATGGATTCTCCACAGATCAATTGGGGCATTACATGCAAATAAAATGCCTGGTTTTTTCATCCAATGAATCAAACATTAAGCTGCGTTATCCTGATTGTGCTCAAAGGCCATCAGCGTTTTTACCCGCGCTATCAGCGTGGTTCTGGGGATACCCAGAAGCCGTGCGGAACAGGACATGTTCCGTCCGGTTTCGTGCATGGTCGAGGCGATGATCTCCCGTTCGATGTCCATCAGGTATTCTGGAAGGGATTTCCCATCGGGAAGTCTGGCCGGAAAATCCATCCTTTCCGAGCCTGGTGCCTTGGCGTTTTGCGCCACGACCTTGGTGAGATTGGCCGGCAAATGGATTGCCCTGGTTTCTTCTCTTTTGTTCTGCGCGCTCTGGACGGCGACCCGCTCCACCATGTTCATCAACTCGCGCACATTGCCTGGCCAGTCATAGGCCATCATGGCCTCCATCGCGTCCGCCGCGAACCGCACCTTCGGATATCCACGCTTTACCAGGGATTCCGCCGCATAATCCGCGAGCGGCGGAATATCTTCCTTGCGCAAACGCAGCGCGGGAAGTTCGATGGGATAAATGTTCAGCCGGTAATAGAGATCCTCGCGGAATGCCCGGTCGATCACCTTCTGCTGCAAATCGCGATGGGTTGCCGCGATGATGCGCACGTCCACCGGCACCGGTTCCCGCCCGCCTACCCGATCCACCTGTTTTTCCTGCAGTACCCGCAGCAGTTTGGCTTGTAAGGGCAGCGACATCTCGCCGATTTCATCCAGCAATATCGTTCCACCTTCGGCCTGCTCGAACTTTCCTGGGCTTTTGGCGTACGCGCCGGTAAACGCCCCTTTTTCATGGCCGAACAATACGGATTCCAATAGATCATCCGGAATGGCCGCGCAGTTGATGGCGATAAACGGGTGACCGGCACGGTCGGAGGTTTCGTGGATGGCGCGGGCGATGACTTCTTTCCCTGTGCCCGTCTCGCCGGACAGCAACACCGTGACGGTCGATGGTGCGTGGGATAAGGCGGTGACTTCGTTCAGAATATTAACCCACGCAGGAGATTTCCCGATGACGTTTGCCATGTATCTATTGGTTTTACTTTGCATTTTCTTGATCTCGATCAGACTCTCAGTCGTTTTTCCTATGTCGGTCATGGGCATTATTACCAGCGCGGGTTCTTCTGCCGTTGCCATGCATTAACGCCGGCACCCCACAGGATGGCGTACAAAAAAGACAACAGCACCAGCACCACCAAAGCCCCATCACGCGAAAACTGTAGCAGGGCCAACGCGATCCAAATCACCATGGGAAATGGCGACAGAGAGGCCACCAGGAGAATCACGGTGAGTCGGTGCTTCCACAAGTCCCCCTTTCGTAACGGTCGGCTGCTTCGTGAATCAGCGGGGTCGTCGCGTCTCTGCGTGCCTCCGCATGACGACGCAAACTTTGAGATGTTGGGAGTGCGTCATCCAAAAGCAACTCAATAATGTTGTGGTGCCGCGATGTAGCGATCAGCGCGTAGCGACCCACTTCAGTGTGTTGAACGGTGATATTCATCCGGCGTACCTCAGCACGGCGTCCGCGTACAACACGGCGCATTCTGGGCGCGCGCCACCGGCCACGGCGCTCGGCCCCGCGTTGTATGCGATCAACGCCAAACGCCGGTGGCCGCCAAATCTGCGGAGAAGGCTGGCGAGGTAACGTGCTCCGCCATCGATGTTCTGACGGGGATTCCATGGATTGACGCGCAGATCGTCCCAGGCCGTGGTCGGCATCAACTGCATGGGACCAATGGCCCCGGCGCTGCTGACGCGGTGCGCGGATTCATTGATCTCGCCGCGATTCTCGACGTGCAGCACAGATGCCACCAGCCGTGGTGAGATGTGCGCCTTGCGAGCGGCGTTCAGCACATCTTTCGTCCATTTTCCGGCCAGGTGATGGAGTGAAGCGACCGAAATGATGACTTTCGATTTCTTAACATTTTTGTGGGTTTCCAACGGAGCGACGACGATCGCCGTGCTCACATGACTGATAGCCATCTGAAGTGGGGCGCTTATGGAAAAAATGGTGGCGATAATCATGGCGAGCTTATGCATGGGTGTTCTCCCGCCCTGAGGTAACCGTCACCACTGTCCCCAGGCGCGTCAGTAGATAGACCGCATGCGCGGCGTTCAGCGGCATTTCCACGCAGCCCGCGCTTTGCGGGAATCCGTAGCGGGCGCGGGGGAAGTAATGCAGCGCGCGTCCGCCGTCGAAATAGCTCACCCACTTGATGCCGGTATCGTCGTAAGGCTGCCAGCGCACCCAGGCGCCGTGCCAGAGTCCTGCGGACGGCACAGGTCCTGCGGACGGCACAGGTCCTGCGGACGGCGAGAGTCCCGCCGACGGCACAGGTCCCGTGGACGCGGACGGCAGGGCGGCCGGTCGCGGGACCGGAACCGGGAAAAACCCCTGCATTGTGGTCACGCGGTACCGCTGAACGATGGGCCACGAGCCGTCCGGGGTGGAATGCAGGATGCCGGTGTTGGCGCGGGTGCGGTAGACGGCGTGGAACTGGTCATCCTTCACCCGCCATACGGTTACAGTCTCCGGCGCCGGCGTGCCCGCATGTTTGTCCACTTCCACCCAGGTGAATGGCCAGGGGTCCGGCGGCAGACATTCCGACTGTTCTGGTCCCACGAAACAGTCCAGCTTTCGCGTGACTTTCAGTTGCGCGGTGGCGCCGCGAATGAACGCCGCCGGATCTTCCCGCATAGCGCGGATCAGCGCGGGCGGGCGGTGCTGACCGGGTTGCGGCAGGTAGCCCAGTTCCCGCAGCGCGGCGACCGGGATCATCGGTCGCCACTCCTGGTTCCGGCGAACCACCCCAGAATCGCCCCGGCCCCGAAGGTGGCGGCACTCCAACCCAACACCCGCACCTTGCCAATGCTTCCACTGTCTTCGGCGCGCAGGTTCGCAGTCGGCTTGCTCTTATACGGACGACTATCTGTAACTGGTTTTGCGCCAGCACGCCGTCCAATGAGATAAAATGGGTCATTCGTCATGCCGCGCTCTCCTTTGATGCTTCTTGCACATAGTCCCGCAGCCACGCCGGGTCATCCCACTTACCCTTGCGCACCATGCAGGCAATCAACTTTTCAACGGCACTGCCGGTAACGCTGTCCACCCACTCATGAAAATCCGGGTCGTCGTCATAGGCGTCGATCAATGCGCCCATGACGAGTGCGTAACCGGCTGGCAGGTGACCCGCGTCGGCGTGCTTGAAAATCCGGTCAGCGATGTGCTGGATGTTCGCCATTAAAAAATCTCCA
>JAPTWR010000192.1 GCA_028065135.1 Acidithiobacillus sp.
GCTTCGAGCGCGCCTTCCTGGAGTATCATCTGGCGCGTAACGAGTGGAATATCGCGCGGACGGCGGAAGTGGTGGGGCTGGAGCGCACGCATCTCTATCGCAAGCTGAAGAACCTGAGTATCGCCCTCAAGGGCGAGCGGCGGGCGGGCGAGGATGGGGATGAGGGGGAGGAGTGATCAGTAAGCGCGGTTAAACTGCCGGTTAAAATGGCGCCTACCACCGATGAAACGCGGAATAGTCTGTTTGGATTTGTAGATCCTATTCAATGCCTCATGCCACTATCCAATGCCGGTCTCACGTCAACGACGAATGTCGTCTATACTCTGAAAAGTTGACGGTAACTATCTGACAAAAGCCGGACCGGTTGGTCGCCGATTGAAAAGGAGGTTTTACTCATGGGGTATAAAATACGTTTTATCGTAAGCATGTTGTCGACATCCGCCTTGCTCTGGTGTGCAACCGCCTCAGCGGAAACATCGACAAGCGCAATGCAAAACGCAATCAAGTATGGCTCAACACTTTTTGCCTCAACATCCCTGGGGAGTCGCGGTAATTCCTGTATGACCTGTCATCGTGGAGGTGGACGTAGCGAAGGAATGTTACCAAACGGTAAATCCATACCCAGCCTTATCGGCGCTGCGGCCACCTTTCCCCATTATAACAAGCGGGCTGGTCAGGTGATTACCCTTGATATGCAAGTTAACTCGTGTATCAAAAACGCGCTTCTGGGTAAAGCGCTGCCTTATGACAGCAAGAAAATGGTAGCGCTCGTCAGCTATTTAACTTCTCTTTCTCAAGGCAAGAAAATTAACGTAATTAAGTAATGAAAACTAGTAGGTTATATAACATCTGACTGCTGACCTCTACATGATGCATAGAACGAAAGTTCCGCGACCGAAAAAAGCGTGAGCGGCTTGACTTAGGCCCCTCACGCTACGTGACCGTCAGCGCATCCAAAACCATCAATATTTTTGACCGTACTCAGGACGTCAGGTCCGATTCCACAAACTCAAACCACATGGGCTTGCAGGGATACGCACCAAGGCTTGCAACCAACCGTACCTATCGGCGCAGTCAGTTTCAGACTTCGGCCCGACGCTAGCATACCCCCTACTTCTTGATTGGCGCGCAGCACTTCTCAGAGTGGATACCCCCGTCTTTAGATATCCCTTCCATCACCTTGGTGTTAATGCTGCCTGGCTTGGTGACATCTTGGCATATCGATTTTTTGGACCTTTAGCCATCACGACCTTTAATTAAACGGCATGATTAACACAGTAAAATAACATTAACACATAATTCTTTTCTTATGTTCGTTATTTACGTTATTGTGTTTTACTGGGTCGATATTCTGGCGAATATGCACAACATATTGATTATATTGGTATTATAGTTATAGGCATCAAGGCGATCTCGAGATGCATGGATGAGGTGGTCTTGCATTTTAATGAGCGCATAAAAAGATGTTGCAAAGGATCGCGGTTTGTATTAAATAGAACGTGTGGGTGTTGTTAGCAACGCAACAACGTCGGTTAGGGTCGAGGCTAATTCGCATTGCATTGTTGTGGTTTGGTGTTAGCAGCCTGGCATGAAGACCGGGCGCATGAGCGTATTTTGTTTATCTAATATGCCTGAAAGCGCATACCGCTATGGAGGGGGTTATGGTGTCATCGTCCGTTGGTTTTAAAAAGAAAAGGTTGATCGTAGCATTAGCAGCAGTTGGTGGAATGGCGTTATCTTCCAGTGCCTGGGCACTGCCATCCTTTGCGCGCCAGACCGGTTGGTCGTGCGCCGCCTGTCACACATCCTACCCGCAGTTGACGCCCATGGGCAGAATGTTCAAATTGCTCGGGTTCACGACCACAAACCTGCAACGGCAGCAGAAGCTCCAAGCCAAGTTCGGGAACAGCGTCGGTCTGCTCATATCCCGCGTGTCACAATTTTCTATCTTCCTGCAGGCCTCGGCGACCAATGTTGGTGGCGGGCAGGCGGTGTTTGGTTCTGGTAACTCTAATGCGAATGCTTCTCCCAACAATAATGTTCAGTTTCCACAACAGGTGAGCTTGTTCTATGCCGGTGAAATCACTCCGCATATCGGCTCGTTTCTGCATATCACCTACTCGGGCGGCGGCAGTGGTACCGGCGGCGGAGGATTTAGTTTTGACGACTCCAGCATTGTCTGGGCCCATCCATGGAAGTTGGGCACCAACAATCTTTTGGTTACGGGCGTAGACGTCAACAATACCCCGACTGCTATGGACTTGTGGAATACCACACCTGATTGGCAGGCACCATTTTTCTCCTCGGATTATTCGTCTTGGGGCCACGTACCTCAGCCATTCATTGAAAGTTCAGCGGGCGCGGGTTACCCATTAGCGGGTGTTGGTGTCTATGGGGCGGATATTTTTGGGCCAAACCGGGCAAACTGGCTGTACGCAGACGCCGATGTCTATACCAACGGTCAAGGAACCCAAGTCAACCCGGTTGGCGGTTTTACTGCAGCTGGCCCCCAGGGCAGGCTTTCAGGGGGCGCTCCTTATGTTCGTCTTGCCTATCAACATGATTGGGGTGACTGGAACTGGGAGGTCGGCACCTTTGGCATGTGGTCCAGTGTGTACGATAACACCATAAATAGCACTCTCAATAAAGCCGGCGGCCCCATCGATACGTTCGATGATTATGACTTGGATACCCAGCTCCAATGGCTTGACACCAACGATAACAATAACGTGACGGTCCGTGCTGCATGGGTAAACGAGCAGCAGCAATTTGGAGCGGGGAATATCATATCTTCGAACTCGTCCGGCAACTTGAATTTCTTCAATGTTAATGCCACCTACTGGTACCATGATCACTACGGCATTCAGGGCGGATACCGGAATGTATGGGGATCCGCCAACCCCGGTCTCTACGGTACCACATACACCAACAGTGGTTCTCCGGATACCAGTAATGAATGGATAGAGGCTTCCTATCTGCCGTGGTGGAATACCCGCTTCTCCTTGCGATATGTCGTATACAACAAGTTCAATGGCGTTGGTTCGGCGTCGTCCAATAACCAAAGATATGGGGCGTCTGCGTATAACACCCTTGAACTGCTGGCCTGGATATCATACTAGGAGCCGATGCCATGACGACATACTTAAGCCAAGACCGGTTGCGCCATAAAGAGAACGACACGATGACCTATGAACAGAGCAAGATGTATCAGTCAAAAACCTTCCTCCTGTTCGGCACGCTCCTGCTGGTGGCCGGGCAGGCGAGTGCTGCCGTCGGCAGCGCCGACGCGCCAGCACCATACCGTGTTTCCAGCGATTGCATGGTGTGCCACGGGATGACGGGCCGTGACACACTTTATCCGATCGTCCCCCGCCTGGCCGGACAGCATAAGAGTTATATGGAAACGCAGTTGAAAGCGTATAAGGATCACTCGCGTGCGGATCAGAATGGCGAGATCTACATGTGGCCCGTGGCGCAAGCGCTGGACAGTGCGAAAATCACGGCACTGGCGGATTACTTCAGCGCCCAGAAGCCGCCGATGCAAAGCAGCGGCATCAAGCATGCCGGCGTCAAAGAAGGAAAAGCCATATTCAACCAAGGTGTTACCAACGAGCAAATCCCTGCCTGTATGGAATGCCACGGAGCGGTTGGCCAAGGGGCGGGCCCGTTCCCCCGCCTGGCGGGCCAGCGTTACGGTTACATCGTTCAGCAGTTGACCTACTTCCACAATGGCACACGGGTAAATACCCTGATGAATCAGATTGCGAAGAATATCACCGTGGCGCAGATGAAGGATGTGGCGGCTTATCTTTCATCGCTATAAGCGTTGTAATTGGTCAATAGAAGTTTTCCTGGCAGGCTGAAGTTTATAAAAATAGGTCTGCCAGGCATTTGCACCGTCAGATTTATGTGCTTCTCAAAGGAGGTAGAGGTATGGCAGCAAAAAAAGGTATGACTACGGTGCTTGTATCCGCCGTGATATGCGCGGGGGTAATTATAGGTGCCCTGCAGTGGGAAAAAGCGGTAGCCCTGCCCAATCCTTCCGGGCAGGTCATTAATGGGGTACATCATTATACGATCGATGAGTTCAACTATTATTATAAACCGGATCGGATGACCTGGCATGTTGGGGAAAAAGTGGAGTTGACGATTGATAACCGATCGCAATCAGCGCCCCCGATTGCGCATCAGTTCTCCATCGGCAGAACGCTGGTATCCCGAGACAATGGCTTTCCAAAATCACAGGCTATCGCCGTGGGATGGAAAGAGAATTTCTTTGATGGTGTGCCGATTACCAGCGGGGGCCAGACAGGGCCGGTACCGGCGTTTTCCGTTAGCCTCAACGGTGGTCAAAAGTACACCTTCAGTTTTGTGGTGCCCAATAAGCCCGGAAAATGGGAATATGGGTGTTTTCTGCAGACGGGTCAACACTTCATGAATGGGATGCATGGTATTCTTGACATACTACCTGCTCAGG
>JAPTWR010000043.1 GCA_028065135.1 Acidithiobacillus sp.
CGCAAATGGCTGGACTATTGGTTGGAGCGCTGATGATTGGCGAAGGCATCGGCTCTACCGGACTGGGACCACTGCAACATTTCATTTCACTGAATCAGATTTATACTTTTTCCGCCCTATGGGCGATACCCCTGCTCTGGCTGGCCTGGCGCAATAGCCGGCAGCACCAGGAAACTTCATAACCATGAGGCATAATTCAGAGAAAATAGTGATTATCGGTGCAGGATTTGGCGGATTACATGTTGCCAGGCGTCTTGCCAAATCTGAGCACCAGGTATTGGTTATAGATTGCCACAGTTATCATCTATTTCAGCCACTGCTCTATCAGGTTGCCGTAGGTGATCTGGAAAGCAATGCTATTGCATCTCCGCTGAGGCCCTTGCTGAGGGCACCGAATATTCGCTTTCATTGGGGCTGCGTTGAAAAAATCGACTGGAATGAAAACAAAATACATTGCACCGATGGCATTGAGATTTCTTGGGATAAATTAATTCTTTCCTTTGGAACCGTAACCAATTTTTTCGGAAACAAGGAAATTGCAGAGAATGCGCTTCATTTAAAAAATATAGAAGCTGCGGAGCATGTTCAAAGCAGAATTATTGCGGCCCTGGAAAAAGCCAGCTCATCTGTTTCTGAAGAAGAACAGAGGCGCCTGTTACATTTTGTCATAGCAGGAGGAGGCCCTACGGGGGTCGAATTTTGTGGTGCCCTGCTTGAATTGTTACGCATTATTATTCCTCGAGACTATCCTGAGCTTTCCCATTCCACATACCAAGTGACTTTGGTTCAGGGTGGAGACGCACTACTTCCTGGTTTTGATGAAAAATTACAAAAAAAGGCTTATGAGAAGTTGCAAAATCTTGGTGCCGATATTTTATTAGGAAAGCATGCAGATGGGTTTGATGGAAAAACAGTGCGGCTCGGAGACGTTCAAATACCAGCTGCAACGCTGATATGGACAGCCGGGGTCACTGCCCATCCTCTCATCCATCAAATACCGGGAAAAAAATGCATAATGGGAGAATTCCTGTAGATCAACATTGCAGGCTAATAGATCACGCAAACGTCTATGCAATAGGTGATCTTGCCTATGGGGAAAATCAGGATAAGGTATGGCCACAAGTAGCCCCTTTTGCCGTTCTAAGTGCAGAACATGTAGCAAAGCATATAAGTAGTGGAAAAAAGAGTGATCATCTTTCTCCATTCATCTACAAAGATCCAGGGAGTATGGCCGTACTCAAGGCCTTTGATGGCGTATGCCAAATACCTCGCTATCATCTGCAGTTGACAGGACTGCCTGCTTGGCTACTCTGGCTATTTGTACATCTCTACGGAATTATTGGTGGGCGAAACCGGATACTCGCATTATTGGACTGGGGAGCTGACTACATTCGTCACAATGCTGCAGTTACCTTGATTAGAGAAGATAAAAATAAATAACAATCAAAAAGTTAACAATAAAAACCCCTTTCAATGTATATACCGAAACATTGAAAGGGGATAATTTAACTTTTAAGAAAATCAGAATACCAGTTTTTTACGCCATTGCCCCTGTTCCATCATGGGTCCAAAAAGCATGTAGTAAGGCCCCTTATCCAAATGGGCAAGTACGCCCTCATTGTGAATCTGCCGCAACTCGTAATCCAGCATCGCATGGGCTATGCCCATATGTGCATGTTCAGGAGACTCCCATTCCATATGCACCAAGTACTGCGTTGGCTTCTGTCCCGGAATCAGTGGCTTATCAGGCACCTGACTGCCATAGTTGGTGTTGTACTCCGGTGGATTGGCACCCAGCGTGGCCTTCAGCATCCCTTTGGGATCAAACTGAAAGGATCCTATGGCAGAAACGCCAAACTGTTTCATGACCATCCAGCCGATCATGCCCGGAACATTTTCCTTCATCCACGAGAGCGTCTCTATGGCGCCTTTTTCAAAATCTTCCTCATGCCCGTCCATCACCCAATGATCACCAATGGCAATACTCCGTTTTGCCGATAATGCCACTTTAGGCACGGGCTTCTGCTCTGCGAAAGACTTTCCTAAAGCTGCAGGGATATCGGTCATACCCATAATCAGGGGGAGATCGGAACGAATGACTTCATAATAGGGTTCCCATGGTCCCTCTATGACCATATCCAGGCAGCTTCCACATAATTCAAAAATCTCCTTGAAGTTTTCATGATGCATCTCTTCATGCGACTTCACGTCTTTCCATACGGTGTACTGAAACATGGAAATAGGATTCAGGGTTTCATGCATATCTACAGCGCCACCACCATATCTTCCGGCCATGGGATGAATGCCCGTCTGCAATAATTGTTCAAAACCTAAAAACCCGGGATGCGAGGCCGTAGTGATACAAACCTTAGGCCCAACCTTCATCATGGTTTCATAACTTTCCGGTCGATTGGCTACTTTTGACTGATTGATGGCAATAATAGGATTGTTACTCATAATCTTAAACTCCAGTAGTTACTCATGGAATAATTTTCTCAATCAAGAGAGGACGAGAAAACATTTAATCGGATAGCTTCTTTTTGAATTTACCCCATTTTTCCTGTAATTCTCCTGCTTTCTTTGTGACTTCACCTTCAGCCTCTTGTTGAGCATTTCCGGTAATTTTACCGGCGACTTCTTTGACAGTACCTTTGACCTGTTTTACCCGACCTTTCACCTGTGTTTTATTCATCATAATCTCCTTTATGGATAGCGCTATTCATCCAATGAACGGAGCTATTATCGCGCTGCGTGGGCCAACATTTCCGAGCGTTTATTGATGCCATTCATCAGTGCATGGATCCCGCCTTTGTTCAGAGCACCCGTAAATTCGGCTTTCTGCATCGCCAGGTTGCTGACGCCGTCTGTCATTACATTGATAATTTTCCATTGGCCATGGTTTTGGCTGAGCAGATAATCAAACGTATTGTTTTTACCGCCATTGCCGGACTTCAACGTAGTGCTGACCATCATTCGGTGGCCAAGCACGCTCTTGGAGACGGGGCTGCTAAACTTTTGACCGGCGTAATGGGTGAAATGCGCGGCATAATTTGCCACAGAATAATGGGTCAGTGCCTGCACAAACTGCTTCTTTTCCGGAGCAGACAGCTTATCCCACGCGGTCCCCAGGCTGTAGTGCGCGATTTTTGGAAAATCATAGGCTTGGATCATTTCGGGATACAATGCGTGAAAACGACTCTCATAGCTACTGGATGGTCCCATTTTCATGGAGTGAATGAGCGCCATGTTGAGCTTGGCCACGACGCTGTCAGGCGCATTACCTGTTGACGCAATAGCGCTTCCTGTACCCAACATGAAAATCGCTATACAAGCACCCAAAAACTTTGGGGTTTCGGTAAGTTTTGAAAATTGCATCCACCTCTCCCTTATCATTTAACTACCATCAAATAGATGGAGCCTTGACGGTAGCCTGGACACCCAGCTTCTGGTTCAATAACGAGAAAAACTGTCTGGAGAGCGCTTTATTGCCAAATAGTCCAACACCCATCGTCACTTTGGTAACCCCTGGACTCGTAGATTTCAAAATGACGTTGACAGCCGTGCCTGCTGCCGTTTTTCCATCAATGATCCATTTGTCTGGATTTTTCTTCACATTACCCACATAGGTAATATGCATTTCCGAAAAGACTTGCAGAACGGCAGCCTGAACCGTTCCGAGTGGCCTTGGATAATAGGCATGATAGTCGGACAGAATTCCGGCATTGACAGCAGCGACGCTACCGGCTCCCGCACCGGCTGCAGCAATAGCAACGCAGCCATTTAAAGGCAGTACCGCCCCTACACAGAGAGCTGCAACCATCCAGCCGAGTTGTTTCCCATAGTTTGGATATTGAATACGCATTGTTTATTCCTTGTGTTTGCTGTAAGCATGGAACGGATAGGGCGTCAGGATCTTACTCAACGAGCATGACGTTCTATTCCAGCTTACTGAGTACCGCTCGCTGCCCGATCTGCCTGGTTTGCCGTCTGTTGCGCAGCGTCTGCCCGGTTTAATGCTTCATTTTGTTTATGCTCTAGCGCATCGGTTTTCGCCAAGGCCCGATTGGCCGTCTCCTGGGCAGCGCGTGCATCATTCTGCGCTGACTCGGCTTTAGCGCTAGGGCCGCCTCCGCACCCGGCCAGGGCTAGAGGGGTCAACATGATCATTGTCAGCGTGAGCGTCTTCATCGTTTTCCATACATTCATGATAATTTCTCCTTTGAATCAAAGCACCTCAAGACAAGGCTTTGCCGACCCTATGTAGGGTTTTTCTAGCGTTATAAGACAATGCATCACCAGAGGCTCGTTCCGCACTTTTGCAGGATTCCAACTTGTCTCGAGCTTGCACTGTTTTTACATCAGCCTACTTCCTGCGACATTTTTCCTATGAATTAACAACATGACAGAAAATTTTGTTACGCTACTCGCGATTTTTTCTTGC
>JAPTWR010000091.1 GCA_028065135.1 Acidithiobacillus sp.
CCTTTCTGTTTGACACGAACGGGCCGCCACGGCTATCATTCGCCCCTCTCTTGGGGGATCGTCTAGCGGTAGGACAGCGGACTCTGACTCCGCTAACCGTGGTTCGAATCCACGTCCCCCAGCCAAACAAAATCAACAGGTTATCATATATTACGCAAGCTCGTATTGTGTTTCCGCTGCAAATATGCTGCAATTGCCTACAGGATGTGCAACAGGAGTGCAGCGCGATGGCAAGTATCAACCCCCGCAAGGACTGCGACGGCATCACTATTGGCTGGCAGGCGCAAGTCAGACGCAAGGGCTTCCCCACACAATCCCGAACTTTTGACAAGAAAGGATCAGCCCAGGCTTGGGCGCGACAGGTCGAAGGGGATATGGAGCGTGGAGTGTTCATCGCCACCAGCCTTGCGGACAAAACTGCCTTGGCAGACGCGCTCGACCGCTATGCCAGAGAAGTCACCAGTTCGAAAAAAGGGGCCTTGCAGGAGTTCCGGCGCATAGAGCAATGGAAAAGGCACCCGTTCGCTGTGCGCCCTCTGTCCAATATTCTGCCACATGACATTGCGGCATACCGGGATGCCCGACTCAAAGAGGTGTCCCCTGCCACAACTCGCCTGGAGCTAGCCCTTATCTCCCACATTTTCACTATTGCCCGAAAGGAATGGGGCATCCCGGTGACGAACCCCGTGCATGACGTGCGCATGCCTGCGAAATCGAAAGAGAGGGATCGCAGGCTTGCTCCTGGAGAGGAGGAAAAATTGCTGGCGGCGGCTAAGATGTTCCGGGAGCTACCCGAGATCATCTCTCTTGCTCTCGAAACCGCGATGCGGCGGTCGGAGATTGCACGCCTGACATGGGACCGAGTGTTGCTTAGTAAACGAACAATCATCCTTAACGACGGGAAGAGTGGGGGGCGAAACGTACCGCTGTCATCCCGCGCCGGGGAGATACTGGATTCTTTGCCCCGCCGACTAGATGGAAAGGTATTCAGCATTGGGGAGAATTTTATCACCGTGGGATTTACGCGGATATGTGCCCGTGCTGGCATTGAGGATCTGCGCTTCCACGACCTCCGCCACGAAGCCGCCAGTCGTCTGTTCGAGAAAGGCCTGAATCCCATGCAGGTGGCGGCCATCACCGGGCACAAGACTTTGCAGATGTTGAAGCGCTATACTCACTTGCGGGCGGAGGATCTGGCCAAGATGCTGGGCTGAAAACATGGAGTTGACGCTGACGGGGCATACGGACTTCGCGGTACAGCGACGCGACATCAAGATAGAGTGGATTCAACAGTCACAATAAGGCGTCTTCTGCCCGACCGCAACATATTTGACGGCCAAACGCCGCCCACTCCCGCTCCACGAAGGCCGTAAATTCCGCGCGGAAGCGCTCCGGGGCGAAGCGCAGGGCATTTTCGCGGCAGGCTTCCGGGGTGATGACCGCACCCGCCCTCTCGAAGCGCTCCACTGCGGCGATGATGGCGGTGACGGATTGTTTCGTTAAGGCTATGTCACAGTTAGTTGTTGAAGCCAAACCAACAATTTAATTTATTCTTAATAATCAGTTTGTTATATTTTTGTGATGTCTATCAAAGGCCCTGTGTCCATAAGGCCTGTGTGACCACCACTATTTAACTATGACATAGCCTTCGTTAAACCTAAAAAAGCAGTTACGGTTCGGCCAGGAACAGGGATACTGTAACGGGATCCACGAAAGGGCGTACCGCAACCGACCGTTGACGAAAGCGCAGGAGCGGGCCAACACCCGGCGTTCCCGTCACCGTGCCCGTAGTCGAGCATGTGTTTGGTGCCCTCACCCAGCAGGGAGGCAAATGGCTGAGTACATACACATAGCCGCCAAGCACGTCGAGCTGCCCGGCATTGCCGCCGCACATTGCGGCTACGGCGTTGGTGGTTTCACCGATGGAATGGCTGTTGTTCTCCTTGCCCACTTCGAGGGCCGCGACCGCCGCCGTATCCGAGCTCAATGCGGTGTTGAGGACGGGGAGGAGATAGCCCATTTGCTTCCCCGGTGTGGCGCCTTCCGGTAATACGGCGGTTCATTGAGGCTTGGTGTTGGCCTCAGATAGTGAGATGGGCTTGACCGATCAACACAAGTGCGCCATATTTGACTATATATTGTGCCATATGGCTTGACTTGGAGATGGAATATGGCCGAATGCATTTCGACAGGCCGACTACTTGGAGGCCGTGAAGTTCTGCCTGTTTCACCAGACAATCCTTTACAGTGGGTTGAGGTGATTCGGCATGGAATTTCTTCCGCATCGTTGGATTCTCTATCAGGCGCCTTGCACCTTTCTCAGGCTGAATTGGCTTCGGTGCTGGGTATTCCCTATCGCACATTAGCCAGGCGCAAGCGGGAAGGGATGCTGAACAGTGAGGAATCGGCCAAAGTGATACGGTTGGCGAGAGTCATAGAACGGGCGGAGGGTGTATTTGACAGTCTGGATATGGCTATTGACTGGTTACAATCCCGGAATACAGCTTTATCTGGGCTGACTCCGCTTTCTTTGGTAGATACCGACATTGGTGCTGAAAGCGTGCTGGATACGCTCGGACGCATAGAGCATGGTGTATTTGCCTGATGCAAACCGTTTGGCGGATGGTCACGGACCGGTTTGCTGAGACGGCTTTTAACGGTGATGGTGCGCGTCGTTATGGCGGTCGATGGAACAGGAAAGGCGTGCCGGTCGTATACACGGCCGCAAGTCAATCTCTAGCCATGTTGGAAATGCTGGTTCAGGATGACCCGTTGCGGGCACATTATGTAGTGATTTCGGCAATGCTCCCAGACAATCTTAAGATTGAGATTCTTTCTGATGATCAGTTACCTGATGACTGGCGTAGTCCACAACCCAGTGGGCTATTGCGGGAGATCGGCATGAGGTGGTTGGGGGAACGCCGAAGCGCGGTGCTTGCTGTACCCAGTGCCGTAATTCCTGCGGAGCACAATTATCTGTTGAATCCAATGCACCCAGAGTTTCCCCTTATCATCATTGGTGAACCACTAAAGATCGTTACCGATAGCAGGCTCATCACGACGAAATAACAGAACACAAAAACACCATTGCGAAAGGAGCCAAAAACACCAATTCTTAACAGGAGATTACGTTATGCGTGCTGCGCGACATGAGCGACATCCGGTCTGGCGTTTTCTGATGGCTATGTCACCGGTGATTGTTGAAGGTAGGTGATTCCCAAGGCCGCCCGCAGCAGAATCTTGGGATCTGGCGGTGTCCGGCTTTATCAACCAAGTCAGCGATCCTCGCGGGTATGCCATAAACGCAGCACGTAAATGGTGGATTTCTGGATCTCATAGCGCATCTCGTAATGGCCCACGCAGCCGCAGGCTTGTTCACCGGGGCCAGAAATTCGTACAGGCGTGCCAGATCGGAGAGCGCCTTGGAGGTCCATTTCAGATCCATCAGCGCGGTAGCGGCAGCACTTTGTCGCCGACAAGGCTATCCGGGGTAGTAAGCCCAACCCCTCGAAATTTCCCGCCGACCTCGATTCGATGCGCTACTCCCAGTGTCAATGCCATTTCTGACCTTTTTGTCCGTTATTTCGTCCGCCAATTATATTGTCCGACTTCTCAGCAAATCAATATTTTTACGGACAATCTGGGCGCGGCCGTTAGACGTTCGTTTGACGGACAAGGGCGGAGATGCTATATTATCACTTGGTATTACTATGTGATAAGAGGCCCACTATGGCAACGTCCCTCAAGATCGAAGACACGCTCAAAGGTCGCGTTCAGCACCTCGCTAGCCAGCGTCGCCGCTCGGCCCACTGGATCATGCTCGAAGCCATCCAGCAATACGTCGAGCGCGAAGAAGGCCGCGAGAACTTCAAGCAGGAAGCCTTGGCATCTTGGGTGACCTATCAGGAAACCGGTCAGCACCTGACCGGCCAAGAAGTACGCACATGGTTGAACACCTGGGGAACCGAAGATGAAAAGACGGTGCCGGTGTGCCACAAGTAATTGTCACCGAAAGCGCGGCGGTAGGCTTGGAGCGATGCCGGCAGTTCCTGGCCGCCAAGACCCCGGAAGCAGCCAAGCGGGCCGGCCAAGCCATCGAGCGCCAATTCCTGCTGCTGGAAGCAGCCCCCGATATTGGCCGACCGTTCCCTGAAATGCCAGAGTTGCGCGAGTTGGTGATTGCCTTCGGGGATTCCGGCTATGTGGCCCTGTACCGCCATGAAGCGGCTGACGGTGTGGTATATGTCTTGGCATTCCGGCACCAGAAAGAGGCGGGCTACTGATGAGCATGAACGAATTCCGCCAACTGGCCGCGAGGATTTATCAGCGAATTCAACATATTGACGCAGAAGGCATCAGCGATGCCCATGCCATCAGCAATCGCACGATGGGCTAGCGCCTCGCCCTTGAGTGGCGCATCGAATCGAGGTTGGCGGGAAATTTCGAGGGGTTGGGCTTACTACCCCTATCCGCCCAGGCTTGCACAGCCTGGTGGTCGATGACCCGACCGGCATCCACGTCGGCGAGGGCCTCGCGGGTCAGGCGGCTGCGTTCCTCCTCCTGATCGATCCACGCCGAAAGCGCCTGCTTCATGATCCAGCTCCGCGAACGCTCCAGACGCAAGGCCATATGTTGATTTTGGTCTGTGCCATGCCCAATCTCCTTTTGTAAAGCACAACGAATCATCATGAATCATAGTGATTCATACAGAATCAATCAACCCGAGCATCTGCCCAGCTTGTCACCCCGAAACGCCGTCCACTCCCGCTCCACGAATGCCGTGAATTCCGCGCGGAAGCGCTCCGGGGCGAAGCGTAGGGCGTTTTCGCGGCAGGCTTCCGGGGTGATGGCCGCACCCGCCCTCTCGAAGCGCTCCACGGCGGCGATGATGGCGGCGACGGATTGTTCGTAAAAGAATACGCCGGTGGGCGCGGGGGACGACTCTGCACACTCCGCCTCCGGCAGGGGAATGATGGTCTCCAACGCCCCACCCTTGCTAAAGGCGATGACGGGTGTGCCGCAGGCCTGGGCCTCCAGAGGGGCAATACCGAAGTCTTCCTCCGCCGCGAACACGAATGCCCGCGCCCGTTGCAGGTGGTCCCGCAGAACATCCTCGCCCGCAAAGCCAAGCAATTGCACGTTTGGCCCCGCCTTGGCTCGAACCTTGGCGAAATCCGGCCCGTCCCCGATCACTACCAAGTGCTTGTCCGGCATGGCGCTGAAGGCCGCAACGATCAGGTCTACCTTCTTGTAGGGCACCATGCGCGAGGCGGTGACGTAAAAATCCCCCTTGTCCCGGCACAAGGGGAAATCCGCCACATCCACCGGCGGATAGATGACGGTGGAATCTCGCCCATATACCTTACCGATGCGCCGGGCGATGTGGCGGGAAATGGCGATGAAGGCGTCCACCCCGTTGGCGGTACGGACATCCCACAGACGGACATAATGCAGGATCACCTTCGCCATCCATCCCTTGATGCCCCGCTCCAGTCCCGCCTCCCGCAGATACTGATGCTGCAGGTCCCAGGCATAGCGTATGGGGGAGTAGCACATGCACAAATGCAACTGATCCGGGCCGGTCAGCACCCCCTTGGCCACCGCGTGGCTGCTGCTGATCACCAGATCGTACTCCGCGAGGTCGAACTGCTCTACGGCCAGCGGCATAAAAGGCAGATAATTCCGGTATTTCTTTCGCGCTCTGGGCAGGCGCTGGATAAAAGACGTGGTCACCGGCTTGTTGTGGATAAAATCCCGCTGACCAGCGGGCAAAAAATCCACCACGCTGAAGAGAGTTCAAGCCCTAACACCGTGCCGCCAACCGGGACCTTTCGTCAACATCGCCCGGATGACCGGGGTACGCCTGACATGACCACGCTCTCTCAGGAGCAGCAAGCGCTTCTGGGCCGCCAGGTTGCGGTACTGCGACGGTTGCGGGGAGGATTTCGCCGCCATGTCTGCCGTGGATCGTCTCAATCGCCTGGTACAACTGGGCTGAACCCCATGCGCCTCAACCCCGAACAAATCGCGCAAATCCATCAATAAGCCCCCTCCCGCCGCAAGACCACCTTGACGGTGCGCAGCAGGATGACGATGTCGTACCAGAGCGTCCAGTTCTTCACATACCAGGCGTCGAGATGGGCGCGTTCGTCAAAGGTGGTCTCCGACCGCCCGCTCACCTGCCATAGGCCGGTAATGCCCGGATGGACCAAATGATAAAGGCAAATATTGTCGCCATAACGGTCAAGCTCCTGCTCTAATAACGGGCGAGGACCCACCAGGCTCATGTCGCCACGCAGCACGTTGAATAGCTGGGGCAGTTCATCCAGACTGCCACGCCGCAGCAACTTCCCGATCCGCGTCACCCGAGGGTCGTCACGGATCTTGAAATTTCTTTCATACTCAGCAGCCAAATCGGGGTGACTGTGCAGATATCGCTTCAGGCGATCTTCCGCATCCATCACCATGCTGCGGAATTTCAGGCAGCCGAATGGGCGACCCCGCCTGCCCACGCGCTCCTGGATAAAAAACACCGGCCCACCATCCTCGCTGCGGATGCGCCAGGCAATGTAAAGGAGCAGTGGCGACAGGATCAGGACGAGCAATGACGCCACCATCAGGTCAAAAAGGCGCTTGGTGATGCGCGGGCCAAGCCGGGCCAGGTTGTCCCGCACCCGCAGCATCAGCACCTCGTGGCTAAAGAAGTGCATGACCTCCATGCCAAAAAGCGGCAGGCCGCGCAACGGAGGAGCAATGGTGAGGTTGGGATAGCTGAGGCCCAGGGAGTGCAGCAGTCGTTCCTGGGTCTCCCACTGATCCCCATCCAGCGCCAGCACCACATGGGGTTTGCCCAAAGCCTCCAGGGTGATCAGAGGATCATCCCCCAATGGCAGTTGGGTCAGATCTGCAGGCAGCGTCGGGACTGGCGTGGAGTCGCCTGGCAGAAGCACCCAGCGCACCCAAAATCCGAGTTGAGACTCACTGACTAGAGCCTTGATGGTCTCCACGGCATTAGCCCCCGCACCGATCACCGCTACTGGCAATGACCAAAGACCCAAGTATCGCAATAGCCGTCGCTCACACAGGCGAAACAGAGGCAGCAGTAGTAGAGCCAGCCCCCACGTAGAAAAAAGCCACAGACGGGATAATGGCCACTTGCTGGAAAAGGCAATGGCTGCATTGACCGCAAAAAGGAGGGCAAATACCTTCAGGATGCCGCCCATCTCATCCCAAAAGGCCTTGCGCTGACCATAATGCCCTTGAATGGCAAAGGTCAGTATCCCCAGCAAGGCCAGCAGAAAAAAAAGCAGCAAGTTGATCCGGGTCAGGGATCCCCACCAATGCTGTAGCACCCACAGTGGATTCAGACCATAGTAAAAGGCGTGTGACAGGCGACCAAAATAAAAACCGAACCACAAGGCTAGAAAGTCTCCGAAGGCCATAGTGTATGGCACCCAGCGGCGCCAATGTCGATGCAATGGTTTCCAGTGTAGGTTTGGCAGAATCGACATGGAACCTATTCTTCCTCGTTTTTGCTATTGCGGCTCGTCGCGACCGCTATCTGCCGGAGTAAATGCAACGTGGGTAAAAATTCAGGATTGACGCGCAGGCTACGGATGAGGGTCTGTTCGGCGGCTTTGGGATCGTGCGCCAGTTGCCATTGGTCCCGGGCGATTACCCACTCCAGCAGAGCACGTGGCTCTGGAAAGAGCGGACGTTTCAATCCCGCCTGCAAAAAGGCCATACCGCCCTGAATATGGCCTTGGGCAAAGAAGGCGTTGGCGGCAATCTCGTCCCGCAGATTAATGCTCTCGGGATTGATGGCCAGACCTTCACGCCATGCCAGGAGGGTCTTCCGCTCCGCCTGGGTCGCGTCCAGACCGAGCAAGGCGCCCTGAGTCAGATACAGGCTGCCTATAGAATTGAGCACCCCCGACTGCCGGGGAATCCCCACCAGACTTTGTTGATATTGTCGCAATGCGGTTTCCAGCAACACCTTGCGATTAGAGGCCTTCATCGTCTTATCCCGCTCCGCCAGAGACAGATAGGTATTGGCCAGATAGACGTGGGGCTGGGTCGCCAGTGGGCGTGCAGCGGTGATGGTGTTCGCGGCCTGGATCAGAAAATTGGCGCGCTGCGTCGGGTTCGGGATGAAGTGGTCGAGCCAGTTATTGTCGCTGAAGAGGGCATAGGTCGCGGCATCGGCCAACAGATTCCAGGAAGCGGCCACCACGGCCAGGATCATCACGCCCTGGGCGATCACGCCGTGGTGGATACCGATGCGGGGCAGCAAGGGCGCGGTATCCCCTCGGTAGCCATAAATCCGCCAGGCCCGTGCCAGGAAGAGGCCCGCCAGCAGACTCAGCGGCAGATTATAAAAAATGAAGTTCCCCAGCGCGTGCCCGGTAATCGCAAACACCCCCAGCACCAGACCCAGAGCCTCCAGACGCCGTTCTTCGGGCAGATGCAGAGACCGACCCGCCTTGTAGAGCAGTTTATAGAGCGCGTACATCAGCGATCCGGCAAAAGCCAACAGAAAGCCCAGATTGATCAAGCCGCCCTCGGCCAGATACTCAATGTAATCGTTATGGGCATAAGTACCGGCAGACGCCAGTTCGCCGGGCAGACGATAGGCGGGGTAGTAGAGAAAATAACTGCCCAACCCGGTTCCCAGCCAGGGGTGGCTCTGGAAAATATGCCAGGTGGCAATCCACATCAGGCCACGGGCTACGGTGGAACTATTATGGTCAATATATCCGGGAGCCAGATGCCCTAAAATATCGTAACCTTTCGCATAGTTCATGAGCGCGAAAGCCAGAATAACCAACCCGAAAATCATCCACCAGCGGGAAGCCGCACCCGCTTGCCGGCGTAGGCCCCAAAGCGCAAAGGGAACCGTGCACAGCCAAGCCAGCAGCCCGCCCCGGCTGCCGGTCGAGAAAAAGGCCAGGAGCAATACCGCGATGGTGAGCAGGTAGAAAAGCCCCAGCAGATCTATCCGCCGCTCCAGCAGACGCACCCCGCGCTTGGCATCGCGTACGAAATACACGGCAAGCAACGGAAAAAACAATAAATTCAACCATGCCGCGAAACTGTTGGTGTCCAGTAAGGGACCTTGTGGTCGTAACCCCGTCCAGTTGATACCCTGTCCCATCCAATGGTAATACTGCCAAAGCGCCATACCACTCAATACCCAGGCACTGGCCACGGCGCCCCGCCAGAACCACACCCAGGCCCGCTCTTGCACCGCATCCGGCAGGGTGATCCAGATGGAAAATCCCAGAGGCATAGACCCCAGCACCCAAAAATAAAACCAACTGCTGTAAGGCACCCCGCTCCAGAAGAGCGTCACGCCAAACCACAAAAACCAAAGGGGCATGAACACGGGAAGGAACCCGCGCGGCCAAGGCAGCCCCTCACGCAGGCGCGGCCACCAGACCCAGGCACCCCAGACCAGCATAAGGATCGCGCAGGAGGCCAGTAAGGGAATGATCTGCCCGTTATAGTACCAAGAAAGCAAATAGGCCAGCAGGGGCAACAAAGCCAACAAGGTGATACGAAGTGGTGAGGGCGGGGATGGGGTCATTTCCGCAAAAAAGCCTCTAATAAAATAATGCACCCCTCTTTTTGCGCCTTATCAAAATACCGCCGGTCGGCGGTAACCAGCACCGTTTCGGGAAGAAGCAGAGCCAGCGCGTGGTACAGGGTATCAAAAAGATGATGCCCGTATCGCCGGGAAAGGTCGATGGCCAGCGTATACAGTTCCGGCCCTTCAGCCACCTGGAAATCCAGCCGCAACAGATCTTCCATATCCTCCTCGGCAGTATCGGGTTTTTCACGCGCCAGCACTGCGGCCATTTCCACATAAAAATGCGGCGGTTGGACGCTCGCCGCAACACCTGACAGCGTTTGCTCCAATAAGGCTATGGCCTGAGGGACGTGGTCTTCATCGGCCCGAAAACGCAAAAACCACTTCAGTGCGACACTGGCATCAATGACCCAGTTCACGGGCGGTCACTTTCTCTCGCTTTTCGGCACTCGGCCGTACTCACTATCGGCGCCGACTCGCGGCGCTCCAAAATGCGGGTAGCGGCTTGCCGTGCGCGATCCTTACGCTGCGCACGATCCACCGCCTCCCGCATTAAAGCAGCGATGATGGCGCTTTTGTTTTCCTTGCAAAAGGTCGCATTAAAGGCAACTTTCACCTCATCGGGAACGCTAAAATTGACTGTTGCCATCTGGAAACACCGTTGTTGAAGAATTCAATAACCACTATAGGTCGTCCTCTACCCGGCCGCAACGTACCTGCTGGCGGTGTCCGGCTTTATCAACCAAGTCAGCGATCCTCGCGGGTATGCCATAAACGCAGCACGTAAAATGGTGGATTTCTGGATCTCATAGCGCATCTCGTAATGGCCCACAACAATCCGGCGAACCTCGCGAGGTTCAAACTCATCAAGCCGTTCGCCGATGCGCGGATTAGTCAGGAGGTCCGTCGGCGCAGCCGTGAGCGACTGTATGGCGCGCGCAGCCGCAGGCTTGTTCACCGGGGCCAGAAATTCGTACAGGCGTGCCAGATCGGAGAGCGCCTTGGAGGTCCATTTCAGATCCATCAGCGCGGTAGCGGCAGCACTTTGTCGCCGACGAGGCTATCCGCCCAGGCTTGCACAGCCTGGTGGTCGATGACCCGACCGGCATCCACGTCGGCGAGGGCCTCGCGGGTCAGGCGGCTGCGTTCCTCCTCCTGATCGATCCACGCCGAAAGCGCCTGCTTCATGATCCAGCTCCGCGAACGCTCCAGACGCAAGGCCACCTGATCGACTTTTTCGGCAAGAGGGAGGGGAACATGTGCGGTCAACACTTTGGTTTCGGTCTGTGCCATGCCCAATCTCCTTTTGTAAAGCACAACGATTCATCATGAATCATAGTGATTCATATAGAATCAATCAACCCGAGCATCTGCCCAGCTTGTCACCCCGAAACGCCGCCCACTCCCGCTCAACGTAAGCGGTAACTGAGCGGCGTATCTTGTGGTTTACCGGGAGATGTTATAGAGGTCCGAGCGCAGGGGGTTGGCCGCGAAGTGTTCTTTCCAGAGCCGTGGGGTCAACTCGGCGACGCGAGAACGGGGATGCTGACCGACCCGCTGCAAGACATCGACCAGGTAGTCATAGGGATGGATGTCGTGGAGGCGGCAAGTGGTCAACAGACTCTGCACGATGCCGACCTGTTTAGCCCCGAGTTCTGTCCAGCAAAACATCCATGCCTTTCTCCCCATGGGAATCACCCGCAAGCCCCGCTCCAGGTGGTTGGTGTCGATGGGTACATCGGCATCGCTCAGGAAGACCTCCAGCCCCGCCCGGCGTTTGTGGGCATAGGCCAATCTACGCCAAGAAAATCTCGACCAACCACATCTAGTAGGTGTGTGAGACAACCCGATAAGCACGGGATATTCTTCTACCCAGGCATCAAACAGGCCGCTGACCTCCAGAAACTCAGCAAAGAACACCAACTGGCCAAAGGGAGTAGCTGCCGATTCCGGATCCCAGGATACCTGAACGCGCGACCGCCCAGTGTGTCCACGACCATGGCCTTTACTGCCGCAGGAATGGCCTTTTGCGGCCGATTTTCATCATCACCCACAGGGTGAGCCTCCATTACAGGGGAAAAACCAATCCTATCAAAGGAATCCTGCCAAATCAGCAGGGGTAACTGCCGAATTTAGGATTATCCGCTGCACGATGCTTGTCGTGCTGCGCTCGTGCTCGAAAGCAATGGTCTCGACCGCGCCGCCGCGCGACAGGACGAAATCTGCGCCGACGATATCCTTGAGCGCGTAGTCCCGGCCCTTGATTAGTACGTCCGGCTCGAGATGTTCGATCAATTTGATCGGCGTGTCCTCGTCGAAGGTGGTGACAAAATCCACGCAGGACAAGCCAGCGAGAATGTTCGCACGGTCGTCCTCGCATTGGATCGGCCGTTCCGTACCTTTGTTCAGGCGACGTGTTGAGGCATCGGTGTTGATGCCAACGACGAGGCAGGCGCCCATGGCGCGGGCTTTTTTCAGGTAGGAGACGTGCCCACGGTGCAGAATGTCGAAGACCCCGTTGGTGAAGATCAGCGGACGCAAACTGCGAATAAGTGCTATCAGATGGCACCAGTCGGTTTGCACTTTGTCCGGCACGGCCAAGGTTGGTGAGGTAAAGTGTGTGTCGAGCGCCTTGCAGATCGAGTGGATGGCCATCAGATGGATCTCCTGGATTCTGGACGTTTCCTGTGCTGGTGCTCGCACTTCGACGTCGAAGCGCTCCAGCAGTTTGGTGACCTGCCCGCCATCCTTTCCGGTCATGGCGATAACCCGCATCTTGCGGGCGCGCGCAGCCTCAATAGCTCGTAGCACGTTACGGGAGTTACCCGACGTGCTAAAAACAATCAGTATGTCGCCCTCGCGACCTAGCGCCTCAACCTGCCGGGAGAAGATGGTTTCATAGCCATAGTCGTTGGCGATAGCCGTCACGACAGAGCTGTCAGGCACGAGCGCGATAGCCGCTAGGGCGACACGTTCTGTTTCGAAGCGATTGATCAGTTCGGAGACGATGTGCTGGGCGTCGCCAGCGGAGCCGCCGTTGCCACAAGCGAGCACTTTGTGGCCCATCTGTAGTGCGCTAACCAGCACGTTAGAAGCGCGCGCAATCGCCGCCGGTAATGCTTCGGCGCAGGCCGCCATACTGCGCTGCGCCTGCTCAATGGGCTCAAAAAAGAAAGAAGATTTGATCATCTTAAGCTTCCTTCGCTAGCAGTCGCTCGACATACTGTCGCGTTCCAGTCGCCACATCGGCAAATATATGATCGCAACCCGAGCCGCGCAGCAACGTCAGGTCGGCTTGCGTATGGCATTGGTACTTGCCCACTAGGGTGTCAGGAAAGTCGATATACTCGACAAGACCCTGTTCAACCATCGCGTCCAGCGATAGTTCGTTCTTGCCTTCCTGCTCGCGTAGTGTGTTGACCACGGTATGCGCAATCTCGTTAAACGGCTGCGCTCGGCCAGATCCTAAATTGAAGATGCCACTCTTTTCCGGGTGGTCGAAGAACCATAGATTGACTGAGACTAGGTCATCAACCCAAATAAAGTCGCGCTCGTGTTCGCCAGGCCCGTACCCGCCGTAGGCGCTGAAGAGTTTGACCTTTCCAGTTTCGCGAAACTGATTAAAGTGGTGGAAGGCGACTGATGCCATGCGCCCCTTATGTTGCTCGCCGGGCCCGTAGACGTTGAAATAGCGAAACCCCGCGATTTGAATGGGAGGTTGCGGTAAGTAAGGGCGCACTATCTGGTCAAAGAGGAGTTTTGAGTAGCCGTAAACGTTGAGTGGCTTTTCCCATTGCGAATCTTCCACAAAGGTTTTGGACGCCCCATAGGTTGCCGCCGACGATGCGTAGAGCAATCGCGTGCCCTGCGCCAAGCAGGTGTCGAGCAGCGTCTTGCTCGCGCGGTAGTTGTTTTCCATCATATAACGTCCATCGTGCTCCATCGTGTCTGAGCAGGCACCCTCGTGGAAGATGGCATCCACGTGACCGAAGCGGTCGCCGGCAAACTGGTCGTAGAAATCGCGCTTATCGAGATAATCGCTGATCTGCAGGTCCCGCAGATTGTGGAACTTGCCTGCTTCGCTCAGGTTGTCCACAACTAGGATGTCGGTGTGGCCACGAGCGTTAAGAGCGGAAACGATATTGCTGCCGATGAAACCAGCAGCGCCTGTGACAATGATGCGGTCAGACATGGGTTTTGAGATCCTCAAGAGTGATAGGGGTAGTTCCGGCCTTACCAACAACGATTCCCGCGGCGACATTGGCCAGCCGGGCAGCGGCCTCAATGCCATAGCCCGCGGCCATCGCGGTGGCCATGGTGGAGATCACGGTGTCGCCCGCACCTGAGACGTCAAATACCTCCCGGGCCCGGGTTGGGATACGAATGTGCTGATTGCCTAGGAAGAGGCTCATGCCATCTTCTGAGCGTGTGACCAGCAATGAAGCGAGTTCGAGGTCGTCGCGCAGCGCGAAGGCACGGCGCTCGAAATCGGCATCGTTGTACCAGTGACCCGCTACGCGCGCGAATTCCTCGCGGTTCGGGGTGATTGTGGTTGCACCCCGGTAGGCCGAGTAATCAGATCCCTTGGGGTCGACGAGGATGTGTTTGCGCGCATTGAGCGCACACTCCATCATGCGCTGTACGTGGGCAAGTCCGCCCTTGCCGTAGTCGGAGAAAACCACCGCACCAACCGAATCGATGCGCTCGCAGAATAGGCTAACCAGCGGCAACAGCAGCTCGTGGTCGGGGCTGCCCTCAAAGTCTGCGCGAACGACCTGCTGGCCGCGCGCAACGACCCGAAGCTTTAAGGTCGTGGGCAGCATTGGATCGCGCAGTAATACCATCTCAATGCCGTAGCTGTGCAGAAGGTCTTCCAACGCGAAACCGTCTCGGTCGTTGCCGACGACCGAGAGTAGGATAGCTTTGGCGCCAAGATTAGCGATGTTGGCCGCGACGTTAGCCGCGCCTCCGAGCGCCTCACGCACCTGACGCACATGAACCACGGGTACCGGCGCCTCCGGCGAAATGCGCGTCGTATCACCGAGCCAGTAACGATCGAGCATCACGTCACCAGAGATCAGTACACTGGCCGGAGAAAAATCGATTGTAGCCACATGGACCTTCATGCCAAAGTGCCACTTGTTGCCTTTCTTCGTTGGACGCATCTCCGGATCCCGCTTCCGCTCCCGGTTTTTCGTGTATCCCGAAGCAGAATCAGGGTGGCATCCACCATCTTCCCTTCCTGCAGGACCAGACCGAATTCCCGCAGCACCTCCGCAAAAATCCGTTCTGCCAGACCGTTCTGTTCCAGCAGCCGGCGAAACCGCAGAATCGTGCTTTCATCAGGAATCAGTTCCCTTCCCAGATCGATGCCCTCAAACTGGCGCAGTACCGGGATCTCGTACAGCGCTTCTTCCATGCCCGGATCCGAATACCCGAACCACTGTTGCAGGAAATGGATCCGTAGCGTCCATTCCAGCGGCATGGGCTTGTTGCGGCCGCCCCCCCCCCAGAGCCCTCTTCTGGGAATAACAGGGGGCAATCACATTCACCAGACGCTCCCAAGGAATCATTCGGTCCATCTCCCGCAGAACGCTCTTCCGCTTCTTCTCCTTGCGCTTCCACGACAGCCCCGGCTCCTCCGCCAATGTCATCTGCCCAGACATGCCTGCCTCCCGTTCCCAGTCCATATTCCAATTCTAACAGATGGGGTTATGCAGAGCATCCTTAACACCATGTGCCGCGATTTTTACCAAGAACTCGTTAAGCGTATCAAGCTTGATCATGTCGAAAGTGTGACAATAGTTTTTTGGATATTTTCTGCAAACCAGGCTATCGCAAGGTGCGCATTCAACAAGTGTTTCAACGATCATAAAAGCTGACGTTTTCTCAACGAAATGTCGGCGACTATTGGTATAGAACGAGTGCGTTGATCCATAAAACACTACGTGATTCACGTCCATAATTGCGGCAAAATGCGACATCCATGAGTCGACACACAGAACCGCAATAGCACTATCAAACAAGGCCGCCCAGTCAGCTAAGGAATAGTTTTTCAATATCGCGGCATTGCAGGCAGTGAAAACTTCATCTTTCTCCCCTCCGATTTGAATGACCTGGTAGTCTTTGTCATTTAGATAGTTAACCAGTTTAAGGACAAAATGCTGAGGCATTGACTTCAGACCCCAGCCACCAACTGGATGAAGCAAAATCGTTTTTTTGTTAACAACCGAATGTTTCAACTGGGAAGGGTTAGGCCTCAAGTTGTTCAGCAATCCATCAATCGGCAATTCAAGTTCATGTAACATCTTTTCCACTATATTTAGACCATTCGTCTTGAAATCGACAGCGCCATGAACGCATGCAACTTTTCCCGAAAAGTCTGGTCTCAATTCTACAAGGTTTTTGGCCAAATCGTAGTGGGTAGCTATTTGTTCGGCGCTCGGTAAGCCACAAGAGACGGTTTCCACTCTGTAACTAGGGTTTAAATCACTCACAATATTTTTTAATTCTGATGATACATGCAATCTCAGAGGTATTCCGAGCTTATGGGCATGCTCAGCAACCTGTGCAGCAAGCAAAACATCTCCTCTATGGAAAGGGACAATGAACTCAATCCAATTGCGCCAGGGTTTGGCAACTCTCGGTGGATAGGAGATCTCAAAATTTTCATTTTCTAAAGAAAGGTTCGGGCTGTAGTATGGATCATTTCTGAGGAGAGAACCGTACTTCAGTATCATATTTTTCGATGCGAGACGATGCTTCAGCACTTTGGTCGGACTATCGTCCGTTCCTCTGGACTTGGATTCGAAATGGTAGAGACGGATCATGGGAGCAAAGATATTCTTGTACCCGAGTGCCAATACTTTTAATGAAAGATCGACATCATTATAGCTTATCGGGAAGAGCGATTCATCGAATCCGCCCGCTTCGATGAACAGAGATTTCTTTATCCCCATACATGCTGCTGTTACAGCTGACACCTCTCTCAGAAGATTGGGATATCCGAAATATACATTATGATCAGCTGGAATCCCTCGAAAAGGATGCGCTGCCACACCGTAAATGCCGAGCAGGACGCCTGCATGCTGAACTGTATTATTATCATAGAGCAGCTTAGCACCAACAACCCCGACGTCTTTTCTGGACGCAATCGATACAATTCTTTTTAACCAATCTTCGCTAATTGCCTTGACATCATTATTGAGAAAAACAATGATGTCTCCATTTGCTTCTCTGACGGCTGTATTATTCAGGTATGAATAATTGAACTCCCCCTTATCGTATATTATGCTTACATCAAAAGGGAGGTTATCATTCTTAATCTTCCGAAAATACTCAAACGTATCCTCATTCACGCTGTTGTTGTCTACGATTAAAACTTCGAACCTGCTTTTGTAACCAGTATTAAAGATCAGACTATCAATGCAAGCGCTAAGGATTTTAATATTATCCTTTGTTGGAATAATAATCGAAACGGAGGGTTCGAATTCCATCTCAAATTCCTGATCCCAGCAGCCTTTGACGGTTCTTGACTCACTCAGCAATATTTTTTCTTTAGCACGGCTGAAATGTTCATTAAGAGCTTTACATGCCGATTTGTCGGAAATGTGGTGCAGCGTTGAAGAGAAAGTGATATTTTCTGGAAAATTGCGCCAGTGATACAGCACAAAAGGGATATGCTTTATTTTATCGTCCGAAGTTTTTCCCAGCATGCGGAGCAGTAGGTCGTAATCCTGACTCCCTTCGTAGCCGATTCTAAATCCGCCAATCTCCTCCACGATTGCTCTGCGATAGACACCAAGATGTGCTACGAAATTTTGAGAATATATGAAGTATCTGTTCCACTGTGCCTTAAAATATGGATCATAGCGTTGCCCATTCTGATTAATTTTATCCTCGTCTGAATAGATAATATCGACTCCATCACTATATTTATTGATGCAATCAGCGACCATGTACAGGGCGTGCTCGGACAGTTCATCGTCATGATCCAAGAGGGCGATATAGCCCCCAGTGGCAAGTTCTAGGGCACTGTTTGATGCTGCAGAAATATGGCCGTTCTGTTCCCGGAAAACCAGCTTGATACGAGAATCCTTATGCACATATTCCTCCAACACTCTCTGCACATGAGGCAACGTCGAGGCGTCGTCGGCGATGCAGAGCTCCCAGTATGGATAGATCTGACAGCGTACAGATTCGATGGCCTTACGCAGGAATTTTTCCGGCGTGTTATAGGTAGGCATCACCACAGAAAAGATGGGGGGGTTAGCGAAAGACGCAATGTGGCTACGCATATCAGCGCGGTCCGCATCCGTCAAGGTGTCATATTGGCTAACCCATTTATCGTAATCACTACGGCGCTGTTCAGGGAGAAGACGTTTTGCGGAGTTGCGCAGAGCACGTTTGATCCTGCCTGGAAGGGGAATGCGACGATAGAGTGTACAAGCAAAGGCATAGCGATATTCATAGCCTTGTTTTCCGGGTGCTAACAATAACCGGATAGTCTGGATACCGGCACGAAGGCTACGAACAGTAATGCGTAGGGGGTTGGTCAGCTTCCAAGACTTGGAACGTAGCATAGCATCCAGCTCTATGGCCAGACGCTGGTTTTGCTCTTCGGCGGTCTGCAGCGCCACGGTCAGCTCACCTGCCCGAATTTGGCTTGACTGCTGCATAGCATCCAGCTCTATGGCCAGACGCTGGTTTTGCTCTTCGGCGGTCTGCAGCGCCACGGTCAGCTCACCTGCCCGAATTTGGCTTGACTGCTGCGTAGCATCCAGCTCTATGGCCAGACGCTGGTTTTGCTTCAGGAGATCTTCCCACTCTTCCTGAACCGCCATGTAATCCGCAGACATGGGCCACGATAACTCCACCTCCAGATGTTCGGCTCGGGAAAGGATCTCGGGGGGTACGGGTAGCTCCAGCCACGGGTCCTCGTCCAACAGGGACAGCACCACGCCTACCTCCCCAGTCTTCAACGGAGCCGGAAAGATGCTATGTAGCGTCCCACGGAGCAATGTTTCGATATTCCCGTCCCAGGTCCAGAGGCATTCAGCGCCATCATACAGACGCATGGTATACACGCGCAGAAATCCTTTCTGTTCGGACGGATCGAAACGCAGTGCTTGTACCAACCCCTTCGGGAGAGTGAAATCCACACGCTGCCGGTCCACCCCTACGGGCAGATAGATGCGTTGACTGCGATGCTCGGTAAAAAGTTCATCATTACTGCGCCAGAAGACCTGGCAAGCGAAACGCGGGCCGTGTGATACGGCCTTATCAACGGGAAAAATAGGCGTAACACTTTCTCCTATCTCTTGGTGATAGGCCTCGACGATAAACTGATAGGTAATGTTGTCATCCCAATCCTGCATTTCCCGCAGTAGCGACGGGCTAATGATTTCCAGGGGGATGGCAGAAAATTCCGAATGTTGAAGATCGACTACGATGCGGTCTACTATCTGCCCAGCAAACCCATTTTCAGCTAAAAAGTATAGGAAACTACGACGGGTGAAAAAACGCAGGTGGGTCCGGTCGAGCAGCCCTTCCTCGCGGTAGCGGAAGTCCCCGGAAAGCAGTTCCAGAAAAACTCCCACGTGGGCGATGTTGGGTATGGAGATGAGGAGCTTGCCACTAGGGGCCAGCAGATCGGAAAGCTGGCATAGTACTTGCCCAGGATCACGCAGATGTTCCAACACATCCGCGCAAACAATCCGGTCATAGCGCACCCCTTCCCATACGTCCCGAAGGACGGCTGATTCCAGATCCGTGACCGCAACCCGGCGGTAAAAGGGCCGTGCGATCTCGGCGGCCTCGGCATTCCCCTCGATGCCGTCGACGCTACAGCCTTGGTGTTCAGTGAGATACTGACCCAGCATACCCACCGCGCAACCCACATCCAGCACCGTGCTGCCGTGCGGAATGCGCCGGGCGATCTTGACTAGGCTGTTCTCGACATTCGGATCAAGGGGGGGGCGGGAGTACAGATGTTTCCTAGTTGCTTTTTCGGTAATCATATTGTGTGATCCTGCGACGCCAGAAAAATGTCATAAGCATGGTCGGCCAATCGGTGAATTTCAGGACGGCGCCGCAGATATTCCTTGTCCATGCGCACCTCGTAGGGAAACAGGAACTGTTTGTTGAGCATCAAAAAGTTCTGTAATGTTGTTGTTCCGGTCTTATGCGTTCCAATGTGCAAAAAAAGTTTTTTCCTCACTGAACTGGTTCCTCGCCGATATCCTGTGATTGATTGGTGCCGAAACATTATGGGCCAAGCAGCCCGGAGTCTAGCGCCGCTTGCAGAAAACCCGGCAGGTCGTCGCTAAGTAGTGCCTGACAGAAAAGGAATGGCTCTTCGTCAGATTGAGTGGGTAGGGGGTAGAATGCTGTGGAGCAGTCGCGCCCTGAATAGGAGTTAGATGATGGTCCCGGAAGAACTGTTTTCTCTCGCGTTAGGATTGGTTCCGCCGTG
>JAPTWR010000078.1 GCA_028065135.1 Acidithiobacillus sp.
GCAGTGAGGGCGGTGATACCCGGGCCGAAGTTGGAGCCGGGATCCGGCGCAGCGTCGTTCTAGGCCACACACGCTCAAAGTGTAGGTAGATCACCCCGAGGATGATGCCCTTTATAACCGCGCAAGCTGTTTTAAGAGACGGGGCTGCCAAGGCGACTTCATGAATGTCGAGCAAACGGCCACCATAGAAATAGCTGGTAGCTCCAAAGAGAATACCGGTTACCCCTGGCGATGGCGAGCAAACGAACATTTTTGTAGGATGACTCTTGCTGTAATAGTTATTTTTTGCACCATAGGATATTCCTTGTGACCAATAGTCTGACGAAGATCTTGAAATGAGAAGTCTATTTATAGCAATTTTTGCCATGTTGGGCGGCGGCGTGGGTTATCTTCTTCGCCCGGCCGTTCCACTCATCGGACAACTACCTTTCAATGTCATCATCGCAGATGGGAAAAATCTTCACGGCTTGGAGCGCCTCGCGCGGCCTTATGCACAGCAGTCTTTGGAGTGTGTGATAGCCGGCGCCCTGGTTGGCGGCATGCTCGGGTTGATTACCTCGTACCTCTATAATTTGAGACAAACGGATGGAACGGACGATGACAGGCGTCCACGTACTCCGCCGGGACCGTAAACATAAATATGTTGCCAAATCGAATAGGTATGTAAATGTGGCGTGTAGTTAAAGCGGCGGCTTCGTATGAACCAGCCCAGACATGCATCGGAGCAATCAGCTAGTGGGGTGCATTTATATCACACCGGTCGCGCTTTTCCAGAAGCTTCCGCTACATGCTCATATACCGAAAGCGTTACTGCGAGGGTAGCATGCCCGAGCCAGGTTTTCACCACCGCAACCGGAATGCCCGCACGAAGTTGGCGGGTCGCAAACGTGTGGCGCAATACATGTGGACCTTTGTTCCGTTTTACTAAGCCCAAACTCGCAAAAATCATGGACACGATGTAATACACTCCGCTGCGTGAGAGGGGCCCGCCCATCGCATCGCAAAACACCAGCGCCTGCGAACCCGTACAACGCTTTTGCACTCGCAAGAAGGTCTCCCTGGCTTCGAGAAAGAGCAGCAGTTCCTGCTGGATGATGGGTCCAAGCGGCACTTCTCGTTCCCGATCTCCCTTGCCGATCACCCGAATCACCGGCATGTCCGAATCTAAATGTAAATCCGCCACCCGCAATTGAATAGCTTCGTGCTCGCGAAGTCCAGTGAAGTAGAGCAATCGAGCGATCTGTCGGGCACGCAGCGCTTGAAAAGACAGAGGAGAGTCTAGTCCTAACACTTGAGTAATTTCCAGAAAACGTTGTTCTTCATCCTCGAATAGAACTACCGGCAAACGTTTTTGTATTCGTGCAGACGACCTTCTGACGCGTCTGTCGCCAACCGCCCCACGGGATGGGTTATCTTCGACAACGCCATATTCTACGAGGCCATCAAAAAATCTAGTAAGTGCTGATAGTGCCGTAATTGTGGTGCTTATACTCCAGTTTCTATCTTTCTTCATTTTGTCGCAATATGCGTTTACTACGCTTCTTGTCACATCATTCCATGAAAGCGCGTTTTCTGAAATCCATGTGTTAAATGTGGATATATGCCAAAGATACACCTTGATCGACTCCTCGGAGAGATCGCCGAGTATCCGTAAAATGTCGCCGTGATCCAAACTTTCAAGATTCATGAGCTCTCGCGATGATCACAACTAGTGGCAGGCACCAACTTCCAGCAGCATCACGAAAATCGGCCCCCCCTGGGAGGGGTGCTCCGCTAAAAGCTTTGCTGATGGACATAACACTAGACAAAATATGTTATTTTGTCTAGTAGCATTGGTGGCAACCCATGGTGGGAACCTCTCACGCCATTGACACATCAGCAAATAGCGGTAAAGATTTTATGCAGTAAGAATCTTTTAGAAGAAATACGGAGCGTATGTGATAATATACCGCTACATTCACGGGAATAGATGGAGAGTATGTTATGCAATCAAACAGGGGCAACGCGAATGAAGCAACAAGTGCACCTCAGTCTTCAGAATCCAGAGAACAGATGGAATACGGAATAATTCCGGAATCTCCGATGAAAAATAGAAAAGTCACAACAGTGATCAGTGGCGAAGAGTACATAGATTACGTGCTTCTCTGTGAGATCATTGACTTTGGGGGAAAACTTTCCACCAGAGACATCGATGATCGCGTGCTACGTCTGGCCATACGCTTGCTCAAGCATGAAGTCGATCAGTTTCGTAAAAAAACAGGAAGAATCTTTATTGCCGCCAGAGACGTGGAGAAAAGGCATGAAGCCTTAAAATAGAGAGGAGGGCCGTCGCTGAATGGTGCCCATCATGTTGGTGCTCAATCTGATGGCCCTGATCATAATCTTAGGCTTGGGGAGGGGACACTGCCGATCCCGGGAGTTTGGCCAAGCTCTGATGTGGATCAGAGACAAGTGTGGCAGCAAGGCAATTAAACGTTCTTTGAACTCAGGCCTGATATGATACCAATATTTCATTTTACATGCGGCAGCGGGGGTTCCTGCTATCTCTAGGGATTGTATGATCGTCAGATGTGTCTGCGGCCGTTTGCTTGTTGCGGTGGTCAGCGTGCTTCTTGGCAGATGCGCCGCGCTCCCCTTCTCAGGGAGCCTCTAACGATCTATTCAAAATGCCACAACGCCCAACCGGAATCATCAATAGATGGCCAATTTGCCAGGATATTCATTATCCGGCTCCTCAATGTTCGCTCCACCCCCGGAAGATGACCAAGGCTGGCAAAACAATCTGCTGATCACCCCCGATTAGCGATTCTTGTTCCCTCTTAAAAACCATTGCGGCCTGCGAACAAACTGGCCTATTCTAGTAAAAAAAATATGGGCTGCCACTTTGAAATTAGGAGGAATACGGGTTACCCTGGCAATGAAGTGGCCAAAGATGACCATAGCTAGGGCTGGAATACAAAAGAACGCAATGACCCCCCATTCCCACAGCAATGGAAACGTTTGGTTGCTGGATGGTGTGGCTTGCTCCACTAGTGATGGGGGTTGCCATTCCTTCTGGTCATTGACATCTGTTCTGGCAGGTAACGGCCCGTCGTGCCTACCGGCACGGGTTTCTGAGAGCATTCGAGCAACGTTGGTGATGTTTTCTAAATCCATGTAAGTAGTGGTTACCGGCCATCCCCGCCATACCTTGATTTCCATATCGCCGCTTTCTTTCCAGCGTGCCGTGACAGGGCCGTGCTCCACGTCGCCAACTACGCTGCTGGGCTGTCCATATTTGTACTCAACCATAGTGATAATATTCTGGACCTGTCTGGCATCATCGAAACTGGGGAACTTGTACTCGGCGACGGCAAAGCGGTTGTGTTTGGTATATTTAACAGAAAACATGCTCGCTCCTTGTAGTTGGGGTAACTGCCCGTTTAATCGGTAGGTGTCGAACCATTGCTGGGGGCCGTTCGGAATAAGGGGGAGCCCTGCTTTCTGTAAAGCGGGAGTCAGGGTAGCGCGTGTCGCGCCTTGTAATGGAACACCGAAGAGCATGAGCGGTACGGCCATCGCGCCTCCGGCCCAGATCCATAGCAATACGGCTACGATGAAACGACACACTATCACTGCTTCCCCTCCGCCCGCCGATATATCCGCATGATTCACACCCACGAAGTAGCACCATACCATCCACGCCCTGCATTATAATCCTAACACCTTCATTGAAGGCAACTTGGTGAGATCTCCGTTGCACCTCCTGCAACACCAGATTTATGGCAGACACAGGTAGTTACAGTGGCGGATTGGCAAATGCCCAATTCCCATGGAAGTGCTTACATGGAGCGGAAAGCTCTACGGTACGGCGGGATGAGCGAGACGACTATCATGGAGGGAGCTGCTGACCCATCCGCACGAAGGGTCATGCTGTCCACCCTGGTTTCTGGGTACTGGACAATTTCGCGAAGACTATCGATGCCTCCTTGGCCTGGGATCGCGCTGAATCAGAAGAATGATTCGTCACTCAGGACACCTAGATGGCCCGTATAGATTCTTGTCATGGGATTCTGTGGATTGGGATCATGGAAAAAATGATGCGCGGGGTGTAATCTCCCCATTTGTTGAGAGATCGTCTAGCGAACCCAGTGTGAGTCGGTTGATATCACGGGTTCATCTATGCCACAAAGCGTAATCTGAAATAGGGACAGGGGAAATACTCCCCGCTGTATGTTGCATATCGGTTAATATGTTTTTTTCGTAGTATGAAATTGATTCACGATCCTCACGCACCACGATCCTGGTAGTAATACTCCTGGAGATAACCGCATGTATAGGACACTGATGCAATACTCTGATCAGGACGGTCTCATCCTCTTCTGACAGTCGTAGCGGCAGTTTCAATACGACATCAGCACGCTC
>JAPTWR010000050.1 GCA_028065135.1 Acidithiobacillus sp.
TACAGGCCCGCGCAGAGGCATCCGGGGCGCAGGGGTGGGTATTCCCTGGCGCTGGCAAGACAGGCCACCTTATCGAGCCTAAGAAGGGCTGGGCGCGGTTGCTGCAACGGGCAGGCATCGAGGACTTACGCCTGCATGACTTGCGTCGTTCTTTGGCGTCCTTCCAGATCGACGCGGGAGTATCTCTCGCCGTCATAGGCAAGGGACTAGGGCACCACTCGCAGCAAACTACCGCCGTCTATGCAAGATTGGCTCAAGACCCCGTAGCAGACGCCTGGCAGAAAGGCACCGACGCCATTCTGGTGGCTGCTGGAGTCAAGAAAACTGCCGAGGTTGTGCCGATGAAGAAATTGCATGGCTATCGCAAAAGTGCTATATCATGAAGTGGGTCGCAGAGACCCTTGACCAGCGTGTTGATGATGAACTGAACGCCCTGCCGCCCGCATTGCGGGCGCGTCTGTCGCGGATAGTGGAACTGATTGAGCAGGTAGGCCTGGAACAGGTCCACGAGCCACATATCAAGCACCTGGAGGACAAACTCTGGGAAATACGCGCCAAGGCACCGGATGGGATTGCCAGAGCGATATATGTCACTGCAACAGGGAAACGGCTAGTAATCCTTCATGCTTTCGTCAAGAAAGCGCAGAAAACGCCTAAGCAGGCCATAGAGACAGCACGGCAACGCGCCAAGGAGGTTTTGCAATGACTCTCATATCGGAACTGAAAGAGCAATGGATGAAAAACCCCGCGTTCAAGGCGGAATACGACGCGCTGGAAGATGAGTTCAGCCTTGCCCGCGAGTTGATCGAGGCCCGGACCCGCGCTGGGCTGTCGCAAGCGGAATTAGCGCAACGCATGGGCACCACACAATCGGCTATTGCCCGCCTGGAAAGTGGCAAATCCCCGCCGTCCATGCGAACCATTGCGCGGATCGCCGCCGCTACCGGCACCCGCGCCGTAGTACGGCTGGAGCCGCGCCCTTGAATGAGCGCGTCGCAGACGTACAGATCACCGAGGACACGTTAACCGTGCGGCTCATGGACGGGCGCAGCATATCGGCCCCCCTTGAATGGTACCCCCGCCTTGCCCATGCCAGCGCCAAGGCCCGCGCCGTCTGGGAAGTTGCAGGTGGCGGCTATGGCATCCATTGGCCGGAAATCGACGAGGACTTGAGCACCGAGGGACTGCTGAGAGAGACATCAGCTCCATGAGAGGGACTAGAATGTGTATCCGCTTTGTGGTGACGTGGTCCACGATTCTTCTCGGTCAAAAAAACTGTCCGCCGATGCTGTACTCATTGAAGGGCCGGGACAGCCTGATTGCGGTCATTCAGAAGTGCAATGCAAACAACGCCATTCGACCTAGAGCAGCTGTTCAGGTCGCCGGTGGGCCAGTAGTGGGTTCCATGAGTTCCACAGTAAAGCAGTCACTCGGTGCGTATACCCAAGGACAGATCGTCGGCCATGGCGGACGAATAACGAGGTACTGGCAACTGGCAGCCTTGGCGTATATCCCAGATAATTTGGTTGTAACGTTCCGTTCCTATTGATATTCGGGGCTCGACTCATTCTCTTGCGCATGAGCGGCTAGAAAACAGCATAAATAACCAAGGATTGATGATGGGGTATCAGAAGGACTTCTCCGGTTGGAACCGAATAACACCTCAAGATTTTGTGGTGGCTTACCGAAAAGCTAAAGCGGATGGCCTTTTTGAAAATACATTTCCAGCCGCTATCATGCTTGCGGAATACGAAAAAGATCTACTTGGAAGTCTACAAAGTGAATTGATAAACATGGAATTCTCGCATATCGCATGGGCTGCCTCTGGAAGTTCAAGAAAAGGATGAGGTGGACGAACGGGTAAAGGTCGGTGGCACCGCTGAACACTACATAACAAAGGAATCCTGACCAAGAATGAGTAACGATAGATACAGCATGTCATTTACAACGGGAAGTCTCTTTCACCGCGAATCGGTGGAGCTGGCCGCGCTGTATCTTGATCTTGGCGACTGGAACTCTATTCGAGACAAGGTCGTTGCAGAAAATTTATTGCAGACCAGAACGCTGAATACGCTCAAACGAGTCTGCCGCGAGGTCATCTCTCGGCTACGAACGTTGAGTCCAGGCGAACTTGAATTCCTTGTTGAGGGCAGCCACCAAGAGCAAGCCTATCTCCTGTGGCTCGCCGTTTGCCGCCGGTACAGATTCATCGCCGACTTTGCCGTCGAAGTGCTTCGAGAGCGCTACCTCACACTGAAAAGTGATCTGACCCACGAGGATTTCGATTCCTTCTTTAACCGGAAATCCGAGTGGCATTTGGAATTGGATGAGATCACCCCGGCGACACGAGGCAAATTGCGGCAGGTCCTGTTCAAGATGCTTCGCGAGGCTGATCTTCTAACGGCCAACAACACGATACAAGCAGCCATGCTCAGTCCGAGACTATTGGATCTGATCCATCAAGGCAGCCGCAGAGATATTTTGCACTTCCCTGTATTTGAATTCGATGTGAAGGGGATGAAACGGTGACAGCAGATATAGCCAGAATGCCGATGCAGGACAGATTTCAGCATCTCTTTGTAGTGATCTCGGGCCAGCGTTTTCTCAATAAGCAAGGACTTGGCAACGAGGTCCCGTTCTTTATCTGCCCCTACAAGCCGGAAGAGTCCGTCGAAATGGAGCGGCTCCAGCGTCAGCTGGTTAATCGCCTTGAGCAGGCCGGTGTCCGGATTCTGGAAATCAATCTGTATGACCTTTCGATAGAAATCCTCAAAGAGCGTGATATCTGGGACCAGATTGTCGAAATGGAGGATTCTGTCTCCAAAGAGCAGCTCAAAGAACTGTTGCAAGGGGTTTTGGACCCCGAAGCGCATCTTGTTCCAGCCATTGCAGCCAAGTTGGCAAGCACCGATTTCGAGGTTCTTTTTCTGTCCGGCGTTGGCGAGGTGTTCCCCTATATCCGTTCGCACAACGTCTTGAACAATTTGCAGAGCACGGCGAAAGAAAAGCCAACCATCATGTTTTTCCCGGGAACCTACACCCACTCCCTTGAGTCTGGAGCATCGCTCGATCTCTTCGGAAGGCTGCATGACGACAAGTACTACCGGGCATTCAACATCTTTCACTGCGAAGCATAAACAAGGGAAGCGTGATGACTCTTAAGACCATTTTTAACAAGCCACTTGACCGCCCGATTGAAGGGGTCATCAAAGCTGACGATGAAGCCAGCCTTCGCCTCGAGATTGAAGAATACGTTCTGACCAACGAAGTCGAGAAGCGGCTTGAGTCCTTTCTGGACGCCTACAACAACTATGAAGGTGCCAATGGCGTTTGGGTTTCCGGTTTCTTCGGGTCAGGCAAATCCCACCTGTTGAAGATGCTGGCGCTCTTGCTCGAAAACCGGCAGATCGACGGGGCATCCGCACTTGACCTGTTCCTTCCCAAGTGTGGAGACAACGAGATCCTGCGTGGCGATCTCATGCGAGCCGTCGCCATCCCGTCGAAAAGTATTCTGTTCAACATCGACCAGAAAGCGGATGTCATCAGCAAGGCCCAGATTGATGCGCTCCTCGCAGTCTTTGTCAAGGTCTTTGACGAGATGTGCGGTTACTACGGCAAGCAGGGGCACATCGCCCAGTTCGAGCGCGACCTCGACAGCCGTGGCCTCTATGAACAGTTCAAATCGGCCTATGAGTCCACTGCGGGTAGAACATGGCAAAAGGGTCGTGAGCAGGCCCTACTCGAAGCGAAAAATATTGCTAAAGGCTATGCCCAGGCAACCGGTGGTGACGAGTCCTCCGCCATGGGGATACTCGATAAATACCGCAGCCAATACCGTGTCTCCATCGAGGATTTTGCCGAACAGGTGCATGCGTATATCGAGCGGCAATTGCCCGATTTCCACTTGAATTTCTTTGTCGATGAGGTCGGTCAGTACATCGCTGAAAACGTCAAGCTGATGACCAATCTCCAGACCATTGCCGAGAGCCTAGCCACCAAATGCCGAGGCCGTGCATGGGTCATCGTGACCGCCCAGGAGGACATGGGAACGGTTGTCGGCGAGATGGGCAAACAGCAAGGCAACGACTTCTCAAAAATCCAGGCCCGGTTCGCCAACCGCATGAAGCTGACCAGTGCCGACGTGGCGGAGGTTATCCAGAAGCGTCTGCTGATGAAAACCGAAGAAGGCGTTCGTCTGCTCTCGGACATTTATCACGCGCAGTCCAACAATTTTAAGACCCTGTTCGACTTTGCCGACGGCTCGCAAACCTACCGAAACTATCAGGATCGGGATCACTTCATTCACAGCTATCCGTTCATCCCGTACCAGTTCGCGCTGTTCCAGTCCGCCATTCAGAATCTGTCCCAGCACAACGCCTTCGAGGGCAAGCACAGCTCGGTGGGCGAACGTTCCATGCTTGGGGTATTCCAGCAGGTGGCGATCCAGATCGGTGGGCATGAAATCGGTCAGCTGGCGACCTTCGACCTGATGTTCGAAGGCATCCGCACCGCGTTGAAATCCAACATTCAACGGGCCATCATCCAGGCCGAAAACCATCTGGATGGCCCCTTCGCGATCCGGTTGTTGAAAACGCTCTTCCTTGTCAAATACGTCAAGGAGTTCAAGCCAACTCTTCGCAACCTGTGCGTCCTGATGCTGGACGGCTTCAATCAGGATCTGCCCGCGCTGCGGAAACGGGTCGAAGAAGCCCTGAGCCTTCTGGAGCAGCAGACCTATGTCCAGCGTAATGGCGAGATCTACGAATACCTGACCGACGAGGAAAAAGACGTCGAGCAGGAGATCAAGAACACGGAGGTGGAGTCATCAGACGTTGCCGCCGAGCTTGAGAAGATCGTTTTCGACCATGTCATCAAGCATCGAAAGATCCGCTACGACGCCCCTGGCGACAACAAAGGGGGCCAGGACTACCCGTTCTCCAGAAAGCTCGATGACCGACTGCACGGGCGCGAGTACGAGCTGGCCATCCATGTCATCAGTCCGTTCCATGAAAACGCCGAAAGCGAGTCCATCCTGCGGATGCAGAGCATGGGCCGGGACGAACTGCTGGTACTGATGCCTGCGGATGAACGGCTCGTTCGCGACATCCTCATGTACAAGCGGACGGAAAAGTACATCCGTCAGAACATCTCGATCACGCAACAGGAGGCGGTCAAACGCATCCTGACCGACAAGGGCTTCCAGAACCGGGACCGGTATGCTGAACTGCAGCAGCGCGTTCAAAGCCTGGTGGGCAAGGCCAAGTTGTTTGTGGCCGGTGCCGACATCGAAATCAGTTCCGAGGATGCCCAGACCCGGGTGCTGCGCGGATTCCACGAGCTCATCTCCCGCGCCTATCCGAACCTTCGCATGTTGCGCGGCATCACCTACGCCGAGAATGATATCGCTAAATTTCTCAAGCATTCGCAGCAGGGGTTGCTCGGCAACGATGCCACCTCCCTGGCCGAGTCCGAGCAGGAGATGTTGGCGTTCATCCAGAGCAACAATCGGGGCGGCGTGCGTACCACGCTGAAAAACTTGCTGGAAAAATTCGAGCGCAAACCCTATGGCTGGTACTACGCCGCCGTGCTTTGCATCCTAGCCAACCTCTGCGCACGCGGCAAGGTCGAGGTTCGCACCGACGGAAACCTACTGGAAGAGGATGAACTGGAACGGGCGCTGCGCAACACCCATGGCCATGGTAATGTGGTGCTGGAACCCCAGGTCGAATTTACTGCATCGCAGGTCCGCGCCCTCAAGGAGTTCTTTGAGGACTTCTTCGATGCCCCGCCTCGCTCCAGTGAAGCGAAGGCGCTCGGCAAGGAGACCGGTACCGCGCTCCAGGAGCTCATGCATCAGCTCAACCCGCTGGCGGCCCAGGCATCCCAGTATCCGTTCCTGAATGCGCTGACTCCGGTGCTTGAGAAGCTCAAGGAGCTGACCGGCAAGCCCTACACCTGGTATCTGACTGAGCTCACCCGCCAGGAAGACGCACTGCTCGATATGAAGGAAAACGTCATCGATCCTGTCCGCAAATTCATGAGCGGCCCGCAGAAAGACATTTTCGATAACGCCCGCAAATTCGTTCAAACCCAGGAACCCAACTTCGCCTACATCGAAGGCGATGAATCCGCTCAGGTAGTCGCCAGCCTGACCGATACTGAATGCTTCAAGGGCAACCGCATGCAGCAGGTGAAGACACAAGTCGAAACCCTGCAAGAGAAGGTTACTGCCCAGATCGAGGCCGAGATTGCCAAGGCCAAGGAAACGGTCGCCGCTCTCAAAGGTCGCCTCTGCGGCATGACCGAATTCAGCGCACTGAACGGCGATCAGCAGGAGCAGGTCACCCGCCCGTTCAACGAATTCAACACGGCCATCGAGCGCCAGAAACTGATCGCCGTCATCCGCGACACCCTGCGCCGGTTTGAGGAAAGCGACTACCAGCGGCTGCTTTCGCAGATGACCTCCTGGGTGCAACCGGCACCGGCACCCGAGCCTGCGCCGGAACCCGGTAAAACCGCTACGCCGGATGAAGGTACGAAGCCCACGCCACCGGCCAAACCGGAACCGCGCATTGAGTACGTGCCCAGCCGCTCGGTGAAGGTCTCTTTCGACAAAGCCTGGCTGGCCGACGAGACCGACGTGGAACGCTACCTGGAATCCATGCGCGAGGCGCTGCTGGATGAAATCCGCAAAGGAAAAAGGATTCAAATATGATCGAGCGTCTTGAACTCAGAAACCTCACGGTCTTCACCGGCCTGACACTGGAGCTCTCGCCAAAAATCAACGTGATCATCGGCGAGAACGGCACCGGCAAAACTCATCTGCTCAAGGCGGCCTATGGGCTTTGCGCCGGTGCGCCCCTGTTTAAGAACAAGCCCGATACCGGTGACGATGAGCTCGAAGCGGCGCTGACCGCCAAGCTGCTGCGCCTTTTCATGCCCCTGGACGACAAGCTCGGCAAGATGCATCGCCAGGGCGCGACCGATCAGGCCTTTGTGTCGGCGAGGTTCGCTGGGGGGCAGAAGATCGCCGCGACCTTCTTCAACAACTCCAAGGCGCTGGCCGTTCAGGATTGTGCCAAATACGAAAAGTACCAGGCCGAGGCGGTATTCATCCCGACTAAGGAAGTCCTCTCGTTCATGAAGGGGTTCAACAGCCTGTACGAGAAATATGGCCTCTCCTTTGACCAGACCTATCAGGATATCTGCCTGCTGCTGGATCTCCCCGAGGTCCGCCCGGAAACCCTGCACGAAAAATCCAAATGGGCCATGGCCGAGATCGAAGGTATCTGCGGCGGTCGCTTCGTGTTCTATGGCGGCGGCAAGGTCACCTTCAAAACCGAGACGGCCGAATACTCCGCCAACTCCATGGCCGAAGGCTTCCGCAAGGCGGGGATGCTTTCACGCCTGCTGGAAACCGGCGCGATCCAGCCCGGTGTCAGTGGCCCGCTGTTCTGGGACGAGCCCGAATCCAACCTGAACCCCAAGCTGATGAAGCTGCTCGTGCAGATCCTGCTGGAGCTGTCACGCAACGGCCAGCAGATCATTCTGGCGACCCACGATTATGTGCTGCTCAAGTGGTTCGATCTGCTCATGGACAAGGGCAAGGATGACCACGTTCGCTTCCACAGCCTGTACCGTGATGTGGACACCTCCGAGATCAAAGTCGCCTCCACCGAGGACTACCTGAAAATCACGCCGAACCCGATTGACGAGGCCTTTGGCTTTCTCATCAACCAGGAGATCGAAAACGACATGGGAGGCCTCGGCAAATGAAGATCGTTGAGGCTGACGGTTTCGAATTCCGCTTTGAGGATGCCCTGGACGCATTCGTCTTCGATGAGACGGACAGCACCAAACCCACATTCCACGGTGCGCCCATGAAAGGCGTCGACATCGTCGCCGAGTTCGCTGAGGCCTATGTCTACGTGGAACTGAAGGACTACGACGACCCCTCGATTTACGACGTCCTCGGCGCATCCACCGAAGTCGAGACAAACTCGCGGCAAGCCAGTTTCAAGTGGTTGAAGAACTACCTGAAATACAAGTTCCGGGATTCTTATCTCTACCGGTATGCCGAGCAGAAGGTGGATAAGCCGGTTCACTACGTCTGCCTTATCACCTTTGACAACGCCTTGAACAGCCGGATGCAGAAATCCCTGAAACAGGAGCTGCCGGTGGGCAAAGCATCACGCCGCTGGGTCCAGGCACTGGCTACAAGCTGTCATGTCGTCAACCTGGACAAATGGAATGAAAACTTCCCCAAGTGGCCGGTCACCCGCCTGGCCGCTGCTGCAGCCGGAGGAGCCTAAATAGATGGAAACCGCAAAACTAAAAAAATTCGCCCAGTTCGCCAGGCGCAGTCTGCTGGAGCAGGTCTCCGCCAAGATGAAACTGGTGCTCGCTGAAAACAGCGCCGCCCGCCGGGAAAGCACCGAGGTCATCAAGAAGCTCGAAGAGGCCATCAAGGGCCACGGCAAGGAACAGGTCATCGAACGGGTGGCCTATATCTGGTTCAACCGGTTCTGCGCCCTGCGCTTCATGGACGTGAACCGCTACACCCGTATCGGCGTGGTGTCGCCCGCCGAGGGACAGTTCCAGCCCGAGATTCTGGCCGAAGCCAAGATGGGGCACATCGACGAGGAGATGGTCCACGACAAGGTCCGGCAGCAGATCTTCGCACTGCTCGACGGCAAAGCGCCCAGCCGCGACCCGCAGGGCGAGGCTTACCGCCTGCTGTTGGTCGCCGCCTGCAACTTCTGGAACAAGGCAATGCCGTTCCTGTTTCAGCGCATCGATGACTACACCGAGCTGCTGATGCCAGACGACCTGCTCTCGGGCAACTCCATCCTCGCTTATACCCGCGAGGCGATGACGCCGGATGCCTGCGAGGATGTCGAGGTGATCGGCTGGCTCTACCAGTTCTACATCTCCGAGAAGAAGGACGAGGTGTTCGACGGCCTGAAGAAGAACAAGAAAATCACGCCCGAGAACATCCCGGCCGCCACCCAGCTTTTTACCCCACACTGGATCGTCCGTTACCTGGTGGAAAACTCTCTCGGCCGCCTGTGGCTGCTCAATCGTCCCGGCTCGAAGCTGATCGAGCAGATGGACTACTACATCCAGCCCGAACAGGCCGAATCGGACTTTCTGCGCATCGCCAAGCCGGAAGAGATCAAGATCTGCGACCCGGCCTGCGGTTCCGGCCACATGCTCACCTATGCCTTCGACCTGCTCTACGCCATCTACGAGGAGGAAGGCGTTGATCCCGCCGAGATCCCGGAGAAGATTCTCACCCACAATCTCTACGGCATCGAGATCGACGAACGCGCCGGGGAGCTGGCCGCCTTTGCCCTGACCATGAAGGCCCGCGCCAAACAGCGCCGGTTCTTCAACAAGGGCGTCAAGCCGAACATCTGCGTGCTGGAAAATGTCCACTTCGACGGCAATGAGTTGAAGGAGTACATGGATTTTGTCGGGCGCGACCTGTTCACCGCGCCACTGCAAACCACCCTGCGCCAGTTCGAAGAGGCCGACAACTTCGGATCCCTGATCCGTCCCGATGTCACCGACGTGGACGGCATGCTCAGGATTCTGGAGTCGAAGAACGTCTCCGGGCAGCTATTTATCAGCATGACCCATCAGAAGGTGCTGCAAGCCCTGCGGCAGGCCGATTACCTGAGCCCGAAATACCATGTGGTGATTGCGAATCCGCCGTATATGGGTAGCAAAGGGATGAACAATCGACTTAAGGCATGGGCCGAACAGAACTACAAAGATAGTAAGTTCGATTTATATGCAATGTTCATCGACCGGAATCTCGGTTTAGGCCGTGAACACGGCATGATTGCAATGATCACAATGCAAAGTTGGATGTTTCTCTCAAGACTTGAGAGTCTGCGTATAAGGATTCTTAGGGAAAATACAATCTTGAGCACCGCACATCTTGGTGAACGTGCTTTCGATTCAATCGGTGGAGAAGTTGTATCAACAACGGCTTTCGTCCTCTCTACCACCATGCATTCGAACTACAAAGGCGACTATATACGCCTAATAGATGGGTCATCGGAGGCGGGAAAGGCCCGCGCTGCTATTGAAGCAATACGCAATCCCAAGTGTGGGTGGCGCTTTAAAGCGTCTAGTGATGATTTCATGAAAATACCTGGGGAGCCAATCGCATATTGGATTAGCAGTCGTGTGCGGACAATTTTCGCATCTTCCAACTCGCTTGGAACTATTGGCTCACCCACTCATGGTGTTGTCACAGGAGACAATGACCGATTTTTGAAGCTCTGGCATGAAGTTTCACCTAAGAGAAGTTGCTTTGATGCGGGCAACCGCGATGAGGCTCTTTCCTCTGGAGCCAAATGGTTCCCAGTAAGTAAAGGTGGATCATTCCGGAGATGGCATGGGAATTTAGAGCATGTCATTGATTGGGAAAATGACGGCGAAGTAATGAGGACGACCAAACATGAGACTGGACGTATACGTGCGACCAACTTCAACCTAAATCGAATCTTTCAACCTGGAATTACATGGTCGACAATCTCAAGCACCCTCTCAATGAGATACCTTCCAGAAGGGATGATTTTTGAAAGCAAAGGATCTGTTTGCTTCTGCGACAGCGAAGAAAAGAGATTGTTTCTTCTGGCTCTAACGAATACCAAAGTTGTAAACGCTCTGTTGTTAGTAATGTCGCCGACTCTGGATTATCACGAAGGCCCAATGAGTCGTATTCCAGTAGTTGAGATTCCTGACAATCAACCTATCACTATTGCCAAGACCTGTTTAGAGCAATCTAAGTTAGATTGGGATTTTTACGAAACGTCCTGGGACTTCACCATCCTCCCACTACTGAATCCCGACTATCGTCAACCGACCCTAAAGGCAACCTACCAGAAGCTCCGAGCACACTGGCGGGAGATGACGCTGGAGATGCACCAGCTGGAGGAAAAGAACAACCGTATCTTCATCGAGGCCTATGGCCTGCAAGATGAGCTGAATGAAAAGGTTGACCTCAACGAAATCACTCTGACCTGTAACCCGCACTACCGCTACGGTAACGACAAGAGCGAGGACGAGCTGGAGGCGCTGCTGCTGGCTGACACCATGTGCGAGCTGGTCTCCTATGCCGTAGGCTGCATGTTTGGCCGCTATGCGCTGGACAAGCCGGGGCTGATCCTGGTCAATCAGGGCGAGGCCATCGAGGACTATCTAAAGCGGATTCCGGAGCCCAGCTTCCCGGCCGATGACGATAACGTCATCCCCATGCTCGACGGCGACTGGTTCACCGACGACATCGCCGAGCGGTTCCATAAATTCCTGCGCGTGGCCTTTGGCGATGAGCACTATGAGGAAAACCTCCAGTTCGTCGAAAAGGCGCTGGGCAAAAATGGCAAGGCCCGCGACATCCGCGATTACTTCCTCAAGGATTTCTACAGCGACCATGTGAGGCGCTACAAGAAGCGCCCCATCTACTGGCTGTTCTCCAGCCCCAAGGGCAGCTTCAACGCGCTGATCTACATGCACCGCTACCGCCCGGATACCGTCAGCGTGGTGCTCAACGACTACCTGCGCGAATTCCGCACCAAGCTCACCTCGCACAAGAACCATCTGGAGGCGGTCAGCATCAGCGCCAGCAGCAGCCAGGGCGAGAAGACCAAGGCCCTGAAGGATATCGAGAAGGTCACCAAGATGATTGCCGAGATGGAGGAGTACGAACGCGAGGTGCTGTACCCGCTGGCCACCGAGCAGGTGGAGATCGACCTCGACGACGGCGTGAAGGTCAACTACCCCAAACTCGGGGCGGCCTTAAAGAAGATTCCCGGTCTGGAAGCTGCCGATGAGTAAAACAATTCAGTTTATATCAGAGCAAGATCGGATCCTGCTCAAATATCAGCCCAGCGATATTCGAGACCCGCGCCTTGTTGGACATAAGCTTGAGACTGAAGGCCGAGTAACTCTTCGGAAAACATTCTCCTTCGAACGAGCTGACCTAGTTGAAAAAGTTGAATCGGAAGAGGTTGACGAGTTCGAGTACACCTTTCTCTTTGGCGTAGCTAACGGGCCATATTTTCGGGTTAAGCACCAAATTCTTGGCCTCAAACATGATCTGCTTCTTGCCAAGGAGATGAAACTAAGTGACAAAACGTTCATTGCCACCCGGGACATTTCCATTTTTCGCAGAATTGATGTGCTTATTGATGAGCCTATCGTGGTAGGCGGTGACGCGGGCGGCGCAATTCCACCGGAGGCTTTTGATGAGCTACTGGCTAATTTTCCCACTACTACGGAATTAACTCATTACGCGAGAGCCAGAGTATCTGGGGTTTTGAAAGACTACCTGGGTACCATGTCCGATGCTCAAACCAAGCTGGACACCTATCTCAACCAGAAGAAGACCATCCGAAATCGCTCGAAAATCGATTTCATTAAGGACTACGAACCGAAAAAATTCGAGTATGTTCGAGATGAGCTTTCAGCAATGCTGCTAGATGTTGAGGCCAATCCCAAGGGATATAAGGAGGAAGATTGGCAACGACAGATTGCTGAGTTCATATTACTTATTTTTCCCAAATACGTAGCCCTTCTCGAAAAAGTGCACACCAAAGACTTCTATCCAAAGGGCTGCAAGGTCCAGACAAAACGAGAAATTGACTTAATGCTTGTCGATGCCAATGGGACTGTGGATGTTATTGAAATAAAGAGACCAGAGTCTCATCAATTGCTCTCAAAAAAGCCAGGCTCTCGCGGCAACTACACCCCAAATGGCGAGCTATCAGAGGCTGTCATGCAGGTCGAGAAGTATCTATTCCACTTGAGTAAATGGGGGCGAACCGGTGAGCGTGCCATTCAGGGAAAGCGCAAGACAGAATTGCCTGCTGATTTCGAAATCAGGATTACCAACCCGAAAGCGATGCTCATTCTTGGCCGAGACAAGGATTTCACAGTAGACCAGCTGTTTGATTTTGAAATAATCAAGCGTAAGTACGCCAACATCGTCGACATTATGACGTATGACGATCTGCTGCGCCGGTTGGACAATATCATCGCCATGATTCATCACAACTATTCAAAATTGGGAACTAAGGGAGGGAAAGCATGAACGACCGCATAGCCCAGGCCCTGACCAAACTCTTCGACCGGCACCGGATCGTCTTCTGGTACGACGCCAAACAGGAGTTGCGTGACGACTTCGAGGCGCTTCAGCTTCACGGCGTCGAGAAGCTGGAACTGATCAACAACGAGTACGGCATCAAGTACAAGCTGCTCCGTGAGCAACCGGAACAGAAATTCCTGCTCTACCGCGAAGGCCCTCAGCCCGCCGATCTGGATAACTGGCTGCTGGATGTACAACTGGCCCACGGCGAGTTCCGCACCGACCAGGTGGCCATCTGGCTGTCCGAACTGGAGCTCGGCCTGGAGTTTACGGATGTGGTGCAGGCCCATGCGGAGTTCTTCCAGGCGGTCAAACGCAAGGACGCCCTCAAGAAGCTGCTGAAAGCGGACGACACCGCCGGACAGATTCGCCTGAAGATGCTGGCGGTATGCACGGGCAGCGAGCTGCGCATGGATGCGGTGGTTGAAAACCTGCTGCAGGAGCTGGCCGACGGCCGGGACGAGAAGATCAAGCTGATAGGCCGATGCAGCCTGGACGGTTTCCTCTGGGAACAGATGACCCGCTGCTATGGCTACAAGTCCGACGAGCCGGGCATCCGCGACTTCGCCATCGAGCTGTTCAAGTCCTGCTACGCCATGGGCACCGACGGCCAGGTGAAACTGACTGGCGACGCCATGGTGTTTCTCAAGCGCTGGAAGGACAGCCGTCAGTTCGAAGGCGGCTTCGAGACCCTCTCGGGAGAATGCGCCGAGGTCCTCGGGATTGAGCAGGATCTGGCCAAGCGGGATTTCCGGGAGTTGATCGAGTTGGATTACTTCCGCCTGATTGACCAGAAGATCATCAGCGACTTGGTGCGGGCGGTGGCATCCCGCACGGCCTCCAGCGGTGACGTGGCGATCTGGGTTCGCCAGCGGCGACAAGGCCACTGGTATCGTGAATATCGCCACTTGTACGAGGCGGTCGATTACGCCGCCCAGTTTACCCACGCACTGGGCGAGGCCAAGCTATCCATGGACAGCCTGGCCGAAGGCGTGCAGCGCTACAGCCGCATCTGGTATCAGCTCGATCAGCTTTACCGCAAGTTTACCTACCATGTGCGCATGTCGGGACAGGCGTCGCTGATGGGTAGCCTGACCGATCAGGTCGAAAACCTCTACTCCAACAACTATCTGTTGAAGCTGGGCGACCGCTTCCAGACCTTTGTGGATGCGGCATCAAAATGGGAAGCCTTCCCCGTGCGCAAACAGAAGGAGTTTTTCGAGCATTGGGTACGGCCGTTTCTGCGCAAGGATAATAAGGTTTGCGTGATCATTTCCGACGCCATGCGCTACGAGATCGGTGATGAACTGCTGAGCCTGATCCGCCAGGAGGATCGTTACAGCGCAGAACTGGAACCGGCGCTTTCGATGTTGCCCAGCTACACCCAGCTCGGCATGGCGGCGCTTCTGCCCAACAAGGCACTGGCGATTGCCGACAACGAGACCGGCACCGTGCTGGTGGATGGGCAAAGCTCCCAGGGAACGGCCAACCGCATCAAGATCCTTGGCCAGGCAATCAGTCAACGGGCTACGGCCTGCAAAGCAGACGAACTGATGGCCATGAAGGGTGACGACTGCCGGGCACTGGTGCGCGACCATGACGTGATCTACGTCTACCATAATAGGATCGACGCCACCGGCGACAAGCGGGAATCCGAGGAGCGGGTTTTCGAGGCGGTGGAAGAAACCCTGCAAGAGCTGATTCGGCTGATCAAGAAGCTGACCGGGGCCAACGCCAACAACTTGCTAGTGACCTCGGACCATGGCTTCATCTACCAGAACCGCGCCATCGACGAGAGCGACTTTTCCGGGGTCGATGCCGAGGGTGATCAAATTCTGTTCCGGGACCGCCGCTTCGTGCTCGGCAAGGGGCTCGTCGCGGCATCCAGCCTGCACAAATTCACCCCCGAGCAGCTTGGCCTTGCCGGTGAGGTGGAGGTCCAGATTCCCAAGTCGATCAACCGCCTGCGCCTGAAAGGCTCCGGCAGCCGCTTTGTGCATGGCGGCGCATCGTTGCAGGAAGTGGTGATCCCAGTGCTCAAAATCAACAAGAAGCGCCAGAGCGATGTCACCGCCGTCGAGGTGGACATCCTGCGCGGAGCCAGCTCGGTGATCACCTCCGGGCAACTGGCGGTGACGATGTATCAGGCCGGGCCGGTCACTGACAAGATCCAGTTGCGTGTACTGCGGGCTGGCATCTACACCGAGGCAGGCGACCTGATCTCTGACAGTCACGATCTTACCTTTGACCTGAGCTCGGACAATCCCCGGGAGCGGGAACTACAGGTGCGCTTTGTGCTGGCCCGCAAGGCTGACGAAGCAAACGGCCAGGAGGTCATTCTGCGGCTGGAGGAAAAGCACGCAGGAACTTCGCATTACAAAGAATACAAGTCGCTCCGGTACTTGATGCGACGCTCATTTACCAGCGATTTCGATTTTTAAAGGACAGGTTACCGATGAACGAACTTGACCAGAAAATCAACACACACTTCCCGGGACTTGTTGTCCGCAAGGATCTCGTCAAGACGGTCAAGGGTAACGCCATCGTTCCCTCCTACGTGCTGGAATACCTGCTGGGACAGTATTGTGCCACCAGTGATGAGCCGACCATCCAGACCGGTATCGAGACAGTCAAGGAGATCCTTGCCAAGCATTACGTGCATCGGAATGAAGCCGGATTGGTCCGCTCGAACATCAAGGAAAAGGGACGTTACAAGGTCATCGACAAAATCAGCGTTGACCTGAACGATAAGAAGGATGTCTACGAGGCGCAGTTTTCCAACTTAGGGCTAAAAGAGGTTCTGGTTGATTCCGGAACGGTGAAAAAGCACCCCAAGCTTCTGGTCGGCGGCGTGTGGTGCATTGCGGATCTGGAATATGAGTTCACCGAAGACAAAAGCGCCAGCCCCTGGATCTTGTCGACCCTAAAGCCGATCCAGCTCTCCCATTTCGATTTCGACGGCTACGTTGAGGCCCGCAAACAATTCACCACCGACGAATGGATCGACCTGCTGGTGCAAAGCATCGGCTTCAACCCGGAGATGTACGGCAAGCGCAGCAAGCTGACCCAACTGGTTCGACTGATCCCGTTTTGCGAGCGCAACTACAACCTGATCGAACTTGGCCCCAAGGGGACCGGCAAGTCGCATATCTACTCGGAGTTCTCGCCCCACGGCATTCTGATCTCCGGCGGCGAGGTTACGGTTCCCAAGCTGTTCGTGAATAATTCTTCCGGAAAGATCGGCCTAGTCGGTTACTGGGATTGCGTTGCCTTCGACGAGTTTGCCGGAAAGCAAAAGCGCGTCGACAAGGCCCTGGTCGACATCATGAAGAACTACATGGCCAACAAGTCCTTCTCGCGAGGCGTCGAGACGCTGGGCGCGGAGGCCTCCATGGTGTTCGTGGGCAACACCCAGCACACCGTGCCCTACATGCTCAAACACTCGGACCTGTTTTGCGAACTGCCCAACAAATTCTACGACTCCGCGTTTCTGGACCGCATCCATTTCTACATCCCCGGCTGGGAGGTCGACATTATCCGGGGCGAGATGTTCTCCAACGGTTATGGATTCGTGGTGGACTACCTGGCCGAGATCCTTCGCTCGCTGCGCAATCACGATTACTCGGACCGCTACAAGGAGCACTTCTCCCTCTCCTCCGATATCTCGACGCGGGACCGCGATGGCATCAACAAAACGTTCTCCGGCATGATGAAAATCCTTTTTCCGCATGGTGAGGCGACCAAGGAAGAGGTCGAGGAGCTGCTGCGGTTCGCGATTGAAGGCCGCAAACGCGTCAAAGACCAACTAATGCGCATCGACTCCACCTACGGCAACGTCCGCTTTACCTATCAAGACAGTGATGGCCGGGCCAAGCCTGTCACCACGCTCGAAGAGGAGGAATACCCCGGCTACTACCACAAGACCATCGCCGAGGGTGAAGACAGGGAAATCTTGGAAGCTGCGCAACCGGACTCGCCCCAAAGCCCATCCGAACCACTAGCACCGGCCGAGCCCGTCCTCAAAGAAAAACACCTCACATTCCAGGAGAACCAGAAGGGCCTCTCCTTCGATACGCTGCTCGGCCCCTACCTCAAGGGTGCGACCGCGATCACGGTCACCGATCCGTACATCCGCCTGTTCTACCAGGTGCGCAACTTCATGGAATTTTTGGAGACCGTGGTCAAGCACAAGGCCCCTGATGAGGAGGTATCCGTGCATCTGGTGACGACGGAAGACGAGTTCAAAGGCGAACAGCAGAAGGACATCTTCGAGAAGATGAAGGAGTCCGCAGGCAGCTTGGGCGTGAACTTCACCTGGGAGTTTGACGGTACCGGCACGATCCACGCCCGCCACATCGTGACCGACCACGGCTGGAAAATCTCCCTGGATCGCGGCCTCGACATCTTCCAGCACTACGAGATGAACGATCCCTTCACCTTCGCCAATCGCCTGCAGCAATACCGCCCATGCAAGGCGTTCGAGGTAACGTTCATTAAACACAAGCGGGAAGCTGAGGGGGAATAATATGAGCGGGATATCGGCATCACTGACCGAATGGTTTTCAGAGCGCCCCCAGTGGCTCCAGATTGCGGCTACTCGGCTACTCCAGCAGTCTGAGCTTACCGACAAAGATGTCTCTGAGCTCGCAACCCTATGCCAGCAGGAAGCCGAAGGTAAGCTGCCCAAAACGACCTGTTCCTTTCCTGCTACGGCGTTCTCCCAGGGCGCAGCAGGCTCCCTGCGTTTGTGTTCAATCAGTGATGTCGAAGGTGTAAATGCCCTTGCTCCGAAAAAGCCACTTGAGTTTGGCAAGGGCAATATCACGATTGTTTATGGCAACAACGGGTCAGGTAAATCCGGTTACGTCAGACTCCTTAAACATGTATGCGGAGCCCGAGAGACGGGTACCCTCCACCGCAATGTCTATAAGCCCGACTCTGCCGCACAGAAAGCCTGCATTTCGTTTGAGCAAGACGGCGTACCGAAGACCCATATCTGGTCTGGACAAGGTATCTGCGATGACCTCAACAGCGTTGATATTTTCGACACCTCGTTTGGTAAGGTGTTTGTCAGCAGCGAAGACGAGGTGAGCTACGAGCCGCCGGTTCTATCGTTCTTCAGCTCGCTCATCCTCGCATGCGAAAAGGTCGCATCGGCATTGGACGCCGATGCTAATCGGCACCAGTCCAAAAAGCCGAATATCCCGGCTGACAAGAAGGTAACTCCTGAAGGCATCTGGTACGAAGCTATCAGCGCCAAGTCCACCACCCAGGACATCGACAAGCATTGCACATTTAGCAGCGCTGACGAAACCGAGATCCGAACGCTGCACCAGCGCCTTGCCGAACAGGCACCGGCAGAAAAAGCGAAGCAGCTGAGAAAGCAGAAACAGCATATCGACACTCTGGTCCAGGATGCCCAAAAGTATCTGGAACAATTATCGGACGAGAATTACCGACGAATCATTGCTGCCAAGAAGAAGTCGATCCTCAAGAAGACGGCGGCAGATACGGCGGCGGAAAAGGTGTTCTCCGGCAGCGAGTTGGAAGGCATCGGCTCTGATGTATGGAAAGAGCTTTGGGAGGCGGCCCGGAACTACTCCGTATCGGCGGCCTACAAAGAAGCTGAGTACCCGAATGTTTCTGATGGTTCCCGTTGTGTCCTGTGTCACCAGACCTTGACCCAGGAGGCCAAGGAGCGGTTGATCTCCTTCGAAAACTTCGTGAAGGGCGAAATGCAGAAAGCCGCAACGGATGCGGCCAAGAAATACGAAAACGCCAGTCAAACCATTGAGGCGCTACCGACATCGGAGACGCTGAAGACGCGTATCGATGCAGCTGGCATTCCACAGGATGAAGTCGCCAGCCAAGTGACGGATTTCTTTGCTCAATTGCAGGCCAGAAAAGACCTGCTTCCTGGGATCGATTCCGAAGAGGCCATTCCTGATCCTCTGCTCTCACCGAAATGGATTGAAGCAGCCAACACCCAGTCGAAAAGCCTCGGTGAACTCGCGGCAAAATATGACGAAGACGCCAAAAGCGACAATCGAGAGGAGAACAAGAAAACGCTACACAGCCTGCAGGCCAGGAAGTGGTTGGCGGAGCACCGCGCCGCCATTGATGAAGAAGTCACTCGATTGAAGCTACTGAATCAGCTCAAGGCGGCTAAAAAATCTGCTGATACAACAGGTTTATCAAGAAAGAAAGGCGAGCTGGCAGAAGCCTTAATCACGGATGCGTTCGTACAAAGGTTCAACGCGGAGCTCAAAGCCCTCGGCGCATCTCGGGTGAAGGTTGATCTCGTGAAATCTAAAGTCTCCAAGGGTCGCGTCCTTCATAAGCTCCAGCTTCGAGGTGCCTCTCAGAGTGGCATCGCCGATGTGTTGAGCGAGGGAGAAAATCGGATCGTTTCCATAGCGGCATTTCTTGCCGATGTCACTGGCAGGACCTATCCTGCACCTTTTGTATTTGATGATCCAATTTCGTCACTTGATCAAAATTTTGAAGAAGCAGTTGTTCAACGTCTTTGTGCCATTGCGTCCGAGAGACAAGTCGTCATATTCACCCATCGTCTATCACTTCTGGCGACAGTTCAGGACTATGCCAAAAAGGTTAGCATAAAGCCTGAAATAGTATGCATCCG